>JBGVCH010000038.1:0-4664 GCA_045226335.1 Christensenellales bacterium | reverse complement strand
GGCGGCGGCATCTACACCAAGGCGGCCGACGTGGGCGCGGACCTGGTGGGCAAGGTGGAGAAGAAGATCCCTGAGGACGATCCTCGGAATCCCGCCACCATCGCCGACAATGTGGGCGACAACGTGGGCGACGTGGCCGGCATGGGTGCGGACCTGTACGAATCCTATGTGGGCAGCATCCTGGCCACCTTCGCTCTGTCCGCCATCGGCGGCTACGGCTTCTCCGGCATGCTCCTGCCGCTGCTTCTGGCCGTATCCGGTATACTCTGCTCCATCCTCGGCTCACAGCTGGTGCGGGTCAGGGAGGACGCCAACCAGATGACCCTCCTGAAGACGCTGCGCACGGGCACCTATACCGCGGCCATACTTTCCGCGGTGCTGGCCCTGCCCCTGACGTACTTCATCTTCAAGGACGTGGAGGGCGTCCGGTGGATCGGGATCTACGTAGCCATCCTCTGCGGCATGGTTTCCGGCTGCCTCATCGGCTTCTTCACGGAATATTTCACCTCCGAATCCTATCGGCCCACCCGGGATCTGGCGGCCACCTCCCAGACGGGCTACGCCACCATCGTCATCGGCGGCATCTCATTGGGCATGGAATCCGCGTTGACCTCCATTTTGATCGTGTGCGCCGCCGTCCTGCTGAGCTACTACTGCTCCGGCGGCACCAATGAGATCGTGGACGCCAACGGCCACTTCCTCCAGTCCTTCAACCGGGGCCTCTACGGCATCGGCATCGCGGGCGTGGGCATGCTCTCCACCCTGGGCATCACCCTGGCCACCGATGCCTACGGGCCCGTGGCCGACAACGCCGGCGGCATCGCTCAGATGGCGGGCATGGACCCTGAGGTCCGCAACCGCACGGACGCCCTGGACTCCCTGGGCAACACCACGGCGGCCACCGGAAAAGGCTTCGCCATCGGCTCTGCCTCCCTGACTTCTCTGGCGTTGCTGGTATCATATGTTAATATCATCCAGCAGAAGACGGACGCGGTCTTGAACTTCTCCATCATCAACCCCACCGTGCTCATCGGCATGTTCATCGGCGCCATGCTGGTGTTCGTCTTCGCCGCCGTCACCATGAACGGCGTGGAGCGGGCCGCCCAGCGCGTGGTGGTGGAGGTGCGGCGGCAGTTCGCCGAGATACCGGGCATCTTGGAGGGGACGGCCACCCCGGAATACGCTAAGTGCGTATCCATCTGCACCCACGGTGCACTGAAGGAGATGGTGGTCCCGGCGGTGATGGCGGTGATCGTGCCCATCGCCACAGGCATGATCCTGGGCCCCACGGGCGTGGTGGGGCTGCTGGCGGGCGTATCCGTGGCGGGCTTTGCGGTGTCGGTGTTCATGTCCAACGCCGGCGGCGCCTGGGACAACGCCAAGAAGTACATCGAGGAGGGCCACTTCGGCGGCAAGGGCAGCAAGCCCCACAAGGCCTCCGTGGTGGGCGACACCATCGGCGATCCCTTCAAGGACACCTCCGGCCCCTCCCTGAACATCCTTATCAAGCTTTGCGCCACTGTTTCCATCGTGTTCTCCGGACTAGTGGCCGTATTCCATCTGCTTTGATCCAGACCCCTGGACAAAGAGCGCTTTAGGAGGCGATACCTGTGACTTTTGCTGAGATTCTGGCGAGGCAATTCTCCCTCTCCCAGTATGCTGAATTCTTCATCCGGGTGCTGATCGCCTGCGTTTGCGGCGCTGCCATCGGCTTTGAGCGCAGCAAGCGCTTGAAGGAGGCGGGCATCCGGACCCATATCATCGTCTGCTGTGCGGCGGCATTGACCATGATCGTGTCGAAGTACGGCTTTGCCGACCTGGTCGGTCCCGATGGTGCCGGGATGTACGGTACCAAGGGCACGGACCCCGCCCGTCTGGCGGCCCAGGTCATCGGCGGCGTCTCCTTCCTGGGCGCCGGGATCATCTTCCGCAACGGCAACTCCATCAAGGGCCTGACCACGGCGGCGGGCATCTGGGCCACGGCCGGCATCGGCCTCGCCATCGGGGCGGGGATGTACATCATGGGCGTCTTCTCCACGCTGGTGGTCGCCGTCATCCAGATCCTCATGCACAAGTTCACCATCGGCGTGGACTCCATGGTGGTGGGCCGGATGCACTGCGTAGTGAGCCACTCGGCGGAGTTCCGCAAGGCGCTCAATGAGTATATCGAGGAGCACGGCATGCAGATCCTGGAGGTCAAGATCGACTTTCTGGAGGACGGCAGCGCGGCTTACAACCTGACGCTGCGCATGCGCCACGACGTGACGGTCAACGACCTCTCGGAGTTCCTGGAGTCCGTGGGCGATGTCCGCGACGTCAGCTTCGAGCTGGGCGTCTGAACTGCCTGCGGGTGATATGCATCAGCAGCACAGCCGTTATTTAGGACGGCTGTGCTCTTTTCATGGTCAAGGCATATGGGCGTAAAAGATCGTGCGCCGGTTGGTGGGCTGTGGTATACTATCTAAAACGGATCGGTTTTGACAAAGGAAGCGGTGCATGTGAAAGACAACAAACGAAGGGTCAGCGATGCGCTGTGGTTCATCGCCCTGATGGGCGTGGTCAGCCTGTTTTCAGACATGACCCACGAGGGGGCACGAAGCATCCTGGGCAACTACCTGAACCTTGCCGGGGCATCGGCGGCGACCATTGGCTTTGTGTCGGGGTTCGGAGAGCTATGCGGGTATTCTCTGCGGATCCTGTCCGGGTATTTGGCGGACAAAACCAAAAAGTACTGGACGTTGGTCATCGCAGGCTATGTTCTGCAGGTGTTGGCCATCCCGGCGCTGGCCCTGGTGCCGCAGAACGGATGGGCCGTTGCCTGCGGCCTGGTCATTTTGGAGCGCATAGGAAAGGCCATCAAAAAGCCTGCCAAGAATACCCTGGTCAGCTTCGCCGCCGGCGAGGTCGGTACGGGCAAGGGCTTTGCCTTTCAGGAGTTTCTCGATCAGCTGGGGGCCTTTATCGGGCCGGTCCTCCTCTTTCTCATCGCCGCCGTTCGGGAGAAGGGAGATCTGTTTTCCACCTATCGCCTTAGTTTCGCCGTGCTGGGGATACCGGCCCTCATCACCATCGGCCTCGTCCTGTTCGCCCGGAGGAAGTACCCGGACCCGGAGGCCTTCGAGGAGAAGCAGACGGAAACGGCCGAGTTTCGCTTCCGTAAATCCTTTGCGCTCTATATGGTCGCTATCTGCCTGTTCGCCTTCGGTTTCGCGGATTTCCCGCTGATCACCCTCCATGCAGCCAAGACGCAGGCGTTCCCGGACGCCGCGCTGAGCCTGTTGTACGCGGCGGCTATGGCGGTGGACGCCTTCGCAGCGCTGTTTTTCGGCTGGCTGTTCGATCGGATCGGCCTAAAAGCCCTGCTCGTCTCCACGGCCCTGAGCGCCTTCTTCTCCTGCTTCGTGTTTCTGACGAGGGCCCCCTGGCTGATCGGCGTAGGCATCGTGCTCTGGGGCGTGGGCATGGGGGCGCAGGAGAGCATCATGAAGGCCGCCGTCAGCCGGATCGTGCCCCGTGCCCGGCGGGGGACCGGCTTCGGCATCTTTGAAACGGGCTTCGGTGCGGCGTGGTTCCTGGGAAGCTGGCTCCTGGGCGCCTTGTATGATCTCGACCCCCGCCTTCTGGTGGCCGTCTCCGCGACGGCGCAGCTGCTAGCCATAGTCTTCTATGGCCTGTGTATGCAACGACAGCACAAAGAATGATAGTAAAAACGGCTCGCGCTTGCGGGCCGCTATTCTATTACGTGCGATCAGCGATAGAATCGTTCGATATAGTCCAGCACGTCCTGCCGGGTTCCCATGAAGGGGCCCGGCGTTTCCATCTTCAGGGAGACCAGGGCCGCCGCGAACTCCAGCGCAGCGGGGATGTCGTGATCGAGACGCTCCGTGAGATACCCGGCGAAGGTGGTATCGCCCCGGCCAGTGCGCCCCGAGAGATTCCGGGGCTTCAGAGGCGCGCGATAGATCCGCTGTCCGTCGCAAACGATGGCTTCAGTGTTGTGGGTGATCAGCACTTCCTTCGCGCCCCATTCACAGAGCAGGAAGGCGGCCTTCTCCCGATCGTCCGTGCCGGTGAGCACCTCCGCTTCGGCGGCATCGGTCTTGAGATAGCGGATCAGGGGCAGATATTGTTTCTTTTCAGGCCAGTCCCGCAGCTCCAAGGTGCCGTCCTCGTTCCGGCACCGGAGCACCGCCTGCACGTCCAGGGCCGTGTCACCGCGCTTGGCGCAGGCTTCGATGAGATCCCCGCCCATGTCCCCCTTCACGAGACCGCCCAGGTGATAGATGCGAGCCGGTTCCGCCGGCAGATCCGCCGGGGCATAGGGGACGATGCCCTGGGTGTTCAGGCTCCGCCGACGCTCCCTGTCCGCGGTGAAGTAGGTGTTCTCCATCTCGGTGCAGGTGGGGGAGAACACGGGGAACACCTTCTCCACTTTGCTGTCCCGGAAGGTGGCGAAGGGGTCCACCCGCTGGGGATCGCCCTTGGGCACCACCGCCACTCGGTGGCCGATGGCCGCCGCCGCGTAGCCGGAGAAGGTGACGGCGCCGCCGGTCCGAAATTCCTCCCGACCGTCGAAGTCGATGTTGTGATCCAGAGTGATCTGGCCGATGATCATGATGTCATACATGGGGGATCGCCTCGCATTCTTTCAATATATCCTCATA
>JBGVCH010000037.1:0-113346 GCA_045226335.1 Christensenellales bacterium | reverse complement strand
CATACTTGGCGTATATTGCGTCCAGGAATTGCTCTTCTTGTTCAGTCAGCATCTATTCACCCCCATTTGCGCAGAATTCCTGCTTTTGAAGAAGACATTCATTAAAGGCACCAAGTGTAACAGATGAATTAGAATCGGAGTGGCATTGGGAAGTGTACGCCGCATCGAAACTATACTACAAGCCGGTTACTTTTGCAAACAACACGTTTGCTGTGCTCCGGGATTCGTCATCATTTGGCAGACGAGCCGAATGAGTTATCTTTCCTGTAATGGGTTAAACTGCTCCGGAACTGCCGGATTGCGGGAACAGGTCATTCATTGTTACACGCAAAGCTTGTGATATCAAGAACAGCTCTGTATCCGAAACCGGAACCAGCTGCCCTTCAATGCGCGATAGTTTTGACTGGGACATATTGCTGTCCAGCACCTGAATCCGGGCAAGCAATTCTCCTTGTGACAGCCCTTGCTTTTCACGGAGTGAGCGGATGCGCTGGCCAACCATATTGGCATTGCTGTAAGAAGTCCTGTTGCGCACAGCACGCTCACTCCTTTCCGTATCAAATCAAAGGCATTATAGGAGGAAAGGAACGATCTATTATGCGCCCTGTGTATATAGCAAAAATATTATGCACGGGGCTCATAATATGCATTTGAGTTCAAAATTCAGGAAACTGCGTGAACTTTTCACTGCTTATGCAATTAGATAAGTGAAGGGGAAAGAGCATTCTATCTTTCCAGCAGGACGTGCATTGAAGTCAAAGGCAGAGAGGAGCAGGGATCCATGGAAGCAGCCGTGAAGAAGGAAATTGCAAATAACAGCCTCAGTGAGGATCTGAGGAAGCGCTCAACCAATACGAAGACTTTTCATGTATTACCTGGCCGCCATCGGACAATGAGCTTTGCCGAGCAGGTGCATTTTCTGGACCGGTCATCCGGCGCGTATGAGGCGATTGATAATACACTGGTATCCTGTGAAGGCGGCCTGCAGAATAAAGCAAACGACGATATGAAAGTTTTGCTGTTGCCGGATGGAATCAGCCTCGCGCATCCGGATGGATATCGGCTGTCCTGGCGGGTCGAAGGCGCGAAGAAGATTGAGCCGAGGGCTGTTGAGTTGGAAATCGACCGGAAGGCCGCCGTTCGTGACTTGGAAGAAGACCTGTACGGGCATGTGGATCTCCGTCCTGTGTCGAAGGAAGTGAAAGCCGCTCGGAAGAAGATCGCCGAAGCTCTGTTGGATGAGCTCAATCGAGTCGGTTCCAAGGCTGTATACCAAGAAATCCTTCCCGGCGCTGACCTGGTCTGCACATTGTCCGGTGCGAACTTCAAGGATCATCTTGTCTTTGCGTCGAGAGAGGCGGTACAGTCGGTAACATTCACTTTCACCAGTGAGGGCCTTACTCTCAAAGAAACGGAAGACAGCCTAAAGCTGTTGAACGCCAAAGGTGAAGCGATCTATGTATTTCCGACCCCGGTTTGCATGGACAGTTCCGAAGCCGGAGAACAGCAGGAAGTCAAACACACCGTTGAGCACAAGAGCGAAGCTGAGTTTGCCATTACGTATACGCTGCCGGAGGAATGGCTGGAGAAGGCTGCCTTCCCCGTGATCCTCGATCCGGCAGTCGTGACCTATAACGCCCGATGCGCGATTCAGGATGCCTACAGCTGCAGCAAGCAGCCCAATACAACACATAGCGGCACCAGCAGCAATCTGGTGCGGCTGACGAAAGGCAGTTCCAGCTGGGGTGTCTGCAACAGCTTCTACCGCTTTGGAGAAAACGTGCTCCCGGTGCTGGACTCCTCCGATTACATTGTCTATGCGCAGTTCCGCGTGGTGACGGCACAGTCCGGATACCCAACATCCGCCTTTGATGCCACCGCACACGAGGTGACCAGCACCTGGACGCCGGGAACCCTGACCCATAACAATATGCCTTCCTACAATGCCAAGGTGCTGGATTACTCCCGGTTGAACAGAAACGAAGGCGAGGGACACTACCACACCTTCGACATCACCAACCTGGTGCGGAAGTGGTACAGCGGAACGAACTACGGCGTCATGCTGAAGGCGCAGTCAAATACATACGCCCAGCTTCGCTCGAGCGCTTATACGCAGAATACCGGGTATCGTCCGCTGGTGATCATCGATTATCTCAGCAAGGCAGGCCTCGAAAGCTATCTGTCCTATGAGAGCCATTCTGTTGGTCGTGCGGGAACCGGCCATGTCAGCCTGTTCAACGGCAACCTGATCTTCGAGCACCAGGATACGGCGACGACGGGCAACATTATGCCGCTGTCTATTCGGCACGTCTACAATTCATGCTACCGCACGATCGCGGATTTCCAGACCGGCTATGGCTGGAAACTGAGCACACAGCAGGCGCTTCGCAAGGAGACCATCAGCGGGGTGCTCTATTACACATGGGTTGATGAGGATAGAACCGAGATCTACTTTGCCCAGCAAGACGGCGAATGGAAAGACCTGGCTGGACGTGAGATGACGCTGACCCTCGGCAGCACAGAAGCGGTCATTACCGACAAAGCCGGTTTCCAGCGGGTCTTCGGCGTCCCTACCGTGGAGTTCAACAATGTCTGGGCTAACGCGAAGCTCATGACCAGGATGGTCAATGCGCTGGGTCAGCAGATTACCATCACTCTGGACGGCATGAAGAATGTCGGCTTTATCGATGGCGCAGGACGCGCAACCGGCGTGGCATGGTCCGGTTCTCTCCTGACCAACCTCTATCCGCCCGGAGACAGCACCGGGATTGAGTTTGGGTATCCTGCTGGCCAGATGACCATCATCCGATATCAGGACGGTATTGCTTCATGGTATAATTTCAAGACCGACGGGTCACAACTGCTGGAGATGGTCGTCAACGACGCGGATGGTTCCTTTGTACACTATGAGTACACCGCCACGGAGCCTTATCGTGTGACGAGGGTATGGATTAACAGCACCCATGACGCAAATGCAATCCTGTTTGACCACAGCTATGACTACCGTGACATCCTGACCATTGTGACGGATAATCTGAGCGGCAAGAAGATCCGCTATCACTTTAATGACAGCGGTAACCTGGTCTCCATTTCGGATGAACTGGGCTATGGCGCGGCCAGCACTTATGCGCCGGATGGGCCGATTAACAAGCCACAAGCGATCTCCAAATTGCAGCGTTCTGTGGTGAACCTGGTAAGAGACCCCACCTTCAGCACCGGCAATGTCTGGATTGAGGGTCACGCGGCTGGCACAGGAAGCCTGAACTATGACACGTCGGTTCGTCTGTTCTCCGCGCGTTCCATGCGGATCGACAAGACCAATACGGTCAGCAGCATCTTTGGATACCAAACCGTTACATTGACCCCCGGAAAGACCTATACGTTCTCCGCATGGGCAAAAACTTCCGGTGATACCGCTGCGCAGCTCTTTGTTCATATCGCCAGGGCATCCGGCGGAACGATTCCGGTCTATACAAGCCCTGTGCAGCTGACAGACGATTGGCATCGGCTGACGATGACCTTTGACATGCCGACCGATGACGTGACCGGCGCTGCAAACGTTTACCTGATTGGCGAGCTGGGTGTCGGATCGGTCTGGTATGACGGGGTGCAGCTGGAAGAGGGTGTCACGCCCAGTCGGCTGAATCTGCTGTCGAACAGTGATTTCCGGAATGGCGCGACCGACTGGACTGTTCCTTCCGGCGCGACGGGCGGCAGCATTGTCGCGGTTTCCACACTGGAAGACGCAAACACTTATCCGGAAGGTCTGGGCGGACAGGCGTATCAACTGAGCGGTGCGGGCACAGGAAGTGTCCGGCGAGTCGCGCAGGAGATTGGCGTTTCCGGCTCGGAAGGCGATTCCTTTGTGGCCGGCGGCTGGTCTGCCACCTTTACAGCGCCCCGGGGCAGCACCAGCGAGCGCTATCGGATGGAACTCAGCTTCTACAATGGGAGCAGCTGGACGTCCGGCGGCGAGGTTCTCTGGGGTGAAGAGTGGAGCGGATGGAAGTTTGCCGCCGCGCCGGTCCTTGCGCCTTGTGACTATACTAAGGTAAGACTGATCCTGTGCTATGATGGGAACTACAACGAAGCGGCTTTCGGTGGTCTGTTCCTGCACAAGGAAGAATTTGGCCAGTCCTTTACCTATGACAGCAAGGGCAACATCATTTCGACAAAGGATAGTGCAGAGCTAAAAGACCATGCGGTCTATGATGATTTCAACAATCTGACCGAGTACCGTCAGCCGGGCAGGTCGGAAACGGTGAAGACCACCCTGAGCTATGGCACAACCGATGCGGAGAAGCAGCAGCGGTTGCTGAAGCAGGTAGTCACCCCGCTTGGGATTCAGACGGACTTTACCCATGACACCAACGGTAATGTAACGGAGACACAAGTTAGCCACAGTGGACTGTTCACGAAGAGCAGTGCGGGATACAGCGCGGACGGGAACTATGCGCTGACGAAGACGGACGCGAGGGGAAACACAACGACCCGAACTGTGGACAGCAATCTGGGCACGGTGGGCAGCGTGACCGATCCGATGAACCACACGGTTTCCTATACGCACGACGTGATGAAGCGCGTGACGAAGACCGAGACCACAGTGGACGGGAAAACCTACAGGACGACCTACACCTACACGAATGACCGCCTGACCCAGGTCAGCCGGCGCACGGCGGCGGACGACAGCAATCCGGTCGTGTACAACTTCTCCTATGATGTTCTTGGAAGGCCAACGGTCACGAAGGTCGGAACAAGCATCACCTTGTCCACGACGAGCTACAACGCGGATGGAACGGTACAGCGGGTGACCTTCGGAAATAATGGCAGAGTGGATTATGTCTATGACAGCTTCAAGCGCCTGACCGGTGTGAGCTTTGACGGAGCCAGCGCCATGCGTTTCGTGTACACCTATGGGAACAACGGCGAGGTGGCCCAGGTGGTGGACAGCGTGCTGGGCCGCGCTGTTCGCAGCGAGTACGACCTGGCGAACCGCCCGATCCGCAAGACGACTTTTACTACGGCCGGAGTACCGATCTATGAAGCACAGGTAGGCTACGACCAGTACGGAAACCTGTGTAAATTCCGGGAGACGGTGGCAGGAAGCGAGACCCACACGACGAACTTTACCTACGACGAAGAGAACAGGCCGACAGTGCTGACCTATGAGAACGGTCAGACGGTAACCTATACCTACGACGCGCTGGGAAGGATTGTGAAGCGGAGCGTAGGCGCGGAAGGAAGTGAAGTTGAGACAACATATACCTATGTACCCGGTCTCAACGGCGCAACAACGCCGCTGATCCAGACGATCTCGCAGAACGGCGTGACGCTGACTTACGCTTACGATGCCAACGGGAATATTACCAGTGTCAGTGATGGGACGAACACTGTAAGCTATGTGTACGACGGCCTTGGGCAGTTGATCCGGGTGAACGACCCGACGGATCCGACTGCCAATACCAGTGACATAGCGAACGGAACAACATGGGTGTTTACCTATGATTTGAGCGGGAATATCCTCACAAAGACGGCATATCACCATACGACCGGGGCGGTTGGGACCGCGGTGGAGAGCCATATCTATTCTTATGGCGCGACAACAATCGGTGGCATAACATATGGAACCGATGCCTGGAAAGACCAGCTTGCGGCGATTGACGGTGTCGGTATTACATATGATGCGGTAGGCAATCCGACCAATGACGGCACCTGGACCTACACCTGGCAGCATGGCAAACAGCTTCAGCAAATGCAGAAGACAGAGGCCGGCGTCACCACGACCGTACAGTTCGAGTACAATGAGGACGGGCTCAGGACCAAGAAGACGGTGACGGTTGGAAACGATACCGTTGCGACGGACTATGTGCTGCACGGGAAGAACATCGTGCACATGACCCGGGGCAGCGACAACCTGCACTTCCTCTATGACGCGCAGGGGAAACCGGCAGAAGTGATCTTCAACGGGGCTGCTTACAGGTACCTTTTTAACCTGCAAGGTGATGTCGTTGCGCTGGTGGATGGCAACGGGACGAAGGTTGTGGAGTACACATACGATGCTTGGGGAAAACCGACTGGGAAAACGGGGAGCCTTGCGAGCACACTGGGAACGCTACAGCCATTTAGGTATCGCGGGTATGTGTTTGACGAGGAGACTGGGTTGTATTATCTCAGGAGTAGGTATTATCAAGAATCGACGGGTAGATTCATTTGCACAGACAGAATCAATTCTTCATTCTTTGCTGAGTACACTTGCTCTTTGTACGCATATTGTCACAATAACCCAATAGATTCTATCGATGTTACTGGCCGGTCAGACGAAAGCGCTTTCTCCTGGCTTTGGTCAGCTTCAGTACAAGACCAGGAGTTATTCGTTCGTAGCATCATAAATACAGTATGCGGACGTCAGCATGATTCAGGAAGTGGAGAATATAAACTAGAATCAATTGAAGAACACACTATAACAACCGATGAGGCAAATGAACGCAATGATACTGTGTCTGATATATTCTCATTCGCAGCAGCAGTAGTTGGCGCGATACTAACATCATCTGTCGGAGCTAAAGCAATTGAGCGAATAACTAGTACTTTTCTCGGAGGACTCGCAGCAGATAAGTTTTCCGATAGTATTCAGGATTACTTTGTTGATATGTTCACAGTTCGCCCTGGCACGTATGTTAGTATCTGCTGTTCATATACAACCACTTGGAATGCAGGCTTATTGGGTGGACAGCACAGTCGGTATAGTAATTATGAAATAAAGATATATCCTGATTATTGCGAAATCTGGTACCAGTATTATGATTCGTACGGAACATATATACCATATATCAAAGTTGGCGAAGGGAATTGGTAATCTTGACTATGAAAAAGGCGCTATATATCCTAATTGGCTTCATTAAAGAAGTGTTTCACTTTCGTCAGAGTCGCAAAATCAGGCTTCTTGATTATTCTATCCTAAGCCTTATAATCATCGTATGGTTACTAAACCACTTTGGAGCAATAGAAGAGATGATCCATTCTATAATTGGCTTCAGATTATCTACACATTCTCTTATAGTAATGTTCTTCTCATGGATACTTTTTTCAGGGTATTTTGACAGGTGGATAATGCGAGGAAAGGTTGCGGTTGAAGAGAAGCCAACCATTCAGGATTCCGATTTTAATGCGCATTAGTGCGTTGCATCGCCCGGCATCACCTTCATACACTCGCAGCCAATTTTGTCTTAAGCCGATAAAACACTAACGGACGTCGCAGCAGAAAGGACAAACACTGTAACCTTTGTTAAATCCCGGAAGACGGCGACAGGAAGCGAGACCCACACGACGAACTCTACCTATGATGAAGAGAGCAAACCACTAAGCCTTACCTACGTGGACGGTTAGGTGGTAAGCTATACCTACGACGCATTGGGGAGGATCCAGAAGCGAAGCGTGGGTTTGCCAGAAGGGAGTGAGGTCGAGACAACATACACCTATGTACCGAACTTCAATGATGCGACAACCCCGCTGATCCAGACGATCTCGCAGAACGGCATGACGCTGACCTATGCCTATGACGACAATGGGATATTATTGGCAATCATCTTGAAAAAGAACCTTGATAAGAAAGGAATAGATGAATATGAGTGGTTTTGATCCTTCAGATTTCAACTTTCCCAAAATCCAACTTCCAGACATGAGTAACCTAATTCCAGAACCGATTGATTTACCCGCCAACCATATGTGGGCGGATGAACAATTTGCAATATTGAAGAAGTACATAACTGAGTTTGAAAATAGCTTAGACCCAGAGCATGAGGTTGGGATTTTGTTTACTCACTTCGGTCACGCGGTCTTGATGCAGGTAACAGAAATACGCTGTGAAGAACCGGTGCTTTTAGTCTTTAAGGGTTTAGTAAACGCGAAAGAAGCAACTTTGATTCAGCATATAAACCAGCTTAACTTCCTGCTGACATCTGTACCCAAAGAACCTGATCAACCCAAAAGGAGAATTGGTTTCTCATCTGAAGCAGAGTAAACAGGTTGATCAAGCACAGGGATTGTGGATCAAAATACATACTTCGGGGGTCGCAACAGCTTTCGCCAGACGCTTGACGCAGAGCATACGCTGTAAAGAATGGAGGAACTCATGGAAGCTCAACAGTCAAGCCTCTGGATTAGTTGCCCATCCTGTCAAAGGAAGACATCTATCAAAGTATATGAGGATACTATGCTTATCCATTTTCCGCTTTATTGCCGCTGGTGCCGAAAGGAGTACATGATCAACCTGATCAATCAGAAGGTATATCGTGACAAAAAACTGCAAGAACGCCTCTCTTGCTCACAGTACGAGACCTGATTCATAAGCGGTGTTCACCTTTTGACGAGATCATATCCTTCTTCGCCGCGTGTGGCCGATATGACGATTTGTACAAGACTCATAATCAGGCGGGCTTCATTTTCAGAGAGATAGCTGACATATTCTTGAAGATGTGCAGCAGTTGGAGCAGATGAACACTTTTCATGGTAGAACAACTGCTTTGGATCAAGTCTGAGCGCTCTAACCAATGAATAGAGGCTGTTGAACATGGGATTGCCTTTGCCCTGCTCGATCTTGATCACGGTTCGTGCATCGACATTGGCTTCCTCAGCCAGTTTCTCTTGCGTCCAGCCTAACTGATGCCTTGCCTCTCGGATTGCCTGGGCAAGGATCATCTGTGCAGTATTGCTGTTGATCTCATCCTGCATCTGGATTCACCCCAAGATGAATTCTACATGACGCAAGAAGTGATTTGAATGTAGCCTGCGCCTTATCGTCATGTATTCGAATACAGTAAACCCTAAGGAAATGAGTTGACCAAATGGTACAGGATGCCACAGAACGCGATGATCGCTTAGGGAACACAGGTTTTGTCTGCTAACTCAGGGTTCCGTTGGACCTGCATATGAATCCAAACGCACATTCGTTTCAGCATCATCTGTAACAGAATACAGTACCGAAATCAAGCCCTGCTGCTACAAGATCAAGCAGCAGGGCTTTTGCATACTTGGAAACAAGCGGGTTAACTGGTTATTCCATTCTGATTCACTGCAACTGGTTGAAGATAAACAGAGGGTTCGGTCACCACCCATCTATTGGCTCAAAACGAGCCACTGCTGGCATCACAACAAAAAGCAGAATGTTGTACGATAACGGAGGTGATGCTCCGATGAATTTGGATGGGTTGGGTGATCGGCTCAAACGACTCCGGAAGAGCTATGGAGTGTCGCAAGACTCTTTGGCCAAGGCTATGCATGTCAGTCGTTCCTGTGTGCGGAACTGGGAGATCGGAGTCAGAATGCCATCCCTGGAGGATGTAATTAGGCTGGCAGTTTATTTCCGGGTTACCTCGGACTATCTGTTGGGGATAGAAGGGAATCGGTGCATACAGCTTGATTTCCTCTCAGATCAAACCTACGAAGCCATTGCAAATGCAGTTCATCTGTTTCAGGAGGAGTGCCGTCAAAACAATGAGTGAAGTAGCGGTAGACATGTAGTTGCTTATCACCCCATGACGTCATCGGGTGAAAATCATCACGAACCTTGACAACTTCATAGCCGGTTTACAGGCACGTTACCTCATGGGACGAGCGACATGTGCAGCGGCGCAAAGACGGCATAAGCCCGAGCGATCCACGCAGTGCACAGACCCTGCAAAGCGAAGCAGGCCGCCATGACCCTTATGGGCGACAATGATACTTCCTCACGGCCATCCACCAGACTTGAGATGGAGTTCCTGGGACACACGACAGCTTAGGTCAGCATCGGCGTCTTGGGGCTATGATGCGGTGAGCAAACCGCAGCCTGTAAACCGTCCACTTTCATAATGGAGCCTATCCAATATGCGGAAAATGAATACCATATTTCCAACAAAAGCAGCACCATATCTCAGCTGGTGCTACTATCAAAACACCATATCTCTAAGGAGGTTGCTGAATGGATGCGGTTTGCAAAAAAGCGTATCATATCAGGTTTAAGGACTATCCTGATATACTAAACATTGGGCAGCTGAGTGATGCCCTGGGTATAAGCACAAAGACGGGATACAGATTATTGAAAGAAGGCACAATCAACTCCATAAAGGTTGGTCGAACATATCGGATTCCCAAAGTGTATTTGCTTTCCTATCTTCAAATCCTCAGTTCTATATCAAAGACATGATCGACAGACTTGCTTGTCATGATTTGTTGTAGTAGGCTGGCTGTGCCAATCAGCGCGAGGGCTTGCTGCAAGGAAGGAGGATACAAAATGGTAGCAGGTCATCTGCAAGAAAAAGGAGGACAGTTTTATGCTGTTCTCAGCTACAAAGACAACACTGGGAAACGTCGTACCAAGTGGATTTCCACAGGATTATCTGTGAAGGGAAACAAGAAAAAAGCCGAGGCCGTTCTTACTGAGATTCGGCGAAAATTCGTGCCGCCGATTCATGAAGACCGCGTACCCCTGTTGACAGACGTAAACATGTCTTTTGCACACTACCTTGAAATATGGCTCAGGATTGCAATGACTACCGTCAAGCCAGCTACATATGCCTCCTATGCGCAGATGTTGCACTTTCCAATTTGCCCATATTTCGAGGAAAAGGGATTCACTTTGATCGGACTTCAAGCAAACGATATCCAAGAGTTCTACTTGAAGCAACTTGAACGGGTATCTGCGAATTCCGTGATTCACTATCACGCAATCATCCACAAGGCACTCAAGTACGCTGTCCGGACAGATTTGATCCCTGTCAATCCGGCTGACAAGGTGGATCGACCCAGAAAAAACGCATTCACGCCCGGTTACTATGACAGCACAGAGATAAACAAGCTTTTTGAACTGGTGGAAGGCAGTGAGCTGGAAATGCCCGTAAAATTGGCAGCGTTCTATGGTTTACGCAGGAGCGAATGCATCGGACTTCGCTGGAGCGCTGTTGATTTCAACAACAATACGCTAACGATCAATCACACGGTTGCCTCCATTGATGTGGATGGAAAGCAGACAGAGTTAGCCTCTGATACAGCAAAAACTAAATCCAGCTTGAGAACGCTACCATTGGTACCAGTGTTTAGGGAATTGTTACTGAAAAAACGCAAAGAGCAGGAAGAGCTTCGCAAGCTCTGCGGAAAGACTTACTGCACAGACTATCTTGAATACATCTGTGTAGACCAGCTTGGAAGGAGAACATCACCGCACTATCTCACAGAGTGTTTCCCAAGATTTCTGAAGAAGCATGGTATGCGGGTGATCCGATTCCATGATCTGAGGCACAGCTGCGCCTCGATACTGCTGGCAAACGGCGTCCCGATGAAGCAGATACAAGAATGGATGGGACACAGCGATTTCTCAACCACAGCCAATATCTATGCGCATCTGGATTATCAGTCGAAAGTTTCCTCAGCAGAAGCTATGCTGGCGGGTCTGGGGTTGAAGTCGGTAGATAATGAGCCTGCCCAGTAATCATCTTCCCTGTACCTACCTCTGCGCTTGTAGGGTTACATTGACACATGTACAATTTGGTCATATTGTTGTTCTCGGGATTTCGCGAAAACGACACCAAAAACCCGCGTAAACGCAGTGTTTACGCGGGTTGTGGCGGAGCGGGTGGGAGTCGAACCCACGTGCGGTTTCACCCGCAACTCGATTTCGAGTCGAGCTCGTTATGGCCACTTCGATACCGCTCCAAGGTATTTCTACCCCGATTTGCCCTCCAGAAATTGGAGAGAAAACCAGGAGAGAAAGCATGAGGTTCTAACTTTTCAAAGCTCGGGAAGCCTTGAAAACACTGGAATTTCAGGGGTAGGGATTCCAAATTGAGGACACGATTTCGAGTCAGGGCCGTTATGACCACTTCGATACCGCTCCACGGCGGAGCCAGTATAACACAACTGGGCACGGTTTGCAAGGCGTAACTTCACAGCCCGCGGCGGACACAGTTTCTGCCGTGCCGGCCGAGCGGGGAAGCCCGCGCACGCTGGGCCGCTTTTCCGCTCCGCGGGTCGAGCGCAACGATCGGACACAGTTTTGTGTGTCCCCTTTCCCTTGCGCAATGGGTCGGAATCTGCTACCATTATTCCATCAGAGCGGAGGGAGGTGCCGGAAGTGCGAACGTATATCGAGGGGCTGCTGCAGTCGCGGCACATGAGCCTGACCCAGATGGCAGCCCGTCTGGGATACAGGAGCAAGACATCGCTCTGCCGGCTGATGGACGGACACGTGCGGGACGTGAGCGTCCGGGATTTCGAGCAGCGGGTGATGAACCGGCTGGAGCTGACGGCGGAGGAGCGGGAGGCGCTCCACGACGCCGCGCAGGTCAAGATGTTCGGCCGGGAGGCCTGGCTGATGGACCAGGAGATGTGGGCCTACCTGCGCCAGGATGGGATCCCGGAGATGAACGGCGAGCCGGAGATCCGGGACGCGGATTCCGGTGAAACACTGGACATCAACGAGCTGCTCAGCGACGCGGAAGACCTGCGGATCACGATATTCAACTGCCAGCACGTTCCGCTGTACGAGAACCTCAGGGTCCTGATGGACGAGCGCCGCGCCTTGGTGACGCACTATCTGTACACCGGCCCCACCGGCCGGGAGGTGCTGCACGACCTGCGGAGCCTCAGCCCGGTCTTATACCGCCAGGATTACAAGGTTTATGCGAATTCGGAAGCCGAGTATAACCCCATGGACGGCCGCACGAAGGGGGACACCATGGTGCTCTCCTGCCGGAAGCGCGGGGAAGAGATGGAGGCGATGATCCATTTTGTGCGGCCTGCCCTGGGCATGTATCTCAGCCGCCGGGGCCGGCCGGGCGCGATTCTCCGGCTGATCGGCCTTGACATGGAGCGGTACCGCGAGATCAAGGCGCCGCTCTATGAGCGGTGCGACGCGTCGGATCCGATTACCTATGTCAACTATGTGCGGATGTGCAGGGATGTGGAGTACAACCGCGCCGCGCTGATCCTCCGGCCGAACCCCTGCATCAACACCATTCCGCCGGAGATAGCTGGGGCGGCCCTGACCCACAACTTCCCGGAGGATATCCGCAGTCAGCTCCTGGAGATCCACGCCCAGCGCTTCGATCACCTGATTACCAGGCGAAAGCAGACCCATATCACCATGAAGCAGAGCGCCTTGCGGCATCTGGCGCTGACGGGCACGGTGACGGACCAGTTCTGGGGCCTGCGGCCCTTCACGCCGGAGGAGCGGATCGTGTGGCTGGAAAAGCTGCTGAACGAACAGCTCACCAACCCGTACATCCACCTGCATTTCCTGCGGGATGAGAGCGTGGTCTCGGACCAGGAGTTCACGTGGTACGAGGGTGTCGGGCTGCTGAACATCCACGGGGACAGCCACTACAACCTGGCGGCCGGCCACGCGGAAGCCCTGATCACCAACCCCATCGTGGTGAACCATTTCCACGACTTCTACCTGAAGCGGCTGGTCATGGGCAGCTGCCTGAACGAGGCGGAGACCTGCGAGATCCTGCGGGGCCTCATCGCCCTGGTGCGGAGCAAAGCGGGGAAGGAAGACGCCTGACGGTCCCGGAATCCGAAACAAAACTGCGAGGCAGCGCCGCCCCGCAGTTTTTTCAGGCCGCTCTTTGGGCATCCAGCCGGGCCAGCAGCCGCCGGCCCACGATGTACCAGCTGGCCAGGTGCACCAGGAACGTCACCAGCCAGGTCATGGGGTACGACCAGAAGAGCATCTCGAAAGCCCGGTCCGTCGTCCCCATGGGCCGGACCACCGCCAGGATCCACACGATCCGCAGCAGGCAGACCCCCGTCAGGCTGGAGATCATGGGCAGCACCGAGCAGCCGACCGCCCGCAGCTGGCCCACCATGGTGTCCATCATGCCGCAGAGGAAATAGGTGGGCATGATGATGCTCATGCGCCGCAGGCCCCAGCCGATGACCAGGTCCCGGGCCTCCTCCTCCCGGTTGATGTACACCGACAGCAGCTGTTCGCCGAAGGCCCGGAACAGCAGGCCCAGGGCCAGGCCCAGAGCGGCCACCGTGCCAAGGCAGACCCACATGACCCGGCGGACCCGGTCGGTGCGGCCGGCGCCGTAGTTCTGGCTGGCGAAGGTCAGGTTGGCCTGGTAGATGCTGTTCATGGAGGTGTAGACAAAGCCCTCCAGGGAGCTGGAGGCGCCGCTGCCCGCCATGGCCGCGGGGCCGAAGGAATTGACGGTGGACTGGATCAGCACGTTGGAGATGGAGAACAGGCTGCTCTGGAGGCCGGCGGGGAGGCCCACCCGCAGGATCTGGGACAGCTGGTCCCGGTGGATGCGGAGACTGCGGACGTCCAGGTGGATGGCACCGGCGGAGCGGCGCAGGCACAGCAGCACCAGCACGCAGCTCACGGCCTGGCTGACCACGGTGGCGATGGCCACGCCCTCCACGCTCAGGTGAAAAACCGTCACCAGCAGCAGGTTCAGCAGGACGTTCACGACGCCGGCGACGGTGAGGTACTGCAGCGGACGCCGGGTGTCGCCCACCGCCCGGAGGACGGCGGCGCCGAAGTTGTACAGCATGTTGAAGATCATGCCGCCGAAGTAGATCCGGATGTAGGTGGCGGCCAGGGGGCCTACCTTTTCATCCGTGTTGCCCATGAGGACCAGCAGCGGCCGGGCCAGAACGATGCCCACCACGCTCACCGCTGCCCCGGCGATGGCCGCCAGGGTGATGGCGGTGTGCACCGCCCTGGAGACCCCGCGGTCGTCCCGGGAGCCCCAGCCCCGGGCCACGGCCACGCTGGCGCCGATGCTCAGCCCCATGAACAGGTTGACCATCAGGTTGATCAGCGAGCTGGTGGAGCTCACCGCGGCCAGGGCGTCGGCCCCGTTCTCGGCGAACCGGCCCACGACAATGATGTCCGCCGCGTTGAACAGCAGCTGCAGGACGCCGGTGAGGATCAGCGGCCCGGAGAAGGCCAGCACCCTGGGCAGGAGGGGGCCGTTGATCATGTCGATGTTGTGCCGTGAGGACTTCCTTGCGAGTCGCTGCATGTCCGATCACTCCAGAGCCGGCGGCGCGGGTCGCCGGGGTCAGTTGGCGGCGCTGTTGGTGAGGGTCAGCTTGGTGACCACCGGCGAGTTGAACAGGCGGAAGGCCGGCATGGGGTAGAAGCGGCTGGCCCCCAGTCCCGGGGAGATGTACTGCCGGGTGCTTCCCGCCCAGCCCAGGCCGGTCAGCCCCTCGTCCGAGGGGAACCAGCCCCGGCCCGGCACGTAGATGGCCGGTCCGAAGGGAAGGCGCCACTGCCCGCCGCAGTAGTGCCCTGCCAGGATCAGGGAGGTGTGCTGGAGGGAGAAGCCCGGGCTGTTCTGCCGGTCCTTGGTGGTGAGGCGGCTGTAGGCCTCCGTTAGGGGGGTGTGGGTGACGGCGATAATGACGTCGCCCGGGTTCTGGTTGATTTCCTTCTGCTTTTCCACGATCTCGGTCCAGCGGTCCAGCTGGTACCGGGCCACGCGCTTGCTGGCCTCGCTGGCGTTCAGGTTCTGCACCTGGGCCCGCCACTTCTCCAGCTCCCGCTCCGCGTCCATGGTGAACAGGACCTCCGGCACGAACCACAGCCGGGCCTTGCCCTTGTTGCGGGTCACCAGGTACGGCCTGTCCAGGATCACCACCCCGCGCTCCGTCAGGGCCTCGGCCCACGCGGTGTAGGCGGTATTGCTGCCGTGGCCGTAGTAGTCCAGGTACTCGCTGTCCTCGTCCCCGGGAAGATACAGCTTGTCCACCGTTTTGTCCGTGGACAGCACATCCAGCAGCTTCAGAAGGGGTTCCACCTGGCCCTCCGGCCCCAGCATGTCGCCGGTCATCACCACGGCGCTGTAGGTGGTGCCGCTGATGGCGCTCCGGACGGCCGCCTGGTCCCGGCCCAGCTCCGCCCCGTGCAGGTCACTCAGATGCAGGATGCTGTAGCCGTTCAGATCCGCCGGGAGATCGGCGACGGTGACGCGCAGGGTTTCGAGGCGCACGCGGTTCTTCATGACCACCGCCGCCAGTGTGCCCAGCACGATGAGGGTCAGCAGCACCAGGCTGAAGACCTTCAGGAACCTGAGAAACCGGTGGTGTTTGCGGTCTGTGGCAAATACGTAGTATTTCTGGCGTCTCACGTGAGACCTCCTCCGGTTATGTCATCTGGGGGCGGGGCCAATGCCCGCGGGCTTTTTTCTTGACACGGGGCCGCGGCTGTGCTATGATTTCATCAGACAGAGGAAATACAGCCGTTTTCGATATAGGCCGGGATTGAGAGAAGGATGGTGATCCCGTGAAAAGACTGTTGATTGTGCTGCTGGCCGCGATGCTGGTGTTTTGCGGTACCGCGAACGCGGCGGAGTATCAGCGGAAGATCTACCGGGAGGGCAAGGAGGTCAGCGTCCGGACGGTGGGGTCTTACCGGACGGTGATCCGCTCCGGCAGCAAGGACGTCACCGTGCTCTCCTCCGAACTGACATGGGAGAGCGACACGGACGTGCGCTTCGGTTATCTTTATGCCCCCAAGACCGGCAAGGTCAACGTCCGCCTGGCTCCCAAGCCCAAGGCCACCGTGCTGGTGAAGGGCCTGACGGGCCGCGTGGTGTTCGTCATCTACCGGGACAGCGAGTGGACCGGGATCCTCTACGACGGCATGGTCGGCTATGTGCAGAACAACACCATCCAGATCATCGAAGGCGGCCCGCAGGCGACGGCCACCCTCAGCTACAACGGCAAGACGGGGGTCTCCACCAAGGTGACCATGCGCTCGGCGGCCAAGCAGGACAGCCGGTCGGTGGTGGGCCTGAAGCCCGGTGCCGACGTCACCGTCTTCAAAATGGATACCCGTTGGTCCGAGGTGGAGGTCAGCGGCTGGCATGGCTACGTGCTGACCCAGCACCTGGTGGATGTGACGGACGTCGAGGAGCTCCCGCAGGAGGAGCCCGCCGACGAGCCGCCCGCGGATGAACCCGCCGGTGAGTCGTCCGAGGCGCCCGGAGACGAACCGGCGGCCGTTGAGCCGGATGTACCTGTGGCGTCCGAAGAGGCCGCGCCGGAAGCGTCGGTCGAGAGCCCGCAGGAGCGGCCTCCGCTGACGGATGAGGACGGCATCCCGATCCTGGACACCACCGGCACCATTGTGGAGGAGATTATGCTGGACTGATCCTCCCCGCGCAGGGTCTCAAAAGCCCCGGGATTCCGGGGCTTTTGCTTATGCCTGCAGCTCTTCCAGGGAGACCAGCAGCTTGTCGTGGTAGGTGACCCGCACCTGGGCGCCGCTGTCGATCTCCGGCAGCTCCCTGTGCCGCTCCAGGTAGAAGCGGCGCTGGTAGTCCCAGCCCTTTTCGTCCTGGAGGATCAGGTTTACGGTGCGGCACTCCACGCCGTCCACGTCGGAGAGATCTTCGTCCGTGCCGTCCCAGCGGCCTTCCACCGTGTGGGTCCGGCCGTGCAGTACGCCCTCCAGCAGCTTCCGGTAGTCCGTCAGGGGCTTCAGGGCCAGTCCCCACCAGGTCAGGACCCAGATGCCCGCCAGCCCGGCCAGGATGTACGCCGCGATCTCCAGGGGCCTGGACCCCGCCAGCCGCTGTGTCAGCCGCACGTCCTCGGAGCGGATCAGCGCCGCCCGGCTGAGAATGGCGTACGCCACGCCGGCCAGCAGCAGAGCCGTGACGCCGAAGAAGATGACCTTCCGGACGCCGATCTGCCGCTTCAGGGCGGTGAGTTCTTCCTCGCGGTACATGTCCATCCCTCCTGACTTCCAGGTCATCTTACCGCGGGAGGGAGGGCTTGTCAAGAGCGGATCAGTCCACCTTCTGGCCGGTCATGGCCAGCCATTTGGCGCGGATGGTGTTCTGGTTGGACACGCCGTAGTTGGGATCGTTCTTTTTGCACTCGTCCATGTCCCGGAGGAAGTGGACGCAGAGGTGGCCGTTGAAGTTGTTGTCCTTGATGGAACCGGACTGGTGGGGCATGTCGTGGGTGGAGGCCAGGCACCACACGCCGCTGGGCAGCCGGACGTACACCGCCTTCTGATCCCAGGTGTTCTTGCCGCCGAAGGCCTTGACCATGGTAGCGGTGTCCTCGGCGGTGAGGGGCTCCGCGTCCGCGTGGCGGCCCAGGGACAGCAGCCGCAGCGTCCAGGCGTAGCCGGTGGCCGGGTCATAGACCAGGATGGTCTGGCCGGCCTTCAGGCTGGGCTTGACCTGGTTGAACCAGTGCAGAAGCTGCACCTGGCTGGTGGCGGGGCCGGTGATCTTGCCCGTGTCGGAGACGGCGGAGGGTCCCTGGGCGCGGCCGGAATAGAGCGCCGTCTGAGTCTGGGGGCCGGCGACGCCGTCCACCGCCAGGGCGTTGCTGCTCTGGAACTTCCGCACGGCGGCCAGGGTCTGTTCGTCATAGGTCCCGGTGACCGCCACGGTGTAACCCAGATTCTTCAGGGCTGTCTGCAGGGCGGAGACCGCCGCGCCGGTGGAGCCCGACCGCAGGGTAGCGCCCACGGTGCCCGTTACGGCGGGGGCTGGGGTGGGCGTGGGGGCAGGCGTCGGGGTGGGAGCGGACGTCGGGGAGGCGGCTGCCGCGATGGGGGCGGAGGCGCTGTAGAGCTTCGCGAAGGTCTTCGCGCCCGCCACGCCGTCAGCGGTCAGCTTGCAGGCCTGCTGGAAAGCCCTCACGGCGGCGGTGGTCCCGCTGCCGTAGACGCCGTCCACGCTGCCGGTGTAATAGCCCAGCTGCCGGAGGCGGGTCTGAAGGGAGATGACCTCGGTGCCGCGATCCCCCGGCCGCAGGGTACCGGAGGGCTGCGTGGGCATGGTGCCGGTGTTGGCGGTGGGGGCAGGCGTGGCAGCCGGGGCGGGGGCCGGGGTAATCACCGCGGCGGAAGCCCCCACCGAGGCCAGGGCCGCGGCCGCGGCGGCGGAGGTGTTGTCCGCCCCCAGGCTGCTCTCGATGCGCAGCATGGTGACGCGGCCCGCGGCGCCGTCCTGGGTCAGGCTGTACGCCCGCTGGAAGGCTTTGACCCCCGCCAGGGTCCCGGAGCCGTAGCGGCCGTCGATGCTGCCGTTATAGTAGCCCAGGGTCCGGAGGGCGATTTGCAGCAGCTTCACCCGGTTGCCGGAGCTTCCGCTGCGGAGGGTGGTGTAGTTGCCGCTGAACCAGCCGCCGCTGCTGACGGTCACGGGGGCCTGGGCCGCGGGGGCCAGGGTGACGGGGACGGCCGCCGCCGCGCCGCCGTAAAGCTTTGTCTGGGTGGCGGGGCCGGCGACGCCGTCCACCTTCAGGGAGTAGGCGATCTGGAAGGCCCGGACGGCGGCCTCCGTCTTGGGGCCGTATTTCCCGTCCGCGCTGCCGTTGTAGAAGCCGGCGTTTTTGAGGGCTTGCTGCAGGCTCACCACCGCGCTGCCGGAGCTGCCGGAGCGAAGGGTGGCGTAGGTCTCCGCCGAGACGGGACAGCAAAACACCGCCAGCAGCAGCACGGCCAGCGCCAGCGCGCCTGTCTTGCGCATACACATTCTTCTCAGCCTCCCCCCGATCAGGATCGGATGCTCTCAGGCTGAGTATAGCAAGATGTGAACAGAGTGTAAAGGGCCGCGGGGGAATTGTTACACATGCGACCGCGCCTCAGGCCAGGAGGTCCGTCAGCGCCCCGGGGGAGGCCAGCAGGAAGCGCGCGCCGCTCTCCTCCAGCTCCCGCCGGTCCCGGAATCCCCACAGGGCGCCCACCGGCACCATTCCCGCCGCCCGGGCACAGGTCATGTCCACGGCGGTGTCCCCCAGGTACAGGAAATCCGCCGGGGCCAGGCCCAGGGCTTCCGCGATGGCCAGGGCGCCCGCCGGGTTCGGCTTCACCGGGACGCCGGGCAGCTGTCCCCGGATCACGGCGAAGGGAATGTCCGGGAAGAAATGCCGGACCACCAGGTTCGTGTCCGGGTCGGGCTTGTTGGACAGCACGCAGCAGGGAACGCCCCGGTCCGTGAGTGCCCGCAGCAGCTCCGGGATCCCGTCGTAGGGCCGGGTGGCCGCCAGACTGTGGGTTTCATACCAGGCCTGGTAGTCCGCCAGCACGGCCTCCGCCAGGTCCTGCCGGTCCCGGACCGCCCGCTGCGCCAGGATCCGGGCGCCGTTGCCCACCAGCAGGCGGTAATCGTCTCGGGGCCATTCCGGCAGGCCGTGGAGCCGCAAGGCGCGGTTCATGGCGTCGCTGATGTCCGACAGCGTGTCCGTCAGGGTCCCGTCCAGGTCAAAGAGCACCGCTTTCATTTCTTTCCCTTCTCTTCCTTCTCACAGTCTGTGTGGGGTTCCGCCTCCCGATTCCAGAAAGCGGAAAGAGCCGCCCCCAGATCCCCGGCGCGGATCCGCCAGTGGGCCGGGCACAGGGCCGCGTAGTCCCGGTGGCCGTAGCGGTCGTCCAGCAGCAGGGCCACGCCCCGGTCCGAGGGGGAGCGGATCACCCGGCCCACCGCCTGGGCCACCTTCTGCATGCCGGGCAGCTGATAGGCGTAGAGGAAGCCGTTCCGCTCCCGCTCCTCGTGCCACCGGCGCAGGACCTCCCGCTCCATGCCCACCTGGGGCAGGCCCACCCCGGCCACCGCCACGCCGTCCAGGGCGTCCCCCGGCAGGTCGATGCCCTCCGCGAAGACGCCTCCCAGCACGCACAGGGCCAGGCAGGGCTCCCGACGCTCCAGGAAGGGGGCCAGGAACGCCTCCCGCTCCGGGATGCTCATGCTCCGGGCCTGCATCCGGAAGGGCACCTTCAGCAGGGCCGCGGTCATCTCCATGAAGGCATAGCTGGGGAAGAAGGCGATGTAGCGCCCCGGGTGCGCCGCCACCATGGCCTCGACAGCCGCCGCCAGCTGTCCGCAGGCCGCCTCCCGGTGGGCGTAGCGGGTGTTGATGTCCTGCCGCAGGAGCAGCAGGTTTTCCGGCGGGAAGGGGGAGGGCGTGGAGAAACAGGCGTCCTCGTCCCCGCAGCCCAGCAGGGTTTTCATCTCCGGCAGGGGATCCAGGGTGGCGGAGAAGCACACGGTGCCGCACATGGGCTGGGTCACCGCGGCGAAGTGGTCCGCGATGTCCAGGGCCTGCAGGCTCAGGACGGGCTTCCGCCACAGCACCGCCCGGGGCGTGTCCGGATCCCGCAGCGCCCGCAGAAAGCCCAGCCACTCCAGCACCGTCTCCCCGGCATTCTCCGGGCGGACCCCCTGCTTCTGCCCGTCGGCCCAGGCGTCCAGCAGGTCCTCCGCCGCCTCCCGGATCCGTTCGGGCACCTCCGGCAGCACGGCGTCCTCCGGCGGCAGGTCCTTCAGGGCGTTCAGCACGGCCGTCATGGCCCGGTACAGGGGATGCTTCCGGCCCACGGCCTTGCCGGTCTGCGCCCGGAGCCGCCGCAGGGCGCCGCCGTCCAGCTGCCCGGACAGCATGGCCCGCACCCGGTCCGGCAGGTTGTGGGCTTCGTCGATGAGCAGGGTGGTCTCCCCGGGCCGGTCGAAGATCCGCCGAATGTACACGGCGGGATCCAGGGCGTAGTTGTAGTCGCAGATCACCAGGTCCGCCAGCTCGCACAGGCTCAGGCTGAACTCGAAGGGGCAGAGGTCATGCCGGTCCGCCATGGCCCGGATGCGCTCCGGCGTCCAGTCCTGCTCCAGGAGCATCTCCTCCAGGGCCGCGCCGTCCCGCAGGTAGTGGCCTTTGGCCCGGGGGCAGAAGTCGGGATGACAGATCATCCCCTCGGGGCACTGCCGCTGCTTGGCGTCCAGGGTGAGGACCCAGAGGTGCATCTCCTGTTCCCGGAGGCGGGCCAGGGCGTCCAGGGGCCCCTGCCGCTGGGTGGTGCGGGCGGTGAGGTAGAACACCCGGCCGGTGTGCCCCGCCCCCAGGGCCTTCAGCGCCGGGTACAGGGCCGCGGCGGACTTGCCTGTGCCCGTGGGCATGGCGGCCAGCAGCCGTTTCCTGCGCTGGATGGCCGTCCAGACCTGGGCCGCCATCTCCCGCTGCCCGGGCCGCCAGCTTTCGTAGGGGAAAGCCAGGCGCCGCAGTCCGGCGTCCCGGAGCCGGGCGTGGGCCTTCTCCATCCGCCATCGCCGCAGCCAATGGTCCAGCAGTGCCCCGAAAGTCTCCGCGCAGGCTTCTGCGGTCAGGTCCTCGGGAAACATCGCCAGGATCTGTCCCCGGCGGTTCACATAGGCCACCCGGATCGTCACGGCGGACAGCCCGTCCCGCACGCACAGCAGGTGGCCGTACACCACGGCCTGCATCCGGTGGGCCGGCGCCGGGGTCTCCGGCGGGATCCGTCCCTGCCACAGCTTGATCTCCTCAATGGCCGGCGGCTCCCCGGGCCGGTACGCGTCCATGCGCCCGGCGACGACCAGCTCCGTCTCCTCGTCCGCGGGGACCGTCAGGGACAGGGGGACTTCCGCCTGCCAGCCTTCCTCCAGGGCCTGCTGCCGCGCTTTGTGGCCCAGCATGCCCTCCTGCATATCCCGGAGGCTGCCCGCGGGGACGATATCCTCCCCGTGGAACGTGAATTCCACCAGGGCACGGACGGAAATGCGCTCCTTGTCCACAGGGACGGCCTCCTTTCATGCGTTCACGGGGAGAGCATATATCATGTGAGGGACCTGTGTCAAGGAGCGGCACCGGGCGCGAAAGAGACACTCCGGACACGGGAGCGACGCTTTCGGACGGAAAAGGGCGGTTTTCGGTCCGGCGGGCTTGCAATTCCGGCTCTGTGTGATAAGATAGACCCGCGGGGTGGGATGCTCCGCGGAAGAGAGAAAAGAGAGAAAAAGGAGCGATGAACATGAGCGAACTGGAAAAGATCCTGAAGAATGTGCTGCTGGGCAGCGTGGGCGCCGTGGCCACCGCTGTGGAAAAGACCGGCGATCTGGCCAAGTCCTTCGTCGAGAAGGGCGGGGAAGTGGTGGAGAAGAACAAGGACATCACGGACAAGGGCCGCGAGATCGCGGACTCCGCCAAGGCTTCCATCAAGAAGCTGATCGACCGGATCGCCCTGGGCGTCAAGGGCGTGGACAGCCTCAGCAAGGAGCAGCGGGAAGAGCTGCGCACGAAGCTGGATGAGCTGGACGCGGTGGAGGAGGAGATGCAGCGGGAGCTGGACGCCAAGCTGGCGGAAGCCCGCGAGGCGGAGGAAGCCAAGGCTGCGGCCGCGGAAGAACTGGAAAAGCTGGAGAAGAAGGCGGAGGAAGCCGCCGGCGACGCGGCGGACTTCTTCACCCGCCTCACCGGCGCGGTAGGCCGCGCGGTGGAGTCTGCCAACGACACCATCAGCCGGCTGCTGGACATCAACCTGGAGGAGGAGCCCAAGGCGGAGCCCGAAAAGGCCCCGGAATCCCCCGTGGAGGAGAAAGTGTCCGAGGCGGAGAAAGCGCCTGAGGCGGAAAAGGCCCCCGAGGCGGAGAAGGCGCCGGAGGATCCGCTGCTGGCGGAGATCCGCGCCCGGCTGGACGAGTTTGCCCGCCGGATCGAGGCCAACCGCCGCGCCGTCCAGGGCGATCAGGACAAGGACAAAGAGGGCTGACCCCCGAAACGGGCGGAAGCCGGAGGAGCCTGCCGGGAGACCGGCGGGTTTTCCTTTCGCCCCGAAAATCTGTAACGATTTTCTTTTTGGCTTGCCTCTCCGGCCGGAATATAGTATAATCAACCCGCACGCATATGAAAACGGAGGTGCAAACAGGACCATGAAAAAGCGTATCATCGCGATCCTGCTGGCGGCGGCCTGCCTGCTGACGGCTTTTGCCGCCCTGGCGGAAGAAGGGAACGTCACCCAGATCGAGGGGACCCTGAAGAACAAGATCAAGCTGAAGAAGAACTACCCGGACAACCCGGTGATCGAGGGCGTGTCCTCCACCACGGGCCTGCCCAGCAGCGGCGAGACCTACACCCCCATCATGATGGTGGTGGACGGCACGCCGGACTGCAATCCCCACTGGGGACTGGACGAGGCGGACATCATCTTCCAGGTGCCCAACGCCGGCGCCGGCGCCACCAAGTACCTGGCCCTCTTCGCGGACCACTATCCCGAGATCGCGGGCAGTGTGCGCTCCGCCCGGGCGTCCATGATCCCCGTGGCCAAGGCCTGGGATGCGGCTTTCGCCTATGCCGGCCCTTCCGCCGCGGACGGCAACAACGTCAACATCCGGACCCTGCTGCGGAAGTTCAAGATGTCGACGGACGGCCAGAAGCTGAAGAACTACAACCTGCTGGGCAGCCACGGCCACCGCGAGAACTTCCTGCCTTCTCCCCACAACCTGTCCGCGCGGATCCGGGACATCCACGACAACTGCATCGCCGAGGGCGTACAGTTCGAGGAGCGGCCCCTCCGTTTCACGGATGAGCCCAGAACCAACGGCGCCACGGCGGAGTACATCAAGGTGGTGCACCGCGGCGACACGCTGAGCAAGCCCGTCAACGCCTCCAGCACCAACTACTTCTACTACGACGCGGCCCAGGGCGGCTACACCCGGACCCATGTGACCTACGAGGACAAGGACCGCTTCACGGGCACCACCATGGTGTATGCCAACGTCATCGTGATGCGGATCAAGTTCAACTGGCAGAACAATTACGTCTACTTCAAGGACCACATGGTGGGCAGCGGCCCCGCGGAGATCTTCCAGAACGGCCATTACGTCCGCGGCGCCTGGTACCGGAAGGACCAGGACTCCCGCCTGGTGTTCATCAACGAGAACGGCGAGGAGCTGGAGTTCCAGCGCGGCAAGAGCTTCATCATCATCACCAACGACGCGTCCGGCGTCAGCTATCGCTGAGAGACCTACGCGAAAAGCCCTCCGCACAAGAGGGCTTTTCGCGTGGGCGTGTTTCATACTATTCAGCTAAGAATTGCAAGTCAAGTAAGGGAACGCGCACGAAGGTCCAGGGCGAACGGAAAGCCCTGGTCGCGGTCCGCAGACCGCGAAATCCCCTTGTTACACACAGCGTCCTGAATAGAAACCCGGATCAGCCCAGCGGCACGGGCGGCGCCGCGTACTGCCGGTTGTACACGTCCACGATCACGATCTGGATCCAGTAGGGGCCGCCGTCTTCCGGCAGCGGGGTTTCCCGCAGGGTGAAGCCGTCGGAGATGCGCAGCAGGTCCGGATAGGCGGTCCCGGTGGGCGCCCATTCCGGCCAGGGGAGCGTCCGGCCTTCCGGATCAAAGGCCGGAAGACACCGGTCGCTGTAGAGGACGACGGTGTCGATCCGGTCCAGCGGGATCTCCCTGCGGCCGCTCTCCGGCCCGTCACCGCTGCCGGCCGGGATGGCGGAGAATACACGCCACGCGCCGGTGGCCAGATCCCGGGCCGAGCGCATGTTGACGATGCTGCTCTGCCCGTCTTCCAGCATCACCATCGCCGTGCTGGTGTGATAGGCCGTCTGTCCGTCCTCCTGAACCAGATAGGAGACGACGGGGCAGGTCTCCGCGCCGGTGTCCATCGCCAGCAGGCGCCCGTTCCACCGGACGGTGACGGTGTGATCCTCCAGGGACCAGTCGCTGCCGGCGTAGAGGAGCCGCATGCCCGCCTCCGGGGTCCCCTCCAGCACATAAAACTTCGCCCGGGCCAGGTCCCGCAGACCCGTGTCGTCCAGCACGGCGCGGAAGGGATCCTCCGGATCCGCCGAAGCCCGGCCGCCTGAGGGAGGTTCCCGCAGCGCACCGCCGTAGCGGAGCATGAACGTCCGCCAGGCCTCGGGCAGAGGCAGCGTGTCCATGCATGCCAGCCAGGCCGTCAGGTCCTCCGGTGCGGCCAGCTGCGGGAAGAACACGGACAGGCCGCCGGCGTCGGGCTCGTTCCCGCAGCGAAGGAGACAGCAGCGGTCCAGCGCGGCCTGCACCGCCAGGGCCTCCGGGTGGGTGTCCGCCGCGGAAGCCGCTAACCGGGACAGGTCCACCGCGTCGTATTCCGTGCCGGCGACGACCCGGCCGTATCCCCACATGCCCTGGCGCAGATCGCTGATGTCCCGGAAACGTCCCGCCGCGACGTCCCGGTCGAAGGATGCGAACATCGCGTCAACGGCGGCGGCCAGCTCGTCCGCTTCGGAGAGATCGATCAGCGACAGGGTGTAGGGCTGCTCGTCCGAGGGGCGGTCCGCGTACAGCTGCCGGTAGTGCGCCGTGAACCGGTCGATCACCGCGCGGCCGAAAGCCACGCCGTCCGCCGCCGGGTCCAGGGCTTCCAGAAAGCCGTAATCCCAGCCGTCCCCCGGCTCGGTCTCCTGAGAGGCCAGCAGATAAGCTGCGTAGGGGGCCAGGGTCACCGCCGTTTCGCAGCCCGCCATCAGGCAGGCGTCGAAGCCGATGACGGTGAGGGGACGCTCGGCATAGCCGGAATCCCGCAGCGCGTCGCCGATCTCGGCGAGGGTCAGACGCCGGTCCTCCACGTCCCGGATGTCGTCGCCGAAGCCCTCCATGGGGCCGAACCCGTGATCCCACAGGATCAGCGCGGCGGGATCCTCCGACATCCGCATGCCGACCCGCAGCAGGCCGGCCAGGGTGGCGGGATCGCCCATGCTGCCCCGCACCGTTTCCAGCAGTTCTTCCCCGTCCGCGCCGACCCGGTAGATGCCGCAGTCCGCCCCGAACAGGCTGCCTTCTTCCGCGGGGCACCCGCCGGTCATCACCAGGAGGGTGGTGTCCCCGCGGACCGCTCTGCGCATCTCCCGCAGGTCCTGGGTCCCCTTCCGGTCAAAGGCTTCCATGTCGGATCCCACCATGTAGACCATCACGGTCCACCCGGACCGTTTTTTTGCTTCTTCTTTCTCTTCTTCTTCCGCGTCCTCAGAACTGCTGAAGAGGCGGACGCAAAGAAAGACCGCCGCGGCGGCCAGGAGCAGACAGAGGGGGATCAGCCAGGCGCGGTGCGCGCGGAGCCTGCTCACGGGCTGATCACCCCCTGCACGGCGGTCACAAAGTCGGTTTCGGAGCGCCCGGCGGCGCTGAAGGTGACATAACAGTCCCGGAGGACGCAGACCGCGTACAGGGTGCCATCCTCCGGATCCCGGTTGTACAGCACGCCGTCGGCCGACTCGACGCCCGCGTCGGCCAGGGCGGTGTACAGCGGCGGTTCCGCCAGGCTCACCGCGGCGGAGAGCTTTTGGCCGTCGCGGCTCAGGGTGAGCTTGGCTTCCCTGCGCGCGGCGCTGACAAACTCGCTGTCCACGGTCCACCCGGGGAAGAACGCCTCCGGCCCGGCGCCGAACACCTCCGCGAAGGGCGCGGTTTCCGTCGCCTCGCCCCGGTAGCCGGAGGGAAGGCCGCTCATCCGCACGCTGCCGAAGGTCACGGACGACCCGCCGTTGAGCAGCACCACCGCCAGCACCAGGCAGGCCGCGGCGGCCGCGAAGGCCGGGAGAAGCCTGAGGAGCCGCAGGGAGGGTTTCCTGTTCGTCTCCTTTTCGCGAATCTCGCGGTTCTTTTCCAGCATCAGCCGCAGGGTTTCATCGGCCCGGGCTTCGGGAAGCCGGACTTCGTCCATCTCCCGCTGATACGGGCTTCGCTGTTTCTCCTGCCGATCGCTCACGGCGGCTTCCCTCCCAACATCTTCCTCAGCTGGTCCCGGGCCCTGGACAGCCGGGTCTTGACATTCTGCTCGCTGATGCCGGTGCATCGCGCGATCTCCCGGACGGACATCTCCTCGTAGTAGAACAGGTGAATGACGGTCCGGCTGTTCTCCGGCAGCTGCTCCACGGCCTCCCGCAGCACCAGCGCTTCGTCGCCGGCTTCCGCCGGGTCCGGCGAGACGTTCTCCGCGGAAACGGCCAGGTCGCCGCTGTCGGTTTCCTGCTCCTTCAGCAGGGTGTCGTCGTAGAGCACCGTCAGCTTGATCCACAGGCTGCGGAAGTGCTTCCGGCAGGCGTTGGTCGTCACGCGGATCAGCCAGGCCTTCAGGTGCTCCTCGTCCCGGATCCGGTCGGAGTAGCGCACCAGGGCCAGGAAGACGTCCTGCTGGATGTCCTCCGCCAGGGACGGGCTTTTGGTCTGGACCAGCGCGATGCGGTAGACCATGTCACAGTATCTGCGGTAGGCCTCCGTCAGCTCCGCGTCGGTCATGCGGACACCGTTGATATGGATCCCCCCTCGCATGCTTTCCTGCCGGGATTATAGCATACGGGGCTCCCGAAAACAAGGCTCCGGAACGCGGACGGCAGGGCTTACGCATGAACAAAACAGTGATAGCAACCGCCGCAATAACCTCATCCGGCCTGCGCAAGCAAGCAAAGCTGTCATGTGAAAGTTCATGTGCGCAGGCCACCTTCCCCTGAAGGGGAAGGATATTGGCTACTTAATTACCCTTTCCTTCCCCTTTAGGGGAAGGGGGACCGCCGCAGCGTTGGATGAGGTCGTCCATCAGGCTGACGCGAAGCATCCCGTTGAGATTCCACTCACAGAATCTTCATTCATGCGAAAACCGGAACGCGGACGGCAGCCCACCGCGGGGCTGCCGTTTCGCCGGATGGATCGTTCACTTGCCGGACTTGATCTTGACGTAGGTGACGACGGCCTTGCCCGCCACGTCCACCACCTTGCCGATCAGGTCGCCGTCGCGGCTCTGGGAGAAGGTCACCTTGTTGCCGCTGCCGTCGGTGAGGTTGGTCTCGCGGATCTCGATGTCCTTGCTGTGGGTCTGGAGTGTGCAGGTCACCACGTATCCGCCCCGGAGATAGCCGATCTTCCAGCTGCGGGTCTCGGCGGTGGACTTTCCGGGGACGAAGGTCAGCTCGTGCCAGCCGTTGGTCAGCCGTGCGCCGAAGGTGATCATGTCGCCCTGCTTGACGTGCTCCACCACCACGCCGTCCAGGTAGATGGTGACGCCGTACCTGGACTTGATCCAGTTCTGGTGGACGGAGATCTGGAAGGTGGCGTCGAAGGTCTCTTCAGCCCGGGCAGTCCGGATGGTGAAGAGGTTCATGGTGAAGACGAGCATGAAGGTGAGGATCAGCGCGGCAATGCGCTTTGCGGCGGAAGTATTGATCATGGTCATGGTGATACCCCTTTCTTTTCGTCAGCCCCGCGGGGCGGATGTTCCGTGCCTGACGGTTTGTTTTTCAGGCCTCTCGATCGTAACATCCGCGGAAAGGGGAAAAGGTTACAGCCTTTTTGAAATTTTCGCAAAAAAACCTGCCCTCCTTGCGGAAGGCAGGAAAAAGCCAGATTCAGCGCCGCTCCGCCAGCTGGCAGAAGCGGTCGATGTCCTTGCGCAGGACCTCCAGGGAGGAGCGCCAGAAGTCGATGCTCCGCACGTCGATGCCCACCCGGGCGGCCACCTCCGCGATGCCGTCGGAACCGCAGGCCCGCAGCAGCGCGTTGTACTCCGGCACGAAGGCCTCGCCCTTCTCCAGCCAGCGGGCGAAGACGCCCTTGCCGAACAGCAGGCCGAAGGCGTAGGGGAAGTTGTAGAAGTTCAGGCCGGAGGAGTAGTAGTGGCTCTTGCAGGCCCACATATAGGGATGGCGGACGTCCTTGTCCAGGCCGTCGCCGTAGGAGGCCTCCTGGGCCCGGAGCATGGCGTCCTTCAGCTCCTCCACGCTCATGGCGTGGTCTTCCCGGGTGTCGATGACCTCGTTCTCGAACAGGTAGCGGGAGTAGATGTCCACCACCGTCTGGGTGGCCTCCATGAGACTCCCCTCCAGCACGGACAGCTCCTGCTCCGGGGTGGCGTGGGACAGCACCTGCCAGGCCAGCATGGTCTCGTTGAAGATGGACGCCGTCTCCGCCAGCTGCATGGGCTCGTCCGTCAGCACGTAGGGCAGGCCGGCCATGCAGCGGTTGTGCCAGGCGTGGCCCAGCTCATGAGCCAGGGTGCTGATGTCGGAGAAGGAGCCCTGGAAGTTGGCCAGCACCAGGGACCGGTCGTCGCAGTGGACCCCCGCGCAGAACGCGCCGCCGCTCTTGCCCTCCCGGGGATACAGGTCGATCCACCGGGCGTCGAAAGCGTGCCGCATGAAGGCGGCCATCTCCGGGTTGAACTTGCCGAACTCCTCCGACAGGATCTCCCGGGCCTCCTCCACGGTCCAGGTCTTGCCGTCCGTGCCCACCGGCGCGAAGAGGTCATAGAAGGGCAGGCCGTCCTTGTGGCCCAGGAGCTTCGCCTTCGCCCGCAGGTAGCGGCGGAAGTGGGGCAGGTACTCCACGATGGCCGACAGCATGGCGTCCAGGGTCTCCCGGTCCATGCGGCTCTCCTGCAGGGTCATGTCCAGGACGCTTTCGTACCCCTTGGCCCGGGCCAGCGTGCGGGCCTCCATCTTGATGCTGTTGAGGCAGTAGCTCATGGGGAGCTCCATCTTTTTGTAGGAGGCCAGCTCCGCCTCGTAGGCGTCCTTGCGCACTGCCGGATCGGGGTCGTAGGCCAGGCCCCGCACCGCCGCCAGAGGCAGCTGCTCCCCGCGGTAGTCCACCAGATGGCCGGCGTCCAGCTTGTCCCGCAGCTGGCTGAAGGCGTTGCCGCCGGAGAGCTGCATGTCCAGGATCCAGGGCTCCAGCGCTTCTGGCAGGGTGTGGCGGTACTGCCGGACCATCTCCCGGATGGCGAAAGCGACGCGCTGCAGTTTGGGGGAGGAGGCGATCACCGCCTCCGGGTCCGCCAGGTTCCCCACATAGCGCACCGCCGCGGAGTTCACCAGGCTGGCCTTGTTGCCGATCAGGGACAGCTTGTCGTCGTAGCGGTCGGCGGTCTCGTTGTCCGCGTCGGTGGCCAGGGTCAGGCCCACAAAGCTCCAGAGGCGGTCGAAGAGGGCGGCGACCTCCTCCTCCAGGTCGAAATAGGCTTCCAGCCGCTCCGCGTCGCCGGCGCCTTCCCGGTTCAGGGCGGCTTCCTGCGCGTCGATCAGTTGGGGAAGCTTCTCCATGTCCCGCAGGAAGGCCGGATCCTCAAAGCACTCGTACAGGAATGACAAATCCCAGCGGTCGTTCATCTTCTTCTTTTCCTTTCTTTCAGGCGGCTGTTCTCCTCACCGGCAGAGCGGAGAAAAATCAGTCCCGGTTTTGATGGCGCATCTGCTCGGCCAGGGCGGCCAGGCAGTTCTGCTTGCTGGTCTCGATGTGGTGCTGCATCAGCTCGGTGAAGGCCGGCAGGTTTTTCTCCTCCACATAGTCCACCAGCTGGTGGTGCTCCTGGTGCGCGTCCCGCAGGCGGCTCTCCTGGCGGATGGCCATGGCGGAGAAGCGGCGGATGTACTCGTCCTGCCCCTCGATGACCCGAAGGATGCGGTTCTGCCGGGCCGACGCCGTGAGCCGGGTGTGGAACTGCCGGGCCAGCGGGGAGAGCTGCTCGATGTCCCCCGCTTCCACCAGCGTGTCCATCTCGGCCAGCTGCCGCCGCAAGTCCGCCACGTCCTCGGGTGTGGCCTTTGCGATAATGGCGGGCAGGGTCAGCATCTCCAGGGCGTTGCGGATGGTGTAGATCTCCTCCACGTCGTCGAGGGTAAAGGCCCGCACCACCACGCCACGGCGCATCACATACTCCACCAGGCCGTCCCGCTCCAGCTTCCGCAGGGCCTCCCGCAGCGGCGTGCGGCTGATGTGCAGGCGGTCGGCGTACTCCGTCTCAACAATGCGCTCGCCCGCGGGGATCTCACTGGTGATAATGGCGTGCTTCAGCACCTCGTAGGCCACTTCCCGGATGGGGCGGCTCTCCATCAGCGGCTGAAAGGTGATCCGATTGTTCATAAACATCCTCCTTGCCGGGGGTTTGGAAGCGCAAACTGCACTTTGTTTGCACTCTGTATACAATGGTAATACAAAACCGCCGTTTGCGCAAGAAGAAATTCGGCTTTTTCCGTTTTTTGGCATGAATCGCTCCGAGAGAGGAACAAGACAAAAACGAACATTTTGTTTTTTTCCTCTTTTATCATTCGGAATTCTGTGCTATACTGTCCAGGATGCCCCGGAGAAAGGCATGACGCCCGCTGACTGTGGAAGGAGCGACACCGCTATGGACAAGATCAAGCGCAACGAGCGCATGAGCGCGATGCTGAAGATCCTGACAGACTCCCCGAACCGGATTTTTACCCTGACGCATTTCTGCGACCTGTTCGGGGCGGCCAAGAGCACCATGAGCGAGGACATCGACCTGCTCCGGGACGTGACGGCCAATTTCGGCCTGGGGGAGCTGGAGACGGTGACCGGCGCGGCGGGCGGCGTGCGCTACCGCGGCACGGTGAGCCGGGAGGCGGCCCGGGAGTACATCCAGGGGCTGTGCAACAACCTGAGCGGCACGGAGCGCGTGCTGCCCGGCGGCTTTCTGTACTACAGCGACGTGCTCTCCAGCCCGGAGATCACGGCGTACATGGGGCGGATCATCGCCACGGCGTATTTTGAGGCGGAGCCGGATTTCGTGCTGACCATGGAGACCAAGGGCATCCCGGTGGCCCTGACCACCGCCCACGCCCTGGGGGTGCCGCTGGTGATCGCCCGGCACAACTCCCGGGCCTACGAGGGCAGCGCGGTGAACATCAACTACGTCTCGGGCTCCTCTGGCACGATCCAGACCATGTCCCTGGCCCGGCGGGCGGTCCGGGAGGGGACCCGGGCGCTGATCGTCGACGACTTCCTCAAGGGCGGCGGCACGGCCAAGGGCATGGTGGACCTGATGCACGAGTTCAACGTGACGGTGGTGGGCATGGCCTTCGTCATGGCCACGGCCACGCCGGAGAAGAAGCGGGTGGCCGGAGAGCGCGCCCTGATGACCCTGGAGATCCGCCGGGGCGGCGACGAGGCCTCCGCGGAGGTCAAGCCCGCCGCGTGGCTGATGGAGTGATGCATGTTGGAGAGAGTCAGGGAGCTGTTCCGGCGCCTGCAGGGGCGGCCGGAGGAAAAGGAGACCTGGATCATCGCCGGCCTGGGGAATCCGGGCCCCAAGTACGCCCACACGCGGCACAACGTGGGCTTTGATGTGGTGGACCGGCTGGCGAAGCATTACGGCGCCGCCCTGACCCGGGAGCGATGCAGCGGGAAGATCGCGGAGATCCGGGTGGACGACCGCCGCCTGGTGCTCTGCGAGCCTTTCACGCTGATGAACCGCTCCGGGGATTGCATCGGCCCGCTGGTGAACTGGTACAAGACGAACCCGGACCATCTGCTGGTGGTCTGCGACGATATCGACCTGGCGCCCGGCCGGATCCGCGTCCGGGCCAAGGGCGGCCCCGGGACCCACAACGGCCTGCGGTCCGTCTCCCAGCACATCCCGGACGGCAGCTATGACCGGCTGCGGGTCGGGATCGGAAACCCGCCGCCGGAGATCGACCTGGTGGGCTGGGTCCTTGGCCGCGCCCAGGGCATGGAAGCCGTCCTGGACCGCGCCGCCGAGGCTGCCCGGGACTGGTTCGAGAATGGCGTCGACCACGCCATGGCCAACTACAACGCCAAGACAAAACCGGTCTGACCGGTCAAGGAGACAAGAGTATGGATATGCTGACACGAATCGCCGGCCTTACCGCCGACGCCCTCGCGCAAAACTGGCCCGACGCCCAGGGGCTTCCCTCAGCGGACGATCTCCGGGGCTTCCTGGCCGTGCCCCCGGACCCCGCCATGGGCGATTACGCCTTCCCCTGCTTCCGCCTGGCCAAAGCCCTGCGCATGAGCCCTACGCTGATCGCTCAGAAGCTGGCCGAGACCTGGCCTCACGCGGACGTGGCCCGGGCCGAGGCGCTGAACGGCTACCTCAACTTCTTCCTCAACCGGGCAAACTTCGCCCGGGAGGCCCTCAGCGCCGTGCTGGCCCAAGGCGAGAAGTACGGCAGCGGCACCGAGGGCGCCGGGAAGACCGTCTGCCTGGATTACTCCTCCATCAACATCGCCAAGCGCTTCCATATCGGCCATCTGTCCACCACCATGATCGGCCACAGCCTGAAGCGGATCTATGACTTCCTGGGCTACCGGACCGTGGGCATCAACCACCTGGGCGACTGGGGCACCCAGTTCGGCAAGATGATCTGCGCCTACAAGCTCTGGGGCACGAAGGAGCAGGTGGAAGCCGGCGGCGTGGACGCCCTGGAGGCCCTCTATGTCAGGTTCCACCGGGAGGCGGAGCAGGATCCCACCCTGGAGGACCAGGGCCGGGCCTGGTTCAAAAAGATCGAGGAGGGCGACGCCGAAGCCCTGGCCATCTTCAACTGGTTCAAGGAACTGACCCTGAAGGACGCGGCGAAGACCTATGAGCTCCTGGGCGTGTCCTTTGACAGCTACGCCGGGGAGAGCTTCTACATCGACAAGATGGAGCCGGTGATTCAGGAGCTACGGGACAAGGGCTTGCTGACCCAGAGCGAGGGCGCCTGGGTGGTGGACCTCACCGAGGACAACATGCCCCCCTGCCTGATCATCAAGAAGGACGGCGCCACCATCTACGCCACCCGGGACATCACCGCGGCCATCTATCGCCAGAACACCTACCACTTCGACAAGTGCCTCTACGTGGTGGCCTACCAGCAGGACCTGCACTTCCGCCAGGTGTTCCGCGTGCTGGAGAAGATGGGCTATCCCTGGGCGAAGGACTGCGTCCACGTGTCCTTCGGCATGATCAGCTTTGAGGGCCAGGCCCTGTCCACCCGGAAGGGCAACACCGTTCATCTCGATGATTTGCTGCGGGAGGCCGTCGAAAAAGCCCGGGGCATCATTGAGGAGAAGTCCCCCAATCTGGAGAACAAGGACGAGATCGCGCGGCAGATCGGCATCGGCGCGGTGGTCTACACCGACCTGTCCAACAACCGCATCAAGGACATCGACTTCAGCTGGGAGCGGGCGCTGAACTTCGACGGCGAAACCGGCCCCTATGTGCAGTACACCCACGCCCGCTGCTGCTCCCTGCTCCGGAAGGCCGCGGAGGTGAGCCTTCCCGAGGCCGACTACGCCGCCCTGGATGACGACGAGAGCCAGGCTCTGCTCCGGCTCATGGGCCGCTTCCCCGACGTCATCCGGGAGGCCGCCGACAAATACGAGCCCTCCATGATCACCCGGGCCGTCACCGACATTGCCCAGGCCTACAACAAGTTCTACTACGAGCACCGCATCCTGGACGGCGACCCCGCCGCCGCCGCGGCCCGCGTCGCCCTGACAAAGGCCGCCCGCGACGTGATCAAAACCGGCCTCTGGCTGGTGGGGATCGAAGCGCCGGAGAGAATGTAAGGTTCGGTTGAACGGTCAAGACCATGGTTCAGTATTCAGCAAAAAACTGCAGCTTCAACACAAGTTGCAGTTTTTTGCTGAACCATAAGGAGATACATCAGAATGTGCAATAAGCTACTCTGTGTGGAGTTGACAATTTGTTTTTTGCATGATACACTCTCTCCAGCCACAAAAACGGTCCGCTATTCTTTTACTGTAGTCAATTAAGTCTGCAAATTCCAGGTATGAATGAAAGCGAATAGGAAGGGAAGGATCACAAAATGAAACGAATCGGAGTTGTGTTGCTTACAATCGTGATGGTGGCAGTTTGGACCGTCGCTGCGGCGAATACCATCCAGGTAAGCAGTATGGGGGAAGCGAAACTCTACGAGACATATGCGCAAGTGTTGTCTCAGATCCAGCTGAATCGGTTTTCCAATGCGTGGGAATATGCAACAGTAACGGATTACGAGGACATTGAGCGCAATCCCTGGAAGCATACGGGCGAGAAACTGTATTTTCAGGGGAAAGTGCTGCAGGTACTTGAAGGAAGCGGCCGAAGCGCAACATACCGGGTGGCGATGAACGGCAACAGCAATCAGGTGTTTTTGCTGACCTACACAAGGCCAGAGGATAGTGAACGCTTCCTGGAGGATGATCAGGTCCAGGTGTATTGCCAGTTTGTTGAACTGAACACCTACAGTAGCACGGTGAATCTGTCCGTGACGGTGCCGTACTGTAAAGCCGCGCTGATCATTCGCCCGGTGACGAATACCACGATAGCAGGCGCGAGCGACAGTGAATTGCAAAACGCGCTTATAGATATTCGCAAGCGCTTGGACAGTGTAGTAGCCAAAGATCAGGGCTGCTTCAAGATGACAAAATCCAACTATGAAGACTATGCCCGGCATGAGCAGCTGCACAGCAAGGAAAAGATTTCCGTCACCGGCAAGGCAGTTCAAGTGGTAGAGGGTACCGTGCGCAATGTTGTGCGGCTGGCGGTAGATTCTGACTCCAGCAAGATTGTATATTTGACTGTGGATCCAACCCTGAGCAATATCCGTATTTTGGAGAATGATCAGGTGACGATTCGAGGAACATACACCGGCCTGTACACATACTCCAGCACGAGGGGCGGCGACATAACCATTCCGTCTGCCTCTGCTGAATATGTCAACGTAAAAGGGTACACCATTCCAAGCTCTTTCCCCAAGGATTCAAACGGCAACTATAAGGTGACAAAGGCAACATTCCAGGACTATGCCAGAAGGCCGAATGCGCACAAAGATGAGCCTATCGCTTTCTCGGCGAAGGTGTTGCAAGTAATCGAAGGTAGCACGGTCTCCACTTATCGGATGGCAGTCGACAGTGACAGCAGTTATGTGATGTACGTCCGCCTGGCAAACAGCTCCCGCACCACGAGGATTCTAGAGGATGATGTGGTAACCGTGGTGGCGAAGTTTGGCGGCCTATACACATATGAAAGTACGATGGGCGCACCCATCACAATTCCGCAGTGCACGGCCAGCAGCGTGACCGTCCCGGGCAAGTCAACTGCATCAGCTCAGAAGAATTCCAGCGGGGCCTACAAAGTGACGAAGTCCAACTATGAATCCTTTGCGCGCAATGAAAGCACTTACCTGAATCAGAGAGTAACATTTACGGCAAGGGTAATCCAGGTCATGGACACGTCATCCGGAGTCATTTACAGGCTGGCGGTGGACAAAAGCTATGACGCTGTGTTTCTGGGCACCCTCAGCAGTGCGGACCTGGATGTCAGGATTCTGGAGGATGACACGGTGACCGTCGAAGGCATATCGACAGGTTTGTACAGCTACAACAGCACGATGGGTGGTAAGATCACAATTCCTTCCTGTAAAATCACAAGCTATTCGATCCAGGGTTACACAAAAAAGAGTCTTGGCAGCCCGGACAGCAGCGGTTACTATCGGATTACAAAGTCGAACTACACAGAACTGGCTCGCAATCCCAAACCGTATGTGGGCAAGAACATCACATTCAGGGGCAAGGTTGTCCAAGTGGTGGAACGCAGCAGCGGGCCAAATATCTATCGTGTTTCGGTGGATTCCGACAGCAGTTGCATGTTCTACGTGGAGTACAATTTGCCCCGCGGTTCATCCCGGATTCTCCAGAATGATATCGTGACATTGAAGGGTGAGTACTACGGGATTTATACCTATTCTACCACCATGGGCAGCAGTGTTTCCGTTCCGGCTATCATAGCGACCTATATGTCCAAGTGACGATAACAGACGGGACATTGTGCCCTAAACCGAAAAACTGCAGCCCGCGCATGGACTGCAGTTTTTCGGTGGTGCGTTCGGGCATGGCACAATTCTTGCGGATGAAAGTCCCGCCACGGGCATTTGTAAAGGTCGCCCCTCTGGCTATAACTGGCTCAGCACTTCGGCCACAGTTCAAAATGCCTTAGGGAAAGTGCGAATCCCATCCTCCAATCGCCCGACCCCGCGTTTTCGTCGAAATACAATTCAAATACAAAAAGTCTATTGACAAGATAGACAAAACAATGTACAATGCGGCCATCCTCACGAAAGGAGTGGTCATGGTGACGAGGATCCCGATGCTGATGTGTACGTGTCCGATGTGCATGCGCTGTCCTGCGTCCATGCCCTCTTTGCGTGCATAACGGCGTCGGCCGTTGGTGAAGCAGGGGCTGAACGCGCCTGCTTTTGCTTTTTGCGGGACCAGCGTCCGCGGGTGAAGGCAGAGACCGGAACCGGCGGGCGCTTTCTGTATGCCCGGACAAAACCGAAATGACGGAGAAGGGAGAACCGCGCATGAAGATGTCTCAGCGGATGTGTAGGATGGGCTGCCGCCGGCAGCTCCGCTTGTGTGCGCGTGCCACGGTCTGAACAGCGCTTTGCGCTCTCACGGCGGCATCCGCACGGGTGCCGTTTTCTGTTCGATTCGCATCAAGGAAAGAAGGGTCGACATGGAATTCCTGTTCCGTATCCACTGGATGCCGTACCTGGCGCTGGCCGTGACGCTGGCGGCGTTTGTGCTGATCAGCATCCTGTCCAAAAAACTCGGATGGACACCCATCATCCTGATCGCCCTGGCGCTGGGCATCGGGATCGGCGTGCTCTTCGCGTCGGAGGACAACGCCTGGCTCAAGTGGGTGGACTTCCTGGGAAATGTCTACATCCGCCTGCTGATGCTCATGGTGGCGCCGGTGATCCTGCTGTCCATCGTCTCCGGTTTCATCAAGCTGCATGGCAAGGCCGACGTGCGGAAGGTGGGCCTGCGGAGCGTCTTCTGGCTCATGTTCCAGGCGGCCATCGCCATCGTCCTCAGCATTGCGGCGGCGGAGCTGACCCAGATCGGGCGCGGCGCCGGGAGCGTGTTTGCAAATCTGAGCGGCCTGGACGCCGGAACGGTCAGCGCTTACGCCGGTCTCACGAGACCCTTCGATCAAGTGCTGATGGATCTGCTGCCCTCCAATGTGGTGGGGGACATCGCTCAGAACAACGTGCCGGCCATCATCATTGCCGGCGTGGCCATTGCCGCCGCGTACCTCGCCGTGGCCCGCAAGCAGGGGGAGGAGAAGGTGAAGCCTTTCGCAGATTTCGTCGAGGCGACGCGGAAGGTTGTCTTCAAGATCCTGCGGGTGCTGATCCACCTGACCCCCTACGCGGTGCTGTGCCTGATCGCCGTGTCCGCCGGCAAGCTGCTGAACAACTGGCAGAACATGCTGCAGCTACTGGCCCTGATGGCACTGATCTACGGCGTGTGCATCGTCCACACCTGGATCGCGGGCGGCCTGATCGTCCGGTTCGCGGCGCATCTGTCGCCGGTGCGGTTCTTCCGCAAGCTCCTGCCGGTGCAGGCCACCGCCTTTACCACCCAGTCCAGCATTGGGACCCTGCCCGTGAACGTGCGCACGCTGAAGGACGACATGGGCGTCTCTGAGGAAGCGGCCAACTTCACGGCGTCCCTGGGCACCACCATCGGCATGCCGGGCTGCACCTGCATCTGGACGGTGCTGCTGGTGCTGTTCTACGTCCACGCCGTGGGCCTGCCCTGGGGCGCGGCCGAGCTGATCCAGCTGGCGCTGGTGACGCTTCTCCTGTCCGTCGGCAGCGCCGGGGTCCCGGGGATCGCGGTGGTTTCCGCCATCGGCCTCTTCAGCGCCATCGGCCTGCCCATCGGCGCGGTGATCCTGATGCAGCCCATCAACACCATCTCTGACATGATCCGGACCACGAACAATGTCTCCTCCGCAGCCATCGCCACGGTGGCGGTGGCCAGGGAGAACGGTCTGATCGACGACACGGTCTTCAACGACGTCAGGACCGGGAGCGAGGAGGTGGTGCCGCAATGAAGCGGAAGATCATGCTGCTGGCTGCCCTCATCCTGATCGCCGGGATCATCGGCGTCCTGGCCCTCGCCTCGGCGAACCACGGCGTCCAAGCCATCACGGATGCCATCGACGCCATCGGGGACGTGACGTATTCCGATGAATCCCGGGTGCGGATCGACCGGGCGGACGCTGCCATCGCGGCGGCGGATCCGAACCTGCACCTGACGGATCGCGTGGAGAACCTTGAACGGCTCCGCGAGGCCAAGGTCCGGTATACGGAACGCGCCATCACGCGGCTGTACAGGGCCTGGCGCGACAAGGAACCGGAGGAGACCATCCTGCTGTACCTGGCGGACGCCCGGGAGGCATACGACCATTATTTCACCGCGGAGGACGCCGGCCTGATCCACAATTATCAGGACCTGACCGACATCGAAGCCCGGTATGCCGACAAGCTGACCACCGACACACCGGCCGGGGCGCCCGAGAGCCCCGCTGAACCCCAAGAGATCGAGCTCTGCTGAAAATGAGAGAGAAAGGGAGAAAACCATGAAACGCATTTTATCCGCCATTCTGACCATTGCCATGCTGCTGGCCGCCGCGGCCGCTTCCGCTGACGGCCTCCAGTCCGCCTATTACAACAGCGACTACGCCTATCTGGAGGATGAGGCCTCCGTTTATCAGTCCGTGACCCTGGAGGAAGCCTACTACCTGTTCCGGCAGGAGGGGAACTATCTGTTCCTGCTGGGCGGCAGCTGGTGCGGGAACACCACCCCGGTGATCGGGTACATCAACGAGGTCGCCAAAGAATACGGCGTCACGACCATCTACAATCTGGACTTCCGCCTGGACGGCACATCCCGCTCCTCCCACATCCGGGAGACCGCCGGCGCCCAGTCCCAGGGCGTCGAGATCGCCGGCAGCCATTTCAACTACCTCTACGGCGAGATCGTCACCCGCTGGCTCACCAACCTGAACGACTTTGTGGAATACAAGGCGGATACGGAGTTCGCCGTGACCTACACCAATGCCGCGGGGGAGGCGGTCACCGTCCCGAAGGTGCAGGTGCCCTTCCTCTTCCTGTACAACAAGGATCACGTGGGAGAGGACGGAACGCCCGCGCCCATCGTGGCCGGCCTGGAGCTGATGAAGGTGAGGGGCGACTTCGTCACGGAGGACGGCGTGAATCAGGCGGCCGTCGACGCGTACAAGCAGCTGCTCCGGGACGAAGTCTTCGCGGCGGCGGCGCAGGTCACCCTGACCCCCTTCACCGACGCGGACTATATCCGCCTCTCCTACAACGAGAAGAGCGGACGGGAACTCTTCGCGGCCGACGAAGCGATCGCCATCGAAACCGTGACCTATCGCCAGCTCCGGTGGCTGCTGGACCGGGAAGGCACGGTTATCCTGTTCCTGGGCGGCAGCTGGTGCCCCAACACCCAGGCCGTGGTGAAGATCGTGAACGACTACGCCGTCGCCAATGGCGTCACGGTCTACAACTTCGATACCAAGCTGGACGGCGGCTATGCCCGTCGCTTCTGGGGCTATGAGCGGGACCTGCACATCCGGGACAACAGCAATGAGCTGGTGAGCCTGTATGTCGACCTGGTGCTGGATTTCTTCCACAATCTGGAGACCGAGTACACCCTGGAGAGCGGCAACACCATCCATTACGAGAACGCCGACGGCGAGACGATCACCGCGCAGAAGCTCCAGGTGCCCTATCTGCTGGTCTACACCAAGGGCCTGGAGGATGAATACGCCCACTTTATCCCGATCTCGGCTTACGCGGAGATCATGCTGACCCTGGACGAGACCCGGGAAGACTATGTCTACAGCGAGGCCAATTACAAGGCCTACACTGACGCGACCTACGCGGTCTTCGAGGCCTGGGCCGCGCTGACCGGCCGCGAGGCCGTCCGTCCCGCCGAGTAATCCGACCTTCGGAGGGGTGCGGCGCAGAACCGTGCCCCTCCGAAAGAAAAGTGTGAGGTGATCCTGATGACCGGAAGAACCGCAACCCTGCGCCGGGGCTCCGTCTCCTGGCTGACCGTCTCGGCCCTCCTGATGGGCCTGAACATCGTCCTGTCCCTCAGCATCTTCAGCATTCCCGTCCCCGGCGGCCACCTGTATTTCTGCGACGCCGTCATCAATACGGCGGCGATCCTGCTGGACCCCGTGGCGGCTTTCATCGTCGGCGGTGTGGGCTCCTTCCTGGGCGACTTCTTCTTCTACCCGGCGCCCATGTTTGTCTCCCTGGTGACCCACGGCCTGCAGGCGGTCGCGGTGTCCGTGATCGCCCGCCGCCTGGAAGGCCAAAGGCCCGTGCTGACATCGTCCCTGGCAGTGACGGCAGGCGCGGTGATCATGGTCATCGGCTACACCCTCGGCCGGGCCTATGTGTATTCGACGCCGGAGTATGCCGTCATCAAGCTGCCCTTTGAGATCCTGCAGGGCGGTTTCGGGGCGGTGGCGTCCATCATTATGCTCTACCCCATGCGCGTCCGGTATGCCTTTCAGCAGATCCTGCGCGGGCGGTGAGGTGGAAACGGCCCCGGGGGAGGAAAGACATCATCAAAAGGAGACCGGCTGTTTTGAAGGCAGACGGTCTCTTTTCGAGGGGGCGTGACAAGGAGATAAACGGGATGGGATCGGAGGCCTTGGGTGATGGGGAAGCTCCCGGCGTGCCCTCTCAGGCACTGCGGCGCCAGCTCCCCCAGAGGTGGAGCGAGGGTTGGTGCGCCGGGGTGAACAGAGTTCCGGGGAAATGTGAGGCACGGCGGCAGCCCCTGCCTCTCCCTCTGGGAGAGGTGCCGCCCGCGGCGGCGGAGAGGGCCCTTGTCGGCAGGAGCGGCTTCGATTGCTGCCATAAGTGTGCGGGTTATCGAGACCCGATCTTCCGAAAAAGGGGGATGCCACTGCAGCGGCCGAGAGGTTCCGTTCCGGCTGCGGCCATGCCGCCCCTGCTCCCCTTCTCCTCAGCTTGCTGGGGAGATGTCGTCCGCAGACGACAGAGGGGGCAGCCTCACGTTTCTCCGCGGCCGGCCTCCAATCGTGTTCCGCAGACCGCGAAACCCCTTTGTTTCACTTGGTTTTCTGAACGATTACACGCCGCAGGGGTAATCCTCCGGGTTCGGCGGCTGGGGCCTGGCCTGATCCATCAGCTGCCGCAGCGTGACCGATTCCAGGTACTCGCGGACGGTCTTCTCCAGTCCCTCCCAGGCCGGCAGGGTCATGCAGAACCCGCAGCGGGCGCAGGTGTTCTCCGGCCGTTCCAGACAGGTGACCGCGTGCGGGGGCCCTTCTGTCAGGCAGATGATGTCCCAGAGGCTCACCTGATCCGGAGAGGCCAGCAGACGGTAGCCGCCGGTCTTCCCGCGCCGGATCCCCAGGACGCCGGCCGAAGCCAGGGGGCCGGTCAGGGCTTCAAGGTATTTCTTGGAGATCTGCTGGCGGGCGGCGATATCCCGCATGGGGACATAGCCGTCCCCCTGGTACACGGCGAGATCCAGCAGCATCCGGATCGCGTACCGGCCTTTCGTGGAAACCAGCATGGTCATCACCTCATGTCGGACTGGAAGCGGGAGGATCGCTTTTTCGGACGGCTGACTTCGGGCAAACTATCTCGTCACCTGTCCTTTCCGGTATCGGCCGAAGAGGATCCCGTCATCCACGAATTTGTCGGTCTGGGACACCCACATCGGGAATTTCCCCGTCGCCACAGCCGTCTGGCCGTTCAGCATCCCGGTGTGGAAGGAGAGATGGCGGAACTGCCGCAGCACCAGTTCCATCCGTGTGTGCTCACAGTTCTCCGGACACTCGCGGAGCATCTCGTCCGTCAGCGAATCCAGATAGTCGTAGGTTTTCCGCTCGATCTGACCGAGATAATCCAGAAGCTGTTCATCCGTCAGCACAACGGAAGCGGGCTTGTCCGGGTTGTCCAGGCCTTCCTCGTGAAACGGCGGCTCGTCATAGACGCACGGATTGATGAACCATTTGTCCGCGGAGTGGAGGGCGTGGTAGGCCCACCGCCAGCAGGGGGCGCCGCAGCACAGGGCATCCCGGTCATAGGTCCGGATCGACGTCCGGATGTTCAGGAAATTGGGCTTCACCATGCCTTTGATGATCATGCACAGGCTGTTCATTGCTTTTCATCCCTCCCTTGGGCCTGCCGGTATTCATCCCTCAGGGCGGCCATGTGCTCCTTGATGCCGGGATTCCAGGAGATCAGCTCCGGCAGCTTTTCGCACGGAAATTCCGCGCACAGTCCGCAAAACGGCACGTCATGTTCCCTGGTGCAGGCATGGACCCTGCATCGGCCCGACGCTTTCCACTCCGGCACACGGCCGTCCGCCTCGATGCAGCCCGGGCACCTGCCGTCCAGCTTCTTCGGGCACCCGGTGCAGCACTCACCGCAGGCGGTGACGGTTGAGAAGTCCCGTTTCAACAGTTTCCGCATGATCAGCGTGCCGCCTTTCTGTCCGGTCATCATAAAGTCTGCTTTTTCATATCACAACTGCGGCTCGCGCGCCCTTCCCGCCACGATCAGCGGGATCCGGGTCTCCTCCGCCGTCAGGCCGGCGTGGGCCCCGGGCATGGCCTGCGCCTCGTAATGCGTGTTGAAGATGGAACGGTCCGACACGGCCAGCGCCACATAATCCCCGATGCTTTCCGGGAATCCGGGGCGGTCGGTTCCGATGCCGAACAGCCTCTCCCGGAGTACCTCCTCCCTGGTCAGCAGCAGGAAATCATCCCCGAAGTGCTTCCGGAAGATCGCCGGGAAAGCTTCGATGCACGCTTCCCGGACGAAGAGATTCAGCGTGCGCGGCTCCAGGGACGGCATGCGGACAAGGCAGTTCAGTACCTCGGGATGATCGAGGATGCAGAGGTTTTGGCTGTCCACATGGCTGTGATCGGCGGTGACCAGCAGCAGGGTGTCCGGAAGGTCCGCGGCCAGCGCCCGCACCTTTTCCTCGATGGAAACAACCAGGTCGTGCGCCTGGGCGCTCATGGTCCCGGTCCGGTGCATCGTCGAGTCGGGCTCGTTCCAGTAGGCGTAGATGAACTTCCGCCCGGGCTCTCTGCAGAGCGTTTTGATGCGGGCCAACACTTTCTCCAGCGTGTTCGGGAAAGGCGGCAGATACGGCATGGAGGCAAAGGCGAGCCCGCCGGCCTCGTTGATCCTGTCCAGAATGTTCCTGTAGGGCCTGTACCGGAAGGCCACGTTGAACTTCGCGGCCGGCGGGGGCTCCGTCAGGGAGCCGGTGTCCCATTTCCCGCCCGCAGAGGGCGCCGCGCCTTTCTTTTCCGTCAGCTGGTCCCGGTTGGTGAACACCGTGACGTTCTTGTCCAGCTCGGGGAAAAACAGATCCCAGCCCAGCCACCCGTGTTCGTTCGGGTACAGGCCGCTCAGCAGGGAGGTCGTCGCGGCCACCGTCGTCGGCGGATAGACCGAATCGTAGATCTCCCTGAGATGCGAGCGGAAGAAGCCGTCCTCCGCGAGATGCTTTTCCAGGATGGAAACGCCCATGCCGTCCAGCAGGAGCAGCACGACGTTCCGGTGCCCTCCGGCGAGAGCCTCGTCCGCGGCCTTCAGCGTGTCCGCGGTGGTCTCCGCCCCGAATCCCCGCAGGATCGAGTTGGCCAGATTCACAAGGCAGTGGCCGTAATCGGGCCTTCCGGCGCTGAGCTTCTCATTCATAAGTGCATCCCCGTCTCCCGTCATTCCGCGGCCGATCCCCGCGCTTTCTCCCATTCGGGCCTGAGTAGTCTGTATTCCAGGCGGATCTTCAACTTCCCGTCATGCCATTCATAGTCGGGACGCTCCGCCTCCCGGATCATGCCGTTTTTCTGCATGACCCTCTCCGAACCCCTGTTCTCCGCCAGGCAGCCGGTGGTCACCCGGTATACGTTGTTTTCCGTGAACGCGTATTCCAGCAGCCGCTTCAGGGCTTCCGAGGTATAGCCGTTTCCCCAGTGCTTCGGATACGTGAAGTATCCCAGATGAACCAGCTTCCCGACGGGGGTGCTGTCGATAACCGTGTATCCGATGCTGCCCACCTGCTCGTGGGAGCCTTTCAGTTCCATGTGGAGAAAGCAGAATCTCCTGGATGGAGCGGCCTGATCTGACAGGAGGTCAGAGAAGTCGGACCTGGCTTCGGCGCGTGAATGGACCCACAGGTCCTGCAGATAATACATGGTCTGCGGGTCGGATTTCAGCCTGAAATAGGCCTCAAAGTCCTGCTCGGTGTAATCCCGGAGGATCAACCGGTCTGTCTCCAGGCGGATCATGGCATCCCCTCCCGATTTTTGCGTGTTTTCCGGCAGGAAGAACCGGCTCTTCCGCCGCGTGGTTCCGGCTTCTTCAGGGCCTTCCGATCGGCCCGGCGACGGCTATTTCCGGAAAGTGACCCAGTTGTGCGACCATGGGACCGGCAGCCCGAAGAGGGTGACGACCCGGCCGGCCGCGTTCCTGTACCAGGAGTAATTCCATCCGGCGCCCATGTCCATGTACAGGGCGTTGGTCACGCCCAGGCGCCGCAGTTCTTCCATGAAATCGTCGAACCGGATCATTCGGACGGAATCGATGACGCAGAGGTGTCCGTTCAGCTCGGCCAGCGCCCGGTAGCAGCGCACCCGGGGGCGTTCGATCCCCATGACGGCCGCCCCGTCGCGGATCAGTCCGAACTGCATGAACCCGCTTCCGCCCGCCTCCGCGGCTGCCCGGATGGCCCCGGAGGGATCGTCGAACTCAAAGGAGAACCGGCCGTCCGCAAACGTGAAAGCCGCGAAGCTGTCCTTGTTGTACGGGCTCTCGTAGAGAACGCCGTCCGCCGCGTGGTCGCCGTCGATGTTCCCGTGGGAAAAGCCCAGGCTGATGTCGTGCTGAAACGCCGCGCCGCTGCACCAGGTGACGTTTTCGTCCGCTTTGGACGGGCGCGTTTCGCACACAAGGCTCACGCCGGAATACGCCGGAAAGATGACATAGACCGTGCCGGTGTCATAGACCGTTGTCTCGCCGTTCGCGGGGAGGATCGTCTCCACCGGCATGGATCCGGCGGGGATGCTGTCCGGGATCCGGACATGGTACTGGGAGACAAGGCCCATGAAGATGAAGAGGAAGGCCGGGATCACGAAGAACGAGGAGGCGTACAGAAGGCGGTACAGGAGCTTCTGCCACCTGTATTTCAGTTTTTCGGGGCCCCACAGATAGACGGTCAGCGCCAGGATCTGCAGGATCACCAGCGTGAGATAGGCCGTGCGGAGGATGCTCAGCCACATCTGCGCGACGAAATAACAGGTGAAGGCGAACAGGGCCAGAAGGCACATGGAGATCAGCCAGATCCCGGAGACGCGCTGCTGAACGCTCATTTTCCCGCCCTCCTCTCCTGCTTCAGCCTTCTCAGCTCCTGGCGGAGCGCGTTGAAGGAATCGAACTGCGCTTCCAGGCAGGCGACCAGCACCAGCAGGGCGATGTCCGTCAGATCCCGCAGGGAATGTGTCCAGCGCAGAACGGAGGAGAACCCGAGCAGGCTGTTGGTGACCATCAGCAGGATGCACACGGCCAGCTTGAAAACCAGCGCGATGCGGTTCAGGATGACGTTCTTCGGATTGCCGTGCGTCGAGTAGTTGATGAAGAAATGGTTTGCCGTGATGATGGCGGTCATCAGGAGATTCATGCCGGCCCCGGCCAGGAACAGGCTTCCCTGCACGCCGGCCGCCAGATAGGCGTCGAAATTCTGCTCCACCCAGAGCCTTCCCAGCGCGAGGTGCGCGTCCTGGTACAGCAGGCAGAACAGCACACCGCCCATGAGGCCCTTGGCCGCGTCCCATTTGAAGGACCGGAAAGCCAGGAACATGGTCGACGCCGTGACCAGCTTGACCAGGGAGGAGAAGGTCTCGAAGGAATCCTGCTCCTTCACGGAGAAAACCAGCGAAACCAGGCCCGCGGTCGTCATGAAGACCCAGACCGCCGCCATGAAGCGTTCGCTCAGGAAGACTTTTTCGAGCCTGTTTTCCCTCATTGTGTTTTTGTCCTGCATATCTCTTCAACTTCCTGTTCGCATTGATCTTACTCCACCGTGATCCAAAGCACCTGTTCCCCCGCCAGCACCGTGGCTGAACCGGTGCCCACAGCCTCAAGGGAATCGCTCACGACGAGGGGATCGGAACTGAAGCCCTCGCCTTCAAGCTTGTCGCCCAACGCCATGGTCACCGTCCGGGAGTGCGCTTCCAGCCAGTCGCTCCACTTCAGCGCATAGCCCGACCCGTGATTCTCCCGGATGTAGAGCGCGGCGGCTCTGGCCAGGACGCACCGCTCTTTCTGGGCGGGGCTCTTCTCCGGAGCGGCCCTGTCCACCAGGTTGCCGCTGCCCGTGTCGGCCTGGTGCCGCAGGATTTCTTCCACCGGCGTGTCCGGTTTCCGCATCATCTCGTAGATGGTCATGAACGCCCCGGTCCGCCCGGAGCCGGCCTGACAGTGGAAATGGAGCCAGGCTTCGTCGTCCAGGCCGTTCGCAAACGCGATGAACGCGTCGATCACGTCGGCCGGCGGCCAGCAATGATCGGGGCAGGCCAGGCGCAGGTAGCGGAAGCCCTCGCTCTGAACAAGCCCGCGCTCCGTTTCCCACGTTTCGACGGACAGGTCAAAGCCCTCCGCCGGCTGGTCGTTCACGGACGTATACACCGTGACGGCTGTGCCGACCAGCGTGGACAGGGCTTCTTCCTCCGCTTCGATTTCCTCCGCGGATCTGCCGATGTTGGCGCCGTTGTTTTCTCCGCACCAGGAGATGGCGATGCCGTTGGCGAGGCCGTGGCTTTCGATCCGGCAGTCAACGATCCACACCTCCCGGGACCGCTCTCTCAGCTGCGCGGCCAAGGCGCGGAACTGCTCCGCGGAAAACTGCGCGCTGCCGGACATGCCCTCCTCCGGCAGAAAGCGGACATTGTCCAGATCGTTCTTCCAGGCCTCCGGATCGTCCCGGTCAATGCGGATGAACACATCCGCAAAAGCCTGCGCGGCCGTGAACAGGCAGCAAAGAACCAGGATTCCGGCGAAAAATCTCTTCATCTCGCTGTTCTCTCCTCTGGCAGACCTGTTATGGTGCGATGAGGTCCGACGCCATTATACCACAGTCCGGCGTCTTTTTCCACCGTACGCGCCCGCGAGATTGCCGAAAACAGTTGACATCGTTCCATTTTCTGGTAGAATGATAGTACTTGAAGTATACCGGTTTCCCGGCTGGCCATGCCAACGGACCGTGAAAGGGTATGACGATGATGAATCAGAGAAAGAAATATCGCTTCGGGAAAGCCCTGAAAGCGTTTTGCGTTCTGCTGGCCGTCCTGCTGGGTCTGCTGGGCGCGGCAACGGGAGAAGACATGGAAGATCCCGCCCCGGTCGACGATCCCATTGCGGGGGAGGCCATCATTGACGAAACGCCCGCGGAGCCCGAGCCCATGCCGGAAGAGCCGCTTCCGGACCTGCCCTCCGACAGCGACCCGGCGCCGGCCGGGGAAACGTCCCCCGAAAAGGCCGAGCCTGTGGCGGAGGATCCACTTCCGGGCCTGCCGTCCGACAGTGACCCGGCCCCGGAAGAAGGTCCCGGCGAAGAGAAAAAGGACCCGGAAGAAATGGTGCGCTGGGACGGGACCCTTGCTGTGGGCACGGTCTGCGAAGTATCCCTCTCGGAGAGCAGGCTGTACCGCCTGACGCTGGACCGCAGGACGGATCTGCTGCTGGAGGCCGACGGCGCCGCGGTGAAGATCACGATCACCGCGCTGGAGAGCGGCCTGACCCGCGCCTGGCAGTCCGGGGCTGCCGGGCAGAACGGGCTTTTCGCCGTCCGGGAGGCCCTGGCCCTGGAGAAGGGCGCGTACAGCGTCGCGGTCGAGTCCCTCCGGGAAGACCGGCAGGGGCTTGTCTCCCTGTGCTTTTCCGTTCCGGTAACGGAAGCGCCGGAAGCCGAGCCGCAGCCGGACACGGCCTCGGAGGAAGCCCCGGCGGTTGAGACGGTCCCCGGATGCGCCTCGGAGGAGGCCCCGGCGGAGGTCGGATCCCTCGAGGCGGAGCTTCCCGCAGCATTGGCCTTCATGGCAGAAAGCGCCGAAGCCGATGCCGCAGCAGAGGAAATCGCCGAAGCGGTTGATGTCACGATGGAGAGCGTTGAAGCGTCGGAGGCCGGCGCCCCGCTGGAGGAAATCCCGGAGGAGCCGGGCGACCCGGATCCCGCTGCATCGGCAGCCGAGCCGCTGACCGTTCACGTGCTGGTTTCTTGCGAGGAGGGCTTCCGGCCGGGCGCAAGGATCGTCCTGACGGCCGTGGTGTCCGATCCGGACTATCAGGGGACCATCCGGTGGCAGTACTCCGCGGACGGCGGGGTGACCATCTGCAGCGTGGAGGGAGCGGAAGGCGCCGAATTCGACTTCCTCCTGGACGAGGTGAACTGCACGTACTGGTGGCGCGCGTATCTGGAGTGAACCCGCCCCGGCCCGCCGTTCACGACTCGGCGACACACGAAAGGCAGAATCGCCTATGAGAAACAGAGAGAAGTTACGCCGGGCCCTGGCCCTGCTCCTGCTCCTGGCGCTCCTGATGCTCAACGTGAGCACGGGCGCAAACGAGGGCGAGGGCGACACCGACGCGGCGGGTCCGGTCTACAGCGACTGGCTGCGCCTGGACGGCCTGACGCGAAGCGGCGAAGGGCACAGCAGCAATCTGGCCGATTTTCTGGACAGTATTGTCATCGCCGGCGCGGAGATGAACGCCCAGGGTCAGTACGTCATTCTCGACGGGGTGCCGTATACGATCCAGCTGAATTTCAGCGAGAAAATCAACGGGCTGCAGTTCGACGACCCGAACAACGGTCCGCTGACCTACCAGTTCCCCGCCGGGTTCACGCCGGAATACACGGCCGGAACCATCGAGATGACAGGCGACGGCGGGAGAGTTCTGCTCAACTATGTCGTCAGCGGAGGCACCCTGACCGTCACGGTGGACCAGACCAGCCCGGGGTACCAGTATTACTTGCTCTCCGAGGATGTCCAGTTCAACCTTCACGTCACGGGCCAGCTCAGCGAAGGAGTGATCTCCTTCAGCGAGGAAGTGACCGGGTCGTTCATCATCGACAATACGCGGGAGGTCAGCGTTCAGAAGGTCGGCGAATACGACGGGACCCTCAACAAGGTCAAGTATACCGTTCAGGCCCGCTCCAAGGGAAACAACACGGACATCCACATCGGCGACATCATCAGCGGAACGGCGCTGACGCTGGACCCCGACAGCGTCGTGGTTTCGTCCAATATCAACAGCCCTGTCCAGTACAACGTGGATACGCGGGCGGGCGAGACCTTCGGCCTGACCCTCCCTTCCATGGTTCACGGGGAAATCGTGACGATCGAATACTACGCCGATGTCAACCTGGATGGCCTGACCCTCACCGGAAACGGCCGATACGGGACCGTCGAGGAAACCGGGAACGCGGTCCGGATCAACAGCCGGGAGGACCCGCCGGGTGAAAGCGTCGAGATTGACGAGCGGGATTTCGAGAACAGGATCACGCTGTCCACCAACAGCAAGACCGTTTCTTCCCAAACCGTGCGGGACGGAAAAACGTACGTCACCTGGACCATTGTCCTGAACGAGGACGCCAACATCTCCATCGCCGGGAGCACCGTGACGGACACCATCGACGCCGCGTCCCGGGCGTTCATGCGGTATTCCGGAAACGGCATCCACATCGAGAGATTCCGGAAGGACGGTACAACGGCCGGGGCCAACGATGTGCAATGGGGAACGAACGGGCTCAGCGACGGCAGCGGCGGAAGCACCTGGTCCTACACCATTCCCGCTTCGGACGCGGAGAACGAATACAAATATGTGATCACTTACGAGACCGAAGTGGATTCCGACGAGTTCCTGAAGACGACCACCGTGGCCAATACCGTGCATAACGAGTATGACACGGACTCGGGCGCGCTGAACATCGAAACCACCGGCGAGGAAGTGGAAGCGGAGAAAACGGTGGTCGAATCCACCGTCGACGCCCTTAACCGGCAAGCGGAGACGGAATGGGAGATCACGTTCACCGTCCCCACGACCGGCCTGGACAGCGCGGTCGTCCTCGACACCATGCCGGGCTTTCTGGACTACACGCAGAACCGATGGTTCTGGGACACGTATAAACCCGGCTCGGCCCGCGTGGCGGCGGGCGATCTGCTGGCGGGCGAGGCGTTTTCCGTGGACGCGTCTTCCCAGGACCATCAGGTTGCGATCACCTTTACGAAGAACAACGGGGAACCCGGCCTGACCGGGACCGGCGCGACCAGGACCATCCATGTCTACCTGACCACCGTGGCCGACCACGACTGGCTGGAATTCGCGGAATCCCTGAGCCGGGCCAGAACGCACGTGAACAACGCCATCGTCCGCGTGAACGGGCAGGACATCAACGTCACCGGTTCGGTGAGCTACAACACGACGGGCTATGACGTGGAGAAGATCCTGGACGGCATCTATTCGACGAGCACGGATCCGGCCTTGCCGATCTACGTGTACAAGGTCATCCTGACGGGCGTCAACGATGGCGCGTTTGATTCGAACGGCTTTCTGACCATCACCGACGAGTATGATGCCGACTACCTGGCTTTCCACGAAACATACCAGACAAACGACGGATACAACGTCAACACGCCCAACGGCCACGTCTACGGCAACACCCAGTGGAACAAGTACGGGCTGGTGTCCAGAGGCCCTTACGTGGTGGACGCGTCCTCTTCCGAGGGAGAGCTCGTGTTCAAACTCAACAAGAATGATCTTCCGATGAACGCGTCCTCCTATTATCCCTACTACGCCATCGTGTATGCCCTGCAGATCAAGGACGCGGCGACGCTGGCCAGGATGAAGGAGGAGGCCCTCCACGCCGACGGGCTCAAGGTGGAGCTGTTCAACTCCGTCGGGAACGACCAGTTCGGCAGCAACACCATTGTCACCGAGTACTCCATCAACGCCCTCGACAAGGAGCTGGTATGGGAGGGGGACAACAGCGGCACCGGCACCCACGATCTCCAGTTCCGGATCACCGTGAACGAGGAGGGCCTGAAGATCGGCGACGAGGATACCATCACGGTGACGGACACGCTCACCAACCTGAGCTTCGATTACACGTCCATCGTGATCGAGCCGAAGAAGGAGGGCGATATCCTGAACCGCTCCGGCAACAGCATCATCATGACGCTTCACAACGAGACGCCCTACACGATCACGTACACCGCGCGGCTGGTCGGCCTCCACGACATCCATTGGTTCAACAAGGCGGAACTGCTGGGATACACGGCGGGGATCAGCGGCACGTCTTCCACGGAATCCGGCGGATCCGGCTCCTACCGGACGTACAGCATGTACATCATGAAGTATGCCCAGGGCAACATGAATCAGGGCCTCGCGGCGACCTTCGAGCTCTACGAGGCCCGGGTGAAAGACGCGGACGGGAACGACCTCCCCGATCCCGAATGGACCAAGATCGGCGAGTTCACGACGGACGGAATCACCGGCCTCTACCTGATCCAGGCCGTCAGCCACGAGGGCGGAACGGAGGAGCAAAGCCTGCGCCCCTATTCTTTCCATGATGACGACGGAAATGAACAGTTTGGCTCCGACGGGTCCGAATCCTACGGATGGCGGTACAGGGTCAAGGAGATCGAGGCGCCGGAGGGGTACCAGAAAACCAACACGATCTATGAGTTCGGCATCAGCGATATCCCCTCCTACTCCGCGCCGTATAACTACCTCAACAACGATACGGTCACGGTGGTCAACAGGCCGGCGGTGCTGCCGGCGGAGACCGTCCTCCGCGGAACCAAGATGCTGATCGGGAAAAAGCTGGAAGACCAGGAGTTCGCCTTCACCCTGACCCCGGAGGAAAGCGCCGAGGCCGCCTGGGGCGAGGGGTATCCCGGCGGGTTTGACGGATCCATGACCGTCCGGAATGACGCGGAGGGGCATTTCAGCTTCACGCTGTCCTACACATACGACGATTTCCTGGCCGCGGAACAGAAGGGGCTCGTCGACGAAAACCGGTGCGCGCACTTCTGTTACGTCGTCAGGGAAGAATTCCCGGAGGGCGTTGAAGGCGATGTCTGGAACGGGGTCAGGTATGACCGATCCCAGTTCCTTGTGCAGGTCAAACTGTACGTCGACGGAAACCAGCTGAAGACGGAGACCCGCTGCGACCCGTACGACGGCGAACCATAAACCGATCCCCCGGAGCGCTTCTGAGATTTCAAGGCGTTCCGGGGGATGAATTTTATGTACCTGTGATGGGGGAGAAAATGCCGAAGCAGGCTCTTTTTCAGTGCAGTTTGCCATCGTCAGACTTCAAGTGAAGTGCTGATGGCTGCGGATCAGAAGATATCGGCGTCCAGGTCCAGCCAGAGGGCGGGGCGGACAACTGTAGAAGTGTCATCGTTTACATCACAACAGGCGAGCCAACGGTCGATAATCGCTGCCGTATTTTGCCTGACGCCTGGCGAGCGAAGCCACCAGGACGAATAGTATTCAATATCGGAGTAAAAGGTTTCTACAGTTCGCCACACGCCTTTTCCAATCGCATAGTCTGTCGGTACTGCAAACAATCTGATGTCGCTTCTGCTTAATGCTTCCTCACCCAGATACACCTTCACTTCAGCGTAGCTTAGCAGAAAAATCTTGTCCTGCGTATTCTTTCCGCCGTTACTATCCCAGATATATATAGCAACCGCCGCAATAACCTCATCCGGCCTGCGCAAGCAAGCAAAGCTGTCATGTGAAAGTTCATGTGCGCAGGCTACCTTCCCCTGAAGGGGAAGGCTTTTGGCTACTTAATTACCCTTACCTTCCCCTTTAGGGGAAGGGGGACCGCCGCAGCAGTGGATGAGGTCGTCCATCAGGCTGACGCGAAGCATCCCGTTGAGATTCCATTCACAGAATCTTTATTCATGCGTAAACCGTGTCGGCGGGCATCGTCCCGGGGCATGGGACAAAAAACCGTCGGCGGCCGTTGCGGAATCGCGGCCAAAACGGTATAATGGGCCCATCGGCTGTGAGGAAAAAAGGAGGGCGGCGCCTGTGACGGAGCAGGAGAGAATGAAGGCCGGCTGCATATGGCTGGACGATGAGGAGAACATGGCCATGCAGGCCCGGGCCCGGGAGTTGGCGGCGAGGTTCAACGCCCTGCCGCCGGAGGCCAACCGGGAGCGCATGGAGATGAACGCGGAGATGTTCGGCGCCTGCGGGAAGAACGTCTGGATCGTGCCGCCCCTGAAGTTCACCGTCGGCAGGCATATCTTCATCGGTGAGGGCTGCTACTTCAACCAGGGCACCACCTTCATCGACGACTGGAAGATCGAGATCGGGGACCACACCCTGTTCGGGCCCAACGTCACCGTCTGCACCACGGGCCACCCTGTCAGCCCGAAGCACCGGCGGGACGGGATGTATTCCTTCCCCATCCGCATCGGCAGCAACGTCTGGATCGGCGCCAACGCCGTGATCCTGCCCGGGGTCACCATCGGCGACGACAGCGTCATCGGCGCGGGCAGCATTGTGACGCGGGACATCCCCGCCGGCGTGGTGGCCTTCGGCGCCCCCTGCCGCGTGTACCGGGAGATCGGCGAGCGGGACGACGAATACTACTTCCGAGATCACCGCTTCGACGAACAGCCGCCCCGGGAAGGGGACCGGCCGGAGCTGGATTTCATGGATCCGTGAGGGCCTGGTTAAATCGAACACAGAGGAGGAAACCCCGATGAAGAGAGCACTGCTTTGCGTTGCCCTGCTCCTGGCGCTGCTGGCGCTTCCGGCCGCCCTGGGGGAGGAACCCGCGGCGGAGAAGCGGACGTGTCAGGACTTTGAGTACATCGTCCTGGAGGACGGGAGCGCGGAGATCGTCGGCTACACCGGCATGGCGACGGAGCTGGTCATTCCGGAGGCGCTGGACGGCGTTCCGGTCCGGCGCATCGGGGATTTGGCCCTGAACAAGACGTCGGCCAGGGAAGACAGCACCCGCGTGTTCCGCAGTGTGACCATCCCGGACAGCGTCACGGAGATCGGGATCAACCCCTTTTCGGGCTGCACCCGCCTGACGGACATCATCGTATCGGACACCCACCCGACGCTGGCGTTCCGGGAAGGCGCGCTCTACGATAAGACGGACGGCGCGCTGATCCTGGTCCTGAAGACCCGGAGCGGGCAGGAATTCATCGTGCCCGAGGGCACGGCCGAGATCAGGCGGAACGCGTTCGCGGAATGCACCGATCTGACCCGGGTGGTGATCCCCGAGGGCGTGACGGTGCTCCGGAACCGGACGTTCACCATGTGCTCAAACCTGCGGGAGGTCATCCTCCCGGGCAGTCTGGCCGTGATCGAGGAGTGCGCGTTCATCAGCTGCAGCGGGCTGGAGCGTCTTGACCTCCCGGAAGGGCTGACGGAGATCGGAGGCTATGCGTTCCGGTGGTGCAGCGCGCTGGAAAGCGTGCGCCTCCCGGAGACGCTGACCGCCATCGGCGACTTTGCGTTCCTGCAGTGCAAGAGCCTGAAGGAGATCCGCATCCCGGCGAAGGTGACACAGGTCGGCACAAACATCCTGTACGGCTGCAAGGCCCTGACGTCCGTCACGGTTTCCCCGGACAACCCGGCGCTGTCCGTTGTCGACGGCGTCCTGTACCACACGGCGGAGAAGCGCGTCATCGGCGCCACGCCGCTGTTCTCCGCGGAGGCGCCCGTCATCCCCGAAGGGACCGTGGCCATCGACGCCTATGCCTTCGCGGGGCAGAGCAGCATCCGGCGCCTGGCGCTGCCCGACAGCGTGACGGGGCTGGGGGAGGCGGCTTTCGAAGACTGCGGCGGTCTGGAGGAGGCGGTGATCTCCGCGGCTGTCGGGACGCTGCCGGAGCAGCTGTTCTACAACTGCCGGAGCCTGAAGCGCGTTGTGATCCCGGAGACGGTCACCGCCATCGGCGACGACGCGTTCAGCGGCTGCGAAAGCCTGGAGGAGATCAGCCTGCCCGCCTCGCTGACCACGGTGGGGAAGCGCGCTTTCAGCTACTGCAAGCGCCTTGAGAAGGCGGCCCTGCCCGACGGCCTGCGGGTGATCTCCGACCGCGCGTTTTACGGCTGCGCTTCGCTGCGCGCCGCGGATCTTCCCGATATGCTCGAAACCATCGGCGCGGACGCGTTCAGCGGCTGCAGCGGCCTGGAGCATATTGTACTGCCCGACAGCGTCGTCTCCGTCGGATCCGGCGCGTTCCAGGGCTGCTTGGGCCTGAAGTCCGCCTGGCTTCCCGCCGGCCTCGCAAGCATCCCGAAGGGGTTATTCGCCGACTGCGTGAATCTCTCCGACATCGTCTTCCCGACGGCTGACACGGAGATCGGAGGGACCGCGTTCGGGCGCTGCAACGGCCTGCTGACCCTGGACATTCCGGCCAACGTGAAAGCCATCGGCATGGGGGCCTTCGATTCCTGCGCGAATCTGGTGACGGTGACGCTGCCCGACGGCCTCACGGAGATCGCGGCGTACACATTCAACGGCTGCGAAAACCTGCTGACTGTCTCCATGCCGGACAGCCTGACCGCCATCGGCGCCTGTGCCTTCGCAAATTGCAGGAGCCTGGCCGGCGCGGTCCTTCCCTCCGGCGTCACGGTCATCGGAGAGCAGGCCTTCTACGGCTGCAAGTCGATGCGCTTCATCGTCGTGCCCACCGGCGTGACGGACATCGGCGCCAACGCGCTCCAGCCGGCGCAGGACGGCACGGTGGTGGCTGAGAAGGGTTCTTATGCCGAACGGTACTGCGCAAAGTACGGCCTGAATTGCACGGACCCGGAGGCTTACGACGGCGGCCTGGAGATCGCGGTCCCGATGATCTGCGGCCTCTTCGAGTATGAGGTCCTGGATGACGGCGGCGTGCGGATCATCAAATACCGCGGGAACGACGCGGAAGTGACCGTGCCGGAAACCCTGGACGGACGGCCCGTCCGCGCCGTCGACCGTGAACTGTTCTCCGTGTACAGGCATGTCGAAAAGGTCGTGATCCCGGACTGCGTCACCGAACTGGGCGATGGCCTATTCGCGTCCTGCTATCGCCTGTCCTCCGTCCGGCTGCCCGGCGGCCTGGAGGTCATATCGGACAGCATGTTCTCATCCTGCGCGCTGGAGAGCATTGAGATCCCGGCCGGCGTGGTCCGCATCGGAAAGCACGCCTTCTCCGGCAACAAAGCGCTGAAAAGCGTTGTCATCCCGGAGGGCGTGACGGAGATCGGCGAGTACGCCTTCAGCTACTGTACGGCCCTGGAGAGCATCTCTCTGCCGGACAGCCTGACCGCCCTGGGACAATGCGTGTTCTACGAGAGCGAAAGCCTCAAAACCGTCACGCTGCCCGGCGGCATTCAGACTGTCCCACGGGAAACCCTCGCGTACTCGGGGGTGGAGAGCATTGTATTCTCGGAAGGCATCACCGCCATCGACGAACTCGCGATCGACTGCTGTGACAACCTGACGTCGGTCACGCTGCCCTCCACGCTGGAGCGCATGGACGCCGGCGCGATCTACGACTGCGCGGCGCTGACGGAGATCGAACTGCCCGCTTCCCTCAGGACCGTCACCGGCAACCCGCTGTCGTGCTGCTACGGTCTCACCGAGGTCCGCCTGGCGGAGGACCATCCGTATCTTGAGCTGGCGGACGGCCTGCTGTACGGGAAGGAGTACCGGTGCGTTCTCCTGTGCCTTCCCGGCCAGGCGGGGACCGATGTGACGGTCCGGGACGGCACGCTCATGATCGCCGAAACCGCCTTCATCGGGGCCGAAGAGATCGTGTCGGTCACCCTTCCCTCCGGCGTGATCTCCATCGGGGGCAGCGCGTTCCAGCACTGCAGGAAGCTCGAGCGCATCACGGTCCCCGCGTCCGTCACCCGGATCGGCAGCATGGTGTTCTACGACTGCCCGGCGCTGACGATGGTGGTGGAGGAGGGCTCCTACGCGGAGTCGTACTGTGAATCGGAGCGAATCAGGTACGTTTATGCGGAGTGAGGGCGCCGCATCCCCCTTCGCCGGGCTGAGGTCCGGGGGGCTGCGGCGGCTTGAGCAAAGACGCTGCAGGGCGCATGCTCACACAGAGAACCGAAACGCCGCTCCGATCCCCTCTCCCCGGCTTGCCGGGGAGATGTCGCCGCAGCGACAGAGGGGCAATCCCAACTGCAGCGGCGATTGTGCCCGGAGCAAACCTTATCTTCTGTTGCGGCGGTTCCGAAGCTTGCCCCACCACCGCTGCGGCGGTCCCCCTCCCCGGCAAGCCGGGGAGGAAAGGCTGGACGACGTGTGAAGTACTGCGAAGGTCCGTCCGCGCTGCAAGGAGCCCTCTTAGGCGCTGCGGCGCCAGCTCCCCCAGAGGGGGAGCGAGGGGGCTGTGCGCTCAATGCGAACCATACAGCCGTAATAAGGCAGCAATCACCATCCCTGCCTCTCCCTCTGGGAGAGGTGCCGCTTCTGGCGGAGGAGAGGGCGCCTGGGCGGCACAGAGACCGCAAACCCCTCGCCCCGGCTTGCCGGGGAGATGTCGCCGCAGCGACAGAGGGGCAATTCTCGCCGCCGCCTCGGATGAAGGCCAACCCTTGCCATACCCCCCGGAACGTTGTATAATGCAGCCAGAGAAGAATCACCCGGGGGCTGTTTGCTGTACGAATCATATCGGATGCGAGGAGGATCGCCATGAAAAGAATGCTGTGCGCCGTCCTGTGTTTCTGCCTGCTGTGCTGCGGCATGGCGCTGGCCGATCAGGAGGCGGAGATCCAGCTGCAGAAGGAGATCGGCGCCTTTGAGATCACCGCGGAGCAGCGGGAACTGGCCAAGACCAACGAGGCCGGCTATCCGCCGCTGGACGCCGGGCGGGGGAACCCCAACTGGATCAACACCCAGGCGCGGTATGCCTTCACCCGGTTCACCAACTTTGCCCTCGGCGAGTGCGAGCGCGTCATGAGCGTCGGCAGCATGGCGGGGCAGGCGGAGCAGGCGGGCATCGGGGAGCGGTTCGACGCCGCCATGGACCCGGAGGACTCCACCGACGCCTTCCTGATCGCGGCGGTGGACTACTGCGTGAACACCCTGGGCTTGGACAAGGATGCCCTGCTGAAGGAGCTGACGGACGCCGTCATCGGCGACTATTATCCCACCCCCAGCCGGTGCCTGCCCAACACGGAGGCCATCCTGAACGCCTTCCTGCAGACCGCGCTGTACAACGGCGTGGAACTGGCGGACAGCACCGGCGTGTTCCCGACGGAGGGCGGCAGCGCGGCCATGGTGTACATCTTCGAGGCCCTGAGCCACAACCGCCTGCTGAAGCCCGGGGACCAGATCGCCATCGCGACGCCCATCTTCACGCCCTACATGCAGATCCCGTCCGTCCGGGACTACGGCCTGGTCTCCGTGGACGTGACGGGTACGGCCGAGAACAACTGGGACATCCCGGAGGACCAGCTGGCGAAGCTGGAGGACCCCTCTGTCAAGGCCTTCTTCCTGGTCAACCCGTCCAACCCGGGCTCCCACGCCCTCTCCGCCGCCACGCTTCAGCGGCTGGCGCAGGCGGTGGAGAAGAACCCGGACCTGATCATCCTGACGGATGACGTGTACGGCACCTTTGCCGAGGATTTCCAGACAGTCTATGCCGTGATCCCCTCCAACACGATTCTGGTGTACTCCTTCTCGAAGCTCTACGGCGTGACGGGCTGGCGCATCGGCCTCATCGCCATGAACGAGGACAACGTCTGCGACCGGCTGCTCCGGGAACTGCCGGAGGAGGACAAGGCATACCTCCGGGACGAGTATGCCATCGTCACCACGGATCCGGACAGCATGCCCTTCCTGGACCGGGTGGTGGCAGACAGCCGCTCCATCGGCCTGTACCACACCAGCGGCCTGTCCACCCCCAGCCAGGTGTTCATGGACCTGCTGGCCCTGAGCCACCTCGTCCACACAGGCGCGGGGGAGGAGGACCCCTATGTCCGCCTGGCCAACGACACCGTTCACGAGCGCTATCTGGCCCTGATGGACGCCCTGGGGCTGACCCCGGACGAGAGTGCCGCCAACACCCAATATTACACCCTGGTGGACATGTTCGCCCTGGTGGAGTCGGTGTACGGCCCGGACTTCCTGGACTGGATGCGGGCGGAAAAGACGGAGATCGAGTTCCTGAACGACCTGGCGGGCCGCAAGGGCGTCGTGCTGATGTACGGCCCGGGCTTCGGCGCGCCGGAGGGTACGGTGCGCATCTCCCTGGCCAACCTGAACACGGAGGACTATGTGGAGATCGCCCGCAGGCTGTATGAGCTGCTGGACGAGTATGAAGCCGAGTACGAGGAAGCGCTGGCCCTTGATCAGGCCGCGTGACGGACTGGCGGTTTCCGCGGCCGGCCATGAATACCCGCAGCGGGACAGACAAAAGACGATGGGGAGGAACACGATGGATCAGTGCATCATGGTGAGCCGGAGAGAGATCCTGGCCCTGCTGCTGGTATGCTGCGTGACGGCGGCCCTGCTCATGCCCGGTTTCGCCCAGGGGGCGGCGCCTGTGGGCTATATGCCGGGCGTGACGGAGGCCATGACGGACCCCGCCTTCTGGTCCGGCCTGGCGGAGGACCCGGACGCGCTGCTGGCCACGCCGGAGGACATCGCCCGGATCAACGCGGCCGCCGTGGCCGCGGAGGGCACCAACCGCCGGGACATGAGGAATCTGAAGGAGACCTACAACGGCCTCACCCGGAACGAGTCGCTGCAGAACGGCGCCGCAGAGGACGCCAAGTACTACCTGGGCTGGGTCTGGGACGAGACCGGAAAAAAGCTGACCCAGGAGGACTTTGACCGCATCATCGCCAACTGCGTCGACCCCAATGCGGAGGAAATCATGCCTGTGCGCTTCGGCGTGGCGGTGAACCGCACGGAGCTGCTCACCTTCCCCTGGGGCGGGCAGATCCTGGACGACCCCGTGGACTACGACTTCGACTACCAGCCCCTGGTGGGCATCCGGGTGAACGAACCGGTGGCGATCTATTCCACCTCCGCGGACGGGAAGTACTTCCAGGTGGCCACCTCCTGCTGTACGGGCTGGGCGCGGGTGGAGGACATCGCCGTCTGCCGTGACAAGGAGGAATGGCTGTCTGCCTGGGACATCCCCGCGGAGAAGCGGCTGGTGTTCTGGGGCGACAGGATGTACACCGACTACTCCAACACCGCGCCGCAGACCGCGTGCCGGCTGATCACCATGGGCACGGTGCTGGAGCGGATGGACGAGATGGACCCGGACGCGCTGGTCATCAACCGCCTGCCCCTGCACAACTACGCGGTCTACCTGCCGGTGCGGAACGAGGACGGCAGCTACGGAAAAACCCCGGCGCTCATCAACGCCCGGGAGCGGGTGAGCGAGGACTATCTCCCCCTGACCCCCGCGAATCTGGCCAGGGTCTCGCTGGCGGCTCTGGGCGACGCCTACGGCTGGGGCGCGGGACTGTACAATGAGGACTGCACCAGCCTCAACCGTTCCGTTTACTGCTGCTTTGGCCTGGACCTGCCCCGCAACGGCAGCTGGCAGTGGCTCCTGGACTTCCCCAAGGCGGACGTCACGTACTACACCCTGGAGGAGAAGGAGGCGCTGCTGGACGCCCTGCCCATGGGAACGCTGCTGAACTTCCCGGGCCATCAAATGATGTACCTGGGCAAGTCCGCGGGGAACTACTTCGTGGTGAGCACGGTCAGCAGCATCATGAGCCCCTTCAGCGGGAACCGCCAGCGGACCCGGGACGTGCAGATCAATACGCTGAGCGTCAAGCGGGCCAACGGCAAGACCTGGATGCAGTCGCTGAATCGCGTCTGTGTGCCGTGGACCCTGACGGAGGGCGGAGAAGCCCCGCTGTCCCCGCTGCCCCCGTATCACGAGGCCACCGCCTTCTGCCTGGAGAAGGGCCTGATGGACGTCAGCGCCACCGGCTACTTCCTGCCGATGCGGGCCGCCACTGTGGCCGACGCCGTCGAGATGCTGTGGCGCATCGCCGAAAAGCCGGAACCGGACATGACCGGCGAGGGATTCCAGGATGTGGCCGCCGGATCGGCCCATGAGAAGGCGGCGCTGTGGGCCGCGCAGACCGGCGTGTATTCCGGCGCGGACGGGATGTTCCGGGGCAGCGCCGCCCTGACCGGGGAGACGCTGGCGGCCATGGCGGAGGCCTTCCTGAACGGCGAAACGGCAGACATCGCTTCCGCTTCGGACGCGACAATCACGCGGGCCGGCCTGGCGGAGGCGGCAATGCCCCTCTTCGCGGCCTGGACCGCGCAGCACACGGAAGAGGAAACCGCGGAAGATCCCGCCAAAGCGCTGCCGGAGGCGCCCGCCGAGGGATCCGCCGAAGCGCAGCCGGAGGCGCCCGCCGAGGGATCCGCGGAAGCGTCGCCGGAGGAACCTGCCGAGGGATCCGCCGAAGCGCTGCCGGAAGAATCCACCGAAGGATCCGCGGAGGCATAACCGGGATCCCATCCAAAGCAAAAGAACCCCGGAACCGTGCGATGATCACCATCACACCTTCCGGGGTTTCTGCGCTTTGGCCGGGAGATCATATGTTTTACACTGTTCTCGGATAAAACAACAAGTCAAGTGAGGGGGGGTATGCACCCGAAAGTCCAGGGCGATCGGAAAGCCCTGGCCGCGCCCGCAGGCGCGGAATCCTTTTTGCGCACTTAGCATTCATAAACAGGAACAGAATCATTCCATCTTCTTGACGATGGTCATTTCCGCCTCGCGGCCGCGGATGCTGACGATCACATCGTCCGCCACGTGGGCCACCACGGACTTCTCCAGCTCGTCCCAGGCCTCCATGGCTTCCTCCTCGTGGCGGGCGACCCGCTCGGCCAGGGCTTCCTGGTAGTTCAGCATGGACCACTCGTAGTCCGTGACGGGGCTGCCTTCATACTCGGACATGTGCGTCATCGGACTGGTCCAGACCACGATGTCCTCGTCCGCGCCGCGGTCGAAGAAATCCCGCAGACGGCCCATGAGGCCCCGGGCAGCCGCGTTGCTGTGGCTGAAGGACGCCGAGAGCAGCTGCTCCCGCTTTACGCTGTTCATGCTGGTGTTGACCTGGAGGTGGAGCCGGTACACGCCGTCCTCATCCTCGATCCAGAAACGGCCCTCCGTCTCGCCTGTGATGGACCGCATCATGCTCATCATTTCCTCCGTCAGCAGACGCAGGTGCATGGCGGACTTGGGGGAGAGCTCCTTGTAGGCGGCCACTTTGTCCGCCTGCTTCAGCGCGGTTTCCATCCGGGCGCCCCGGCTGGAGACCACAATCACGTCGCTTTTCATCCCGTTCTCCTTCATTCATCGGTTGGATTGTCCATCAACCCGGCGGCGTCCGGGATTCCCCGGATCATTTGCCCGCGCGGTCCGAAGACAGTGTATCACACGAAGCGGGATTTGAACAGGGCCGGGGGTGAAATTTCCGCCTTGCCGGCAAAAAACGCTGCCGCCCTTGTACCGGTGCGGCAGCGCCTTGCTATTCAGTTGTCCCGGGGCACCCGCCGCTGACAATCCGGCGAGTCGACTCTGACTATGCTTCGGGCTCCAGGAGACCAAGGTTACCGTCCTTGCGTTGGTACAGTACATTGATCCGGTCGGTATCTATATTCACAAAGGCGAAGAAGCTGTGTCCGAGCATTTCCATCTGGATCGCGGCGTCCTCCACCGACATGGGGCGAACGGGGAATTGTTTGGTGCGGACGACCACCGGGCCGCCCTCTTCGCGGGTGTCTTCCTCAATGTACTCGGGCTCCTCATAAGTGAAGGCGTCCTCGCGGATGCGCTTGCCCAGCTTGGTCCGGTGACGATGAATCTGCTTCTCGATTTTGGCCAGGGCATCGTCTATGGCGAGGAACAGGTTGCTTTCCGCAGCAGCCTCGGAGCGAAGAATGACACCGTTGCCCATGGGAACTGTGATTTCCACGACGCGCAGGTCGCCCTTGTCCTTGCGCATTTTGATCTGCATCTCGGTATCCGGCAGGAGATAGCGCTCCATTCGTGCGGTTTTCTTCTGAATCCGCTGTGTGATGCCGGGCGTGATGACCATGTTACGTGCAGTCAGAGTCATTTTCATGTTTCAGCTTGCTCCTTTCAGTTTTTGCTGAATGCGGAGGCAGCTGTCAGTCGTTCAGCCTCCGCGCGGAATGATGGGGCATTGGCTTCACGTCCTTTCTCTTTGGATTCTGATGGGATATTTCGACGTCTCCTCCGGAATTCCTGCCGGAAAAATGTTTTTTTCGGAAAATTTTCTTGCCGAATCGGACAAAATGCCAAATCCGAACGATCCCAATGTACGGGTTTCTCCGTTTTCACGCGGCGGAGAAAAACCGCACGATTTTCCCTTTGTCTCAGGTTGAATGTTCGGATTTTCAGGTTTTTCTTGCGCTGTTCTCCACAAGGTGATACAATGCCGATGAGTGGCGGCGAACCGGCCGCCCGACGGACACCCCCGTACTTTACGAGAGAGGAATGAGCATATGGACAACAAACAGATCTACAAGGCAACCCTCGGGTTCTCGCTGCGGCGGGCGCTGTGGGATATCGTGTCCTTCCTGCTGCTGGGCGCTTTTTCGGTGATCGGCCTGATGATTGGTGACACGATCAATGGCGTGGCCGGCCCGGCGATCGGCGGCGTCATCGGCTTCATCATCGGCATCGTGGTGCTGGTGGTCATTCTTCGCTATGTCTCCTACACCTTCAAGGCCGGCCAGATCGCCATGATGACCAAGGGCATCACGGAGGGCCAGCTTCCGGAGGACGTCATCGGCGAGGGCAAGAAGATCGTGAAGCAGCGCTTCGCCACCGTGGCGGGCTACTTTGTGGGCACGAAGCTGATCAAGGGTATCTTCAACCAGATCGGCCGCGGCATCACGGCCCTGGGCCGCGCGGTGGGCGGCGACGCGGGCGAGAGCGTCGGCAGTGCCCTCAACTCAGCGATCCAGACAGTGGTGGCGTACCTGTGCGACTGCTGCCTGGGCTGGGTCTTCTACCGCAGCGAAGTCTCCGCGCCCAAGGCCACCCTGGAGGGCGCCACCATCTTCTTCAAGCACGGCAAGACCCTGGCTAAGAACCTGGGCCGGGTGTTCGGCATCGGCATCGGCTCCTTCGCGGTCATCGGCGGCGTTTTTGGCGGGATCTTCTACGCCATCATCGAAGCCGTGAACTCGCCCGTGATCGGAAAGATCGCGACTTTCTTCGACAACAGTGCCAAGGAAAGCGCCGCGAAGGGCGAATCCGCCAGCTGGCTGGTCAATCTCCTGGCGAGCCCCGCCACCCTGCCCATCGTGATCGCCGTCGTGGGCGGCTTCATCATGTGGGCCATTCTGCACAGCGTCTTCATCCGGCCCTATGTGCTGGTGGGCGTGCTGCGGAACTTCATGGAGTCCGGCAAGAATGACATCCCCACCGAGGCCGACATGGCCATGCTGGACAGCAAGTCCGACAAGTTCAAGAAGCTGCGGGCGGAGACCGTCTGAGGCAGCGCTTCAAACCAAAACAGGCATCGTCCATCACGGCGGTGCCTGTTTTTCAGCGCGCTCAAGCGGAGAGCGGGTTTCGTCTCTCATGCTTTTCTTTCTTAAGAATGTTGAGCACACAAGATGGGATTTCGAGGCCTGCGGGCCTCGACCAGGGCTTTCCGTTCGCCCTGGACCTTCGGTTGCATACCCTCACTTGACTTGAATTTCTTAACTGAGAACAGTATCAGTAGTAATCGTAACACCAGACCACCTTCCAGCCGGTGGCCTCGCTCTCCCGGATCAGCTTCACGTAGCGAATCTCGCCGCTGTCGAACCGGACCTGCCAGACGTTTTCGCCCTCGTCCCGGAGGCTGATGTCGGCGACGGCGCCCTCAATGGGCTCCTCCTCCGCGTCCTCCGGGAACTCGCCGCCGAAGGGTACAAAGAGCTGATCATCGTCCATGTTGGCACAGCGGTCTTTCAGCAGCCGCGCCCGGGGGCGGAGGGCGGTGCTGTACGGATCGGCGAAGTAGGCCCGGATCACGTCCTCTGGTTCCAGAGCCGCCAGCGCTTTTTCCTCGTCGGACAATACCGCCAGGGAGAGGAGATAATCCGTCGGGTCCTCCGTCCCCAGCAGGTCGGCGGGAGAGCGGCCCTTCAGCGAGAGCTTCCAGTCGCCGTCGTGCCGGCCGTAGGACAGGTACGCGCCGATGACCTCGCCGTCCTTCTCCAGCACGATGCAGCGCAGGTTGACCGGCAGATGGATACCCCGGGCCAGGTCGTCCGCCGCGAAACGGCTGCGCTCCACCGTGTCCCAGAGGCCCAGAATGGTCACATTGACCTCCTGCCCAAGGTATGGCGTCAGGTCGTACCCTGCGTCCCGCAGGAACAGCTGCGCCCAGGTGAAGTACAGGTCCGCCGCGTCCGTCACGGAGGCGGTGAGGCTCTCCGGCAGGGTCAGGGTTTGCCGGCCGAGGACGAAGAAGGGCGTCCACCCGTCGGGGGCCAGCAGATCCGCGTAAGCCGCCGCGGCCTCGAAGTCCGGCTGATCCCACATCCACAGGCCGAAGGGGTAGACGAGGGACGCGCCGAGGCTGTCCGCCAGCCGAACCCAGGTCTCCCCCTCCTGCCGCCAGGTGGTGTGGTAAACCTCGTCGTAGAACAGAGTGACGGTCTCCTCGCCCTTTGTGAGGGTGATGAACCGGCTGTTGGCGTTGACGGCGGGCTGCTCCTCCGTGGGGAGAGCCTCCGCCAGCCCGGCTTCCAGCAGCGCCGTCACGGCGGGGTCCGTGATCTCAACGGTCACCGGCGGGGCCATGCGGCTGCGGGCATAGGTCACCTGCCACCCTTCCGCGCAGGCGGCGCCCAGGCCGCAGACGGCCAGAACCAGCAGCAGGGCAAAAGCGATATGCTTCATCATCATACGCACCTCCTGACTGCATCTTAGCACAGCAAAAAGCCGGGGTCAATCGATCCCGGCGAGGATTTACAGTGATCACGGGGGGAAGGTGTTGTGCGGCCGCGGCGACACACGGTTGCCCCTCTGTCGCTGCGGCGACATCTCCCCAGCAAGCTGGGGAGAAGGGTTCAGGATTGCACGATCTCTCCGAGCCTTGCGATCCGCTTCGCCAACCCCGAATGTCGGGGATTTCACGCGTAAAGCGGTTAACGTACTGGGTGGGCACGGGCGCGGCAAGCGGCGCCTCTACTCCCTAGGCAACCTCAGCGCGTGCGTGAAGCGGCAGCCTCTGTACCCTCCTTCCTCCCCGGCTGGCCGGGGAGGGGGACCGCCGCAGCGGTGGTGGGGCAACCTTCGCGACCGCCGCAGTGGTAGGGCATCCCAATTCCGAATTCCGAATTAGAACCGCCGCAGCAGCGGTGGGTCCCCCCTCAATGCTCGCTCTTCCTCGTCCTGGGCCCCCGGGAGCGGCGCTGCTGGACCTCCTTCTTCGGCGGGGTCTCGCCCCGGAGGGACAGGAGCTGGTCCCGGAGCTGGGCGGCGCGCTCGAACTCCAGGGCTTTGGCCGCGGAGAGCATTTGCCCCTCGATCTCGGCCATCAGGGCGGCGCGCTCGTCCTCGCTCATCTCCTTCGGGGCGGCCGCCGCCACCTGCTTCGTGATCTCCAGCACGTCCCGGACGGCGTTGCGCACCGTCTCCGGGGTGATGCCGTTGGCCTCGTTGTAGGCCTGCTGGATGCCCCGGCGGCGGTTGGTCTCGTTGATGGCCTTCATCATGCTCTCGGTGACGGTGTCGCCGTACATGATGACCCGGCCGTCCACGTTCCGGGCGGCCCGGCCCACGGTCTGCACCAGGGAGGTCTCGGACCGCAGGAAGCCCTCCTTGTCCGCGTCCAGGATGGCCACCAGCTGGACCTCCGGCAGGTCGAGGCCCTCCCGCAGCAGGTTGATGCCCACCAGCACGTCGTACTCGCCCAGGCGCAGGCCGCGGATCAGCTGCATGCGGTCGATGGTCTGGATGTCGGAGTGCAGGTAGCGCACCCGGATCTCCAGCTCGTTCAGGTATTCCGTCAGGGACTCCGCCATGCGCTTGGTGAGGGTGGTGACCAGCACCCGGCCGCCGTTGGCGGTGACCTTGCGGATCTCGCCCACCAGGTCGTCCACCTGGCCTGTGGCCTTGCGGACCACGATCTCCGGGTCCAGCAGGCCCGTGGGGCGGATGATCTGCTCCACCACCTGCTCCTGGCGCTCCAGCTCGTAGGGGCCGGGGGTAGCGGAGACGTAGATCACCTGGTGGATGCGGGCCTCAAACTCGTTGAAGAGCAGGGGGCGGTTGTCATAGGCGGAGGGCAGGCGGAAGCCGTACTGCACCAGGGTGTCCTTCCGGGCCCGGTCGCCGTTGTACATGGCCCGGATCTGGGGCACGGTGACGTGGCTCTCGTCGATGATGGTCAGGAAGTCGCCGGGGAAGTAGCTCAGCAGGGTGTAGGGCGCCTCCCCGGGCTTGCGGCCGTCGAAGTACCGGCTGTAGTTCTCGATGCCCTGGCAGTAGCCGATCTCCCGCATCATCTCCACGTCGTAATGGGTGCGCTGGGCGATGCGCTCCGCCTCCAGGGGCTTGCCGTCTTCCGTGAAGAACCGGATGCGCTCCTGCAGATCCCGCTCGATGGCCTCGATGCCCGCGGCCATCCGGTCGGGGTTGGTGGCGTAGAAGGTGGCGGGGTAGATGCTGGCGTGGGTCCGGGTGGTCAGCACGTGGCCGCTCACCGCGTCGATCTCGCTGACCCGGTCGATCTCATCCCCGAAGAACTCGATGCGCAGGGCCTTGTCGTGGGAGGAGGCGGGGATGATCTCCACCGTGTCCCCCTTCACCCGGAAGGTGCCCCGGGCGAACTCCACCTCGTTGCGCTCATACTGGATGTCGATGAGCTGGCGGATCAAGCTGTCCCGGCTGACGGCCATCCCCGGCCGCACGGACACCATCTGTCCCTCGTACTCCTCCGGGTCGCCCATGGAGTAGATGCAGGACACGGAGGCCACGATGATCACGTCCCTCCGCTCCCGCAGGGCGGCCGTGGCGGAGTGCCGCAGCCGGTCGATCTCCTCGTTGATGGAGGAGTCTTTTTCGATGTAGGTGTCCGAGGACGCGATGTAGGCCTCCGGCTGGTAGTAGTCGTAGTAGCTGACGAAATACTCCACCGCGCTGTCGGGGAAGAAGGCCTTCAGCTCCGAGCACAGCTGGGCCGCCAGGGTCTTGTTGTGGGCGATGACCAGGGTGGGCTTCTGCACGCGCTCGATCACCGAAGCCATGGTGAAGGTCTTGCCCGAGCCGGTGACGCCCAGCAGCACCTGTTCCTTCAGCCCGGCCTCGATGCCCCGGGCCAGGGCGTCAATGGCCTGGGGCTGGTCGCCGCTGGCCTGATAAGGCGCTTTCAGCACAAATCGATCCATTTTGCTCTCCTCAATTCCCGATAAAACTCCTTTTCCGGCCGAAGGCGCGGCGGCGGTCCAGACGGGCGCGCTGCCGCCGGGTCATGCCCTGCCGGATGTCCGCCCAGGCGGCCCGGGCCAGGTCGATCTCCTCCTCCAGGGGCTCCTGATGGCCGTAGAAGATGACGCCGGCGCTCTCTCCCAGCGGGGCCAGGGACGCCGGGGTGACGCCCTTCGCGTCCACGGCCCGCAGCCACTGGGACAGCGTGCAGTCCCGGGGCCGGGTCTCTCCCAGCACCCCCAGGGCGTCGCACACGGCCTGCATCCACAGGCACCAGCGGCTGTCCGGCGACGGGGTCTTCCGTTCCATCCGCTCCGGCCGGGTCATGCGGATCCGCAGCCGCGCCAGCAGGATCAGCCCCGCCAGCAGCAGGACCGGCAGGATCCAGAGCAGCCACCGCATCCGCGGCGGATCCTTCGGCCGCTGATCCACATCAGCGCCTTCCGGCGTCTCCTGACTGTCGGGGGCTTCCTCTTCCCGATCGTCGGGCCGCTCCTCCGGGTCATCGCCGCCGTCCTCCTCATCGTCTTCCCCGTCGGGTTCTTCCTCTTCCTGATCCTGGGGTTTTTCGTCCTCCCGGTCTTCCGGGTTTTCACCCTCCCGGTCCTGGCGGTCCGGGCTGCCGGTGTCCGGCGGAGGCTGGGTTCCGCCGCCGCTGTCAGAGGGCGTGGGGTCAAAGGTCAGCCAGCCGTAGCCCGGAAACCAGACCTCCACCCAGGCGTGGCCGTCCAGCCCCGTGACCCGGGCCACCCCGTCCCGGCCGGGCTTGGCCAGGTAGCCCTCCACATACCGGGCCGACAGGCCGGCCAGGCGGCACATGACGGTCATGGCGCTGGCGAAATAGGTGCAGTATCCCGCCTTCTCCTCGGAGAGCAGGAAAGCGGAGACAAAGTCATATCGCGGATCAACGTCCGGCACATTCAGGGAATAGCGGTAATTGGCCTGGAGCCAGCGCTGGATGGCCATGGCCTTCCCGTAGGCGGTGTCTTCCCCGGCCGTGATCCGGGTGGTCAGGAGGGCCACCTCCCGCTGGACATAGTCGGGCACATCCGTGTAGAGGGCGGCCACGGCGGCGTCCCGGACGGGGTCCGCCTGAGCGGCGCATTCCGCCAGGATCCACGCCATCCGGGAGTCGCGGCCCAGGTCTGTCAGCGCGGTGACGGTCCAGCCGTCTCCGCCCTTCAGGTCCCGGGTGGCGAAGATCTCCGAGGCGTCGTTGAAATAGGGCACCAGGTCGCCGTCCGTCGTCAGCGTCCGCACCCGCTGGGGGGTGAAGATGGCCGAGGCGTTGGCGTCGGTGACGGAAACGCGGATGGTGACGGCCTCTCCCGCGCCGGCGGCCGGGAGTCGCTGGTCAAACAGCTCGGCCCGCCGCTCCGACCAGCGGGCACCCACCCAGAGATACCGCTGCTCTTCCGTGGTGTCCTCCCAGGCATGCCCGGTGTAAGTGTTCTTCACCGCGCCCCGCAGCCAGACCGTCACCGGCGTCTCCACCGTCATGACTTCGTGGGTGTTCAGGCTGGGTGTGCCGCCCAGCTGATCCCGGCCCTGGGGATAGTAGCCCTCCCGGGCCAGGGAGAACTCATTCCGCGGATCGGTGAAGAAGAAGGTATCCATGACGCGCTGCCGGAAATCGTCCGCGGCTTTCTTCAGCGTTGGAGACACCAGGCCGGCCGCGGGCACCAGCAGGACCATCAGCAGCATTAGGGTCGCCATATAGGGGAGCACGCGCCCGGCCCGGAGGGATTCGTTCCGGTCCCGGGCCAGCATGGTCAGCAGCGCGGCTCCGGCGGGAAACACCAGCCAGACCAGGCTGCCGTGCGCCGTGAGCCACAGGCAGAACATCACGCCCAGCACCGCCATCAGGGCAAAGGCTGCGCCGGCGCGTTTCGCCGTCATGGCCCAGGCTGTCAGGCTGATGAGGATGCTCCCCGCCAGTGCCGCCTGACGCCCGTAGAAGGGCAGCGCGGCCGCGTGGCCGGCGGCGGTGAGCCGCACCCCCAGCACGGTTTCCTGCACCGTCCGGACGCCCCCCAGCAGGGCCCACACCGCCAGCCCCGCCAGCGCTCCCAGCCAGCAGAACAGCGTTCCCCGGGGCAGGAGGCTCAGCCCGCCCAGGCCCAGCGCCACCGCCGCAACACAAAGCAGGCCGGTCAGCCACTGGCTTTGCAGAAGACCGGCCACACCCAGCAGCGGCAGGATCAGCCCGGCGGCCAGCAGCGCGGAGAGGGCTGCGTGGAGGAGGGCGTCTTTGGTACGGACGGACATGAAAAACCTCCGGTTTCAGGATACGCGTTCGGGGAAAATCCAGGGCTGCGGTCACGCAAACGGCAGCAGATCCCGGGCTTTGACTTTGATGGGTTTGCCGTTCTCGTCGTTGACGATCACCAGGATGTCCGGGCAGTATTCGTACAGCATCTGCCGGCAGTTGCCGCAGGGGGAGATGATGCTGTTCGGGTGCCCGTCGTGGACCGCCACGATGGTGTCGAAGGCCCGCTCCCCGGCCGACACCGCCATGCCCATGGCGATGTACTCCGCGCAGGCGCCGTGATTCCCGTCACAGTTGACGCCCCGGAATACCTGCCCGTCCGCGCAGCGGATCGCGCAGCCCACCGTGTGGTTGTACCGCGCCGCGTCGTAATTCCGGCGGATGACGTCCAGCGCCTGCCGGATCAAATCGCGGTCCTCTTCCGAAAGTTCATGGCGTTCCATCGGTCATTTCCTCCAGCAAAGCGGGGATGTCCCGGGTCGGGGTGGTGTAGATGATGTGGAAATCCACCGCGCCATAGTCATGGACAATCCGGTTGCGCAGACCAAAGACATCGTGCCAGGGAATCACAGAATGCTCATGCCTGAAACGATCTGTCAGCCGCTGGGCGTTTTCGGACACCTGGATCAGCCGGAACATCATGGAATCCTGCAGAACGGGGTTTTGCCCGAATTCAGACTCGGTCACATTCATCATGTGCTCGTTGATAAAGGCGAGATCGTTTGTGATCCTTTTCAGATAGTAGGCGTCATTCTTGCGGTTTTCCATAGATCTTCACCCCATCCCGGAGGATTTCGTTTAGTAGTTCGGGATTGCCTTCCGTCTGAGAGGGCGTGAGAACATCTACCCGCTTCCGCAGCGCGGTTTTCAGCGCGTCCACCAGGCCGAAGAATCGGAGCCCCGTCACCTCGCCCGAAACCAGAAGGTCCACATCGCTCTCCGCCGTGGCGGTCCCCCGCGCATAGGAGCCAAACAGATAACAATATGTGATCGGGTAATCGGCCAGGACCGACGCGCAGGCGCTCCGGATCTCCTCCGGCGTCAGAATGCCGTGAGACTCGTCAACCTGGCTGAGCAGCGCCATTTCCTGGGTGAGATAACGGTATTTCAGCGTGTCCGCCTTGCTGGGATCCTTCTCGTAAGTCTGATAGCTGCGCAGCGAAATGCCGAGATGGGCGGCAGCCTGAACCTGCGTGAGGTTGCTGCGCATCCTTGCTTCATACAGGGTCATGCATACCCCTCCTTCCATCACAGACAGATCATATCAGATTTGCGCCGGGAATACAATAGAAAAGTGCAAAATTTGCGCTTTAGAAAAACATAAAAGTGCAAATTTTGCACTTATCATGTAAGTCAAAGTGCAAATCGATCAGAACATGCTGATCTGGCTGGTCTCGCTGAGGCCCTGGAGGGAGCCGTGAGCCTGGAGCAGGTCCGTGATGCCGGAGCCGATGTGGGCCCGCTGCTGCAGATCCTCCACCGAGAGGAAGGGGCCGGCCTTGCGGGCTTCGGCGATGGGGATGGCGGCGCTTTCCCCCAGACCGTTCAGGGAGGTAAAGGGGCAGCGCAGGTTGCCGTCCTCGATGAGGAACTTCTTCACGTCGCTCTTGTAGAGGTCCACCGGGAGGAGACGAATGCCCCGCATGGTCATCTCCAGCACCAGCTCCAGGGCCGTGACCTGTTCCTTTTCCTTGGCCGAGGCCTTGGTGTCCGCCTCCCGGACGGCGCGGATCCGCTCCCGGCAGGTGTCGGGGTCGATGAGCATGGTGCCGGCGTCGAAGCCGTCGCCCCGGACGGTGAAGTAGGCGGCGTAGTAGGCGGCGGGATAGTGCAGCTTGAACCAGGCCACCCGCAGGGCCATGGTGACGTAGGCCACCGCATGGCCCTTGGGGAACATGTACTTGATCTTCTTGCAGGAGTCGATGAACCACTCCGGGACGTTCTTCTCCCGCATGGCGGCCTCCATCTCAGGCTTCAGGCCCCGGCCCTTGCGGACGCTCTCCATGGTGGTGAAGGCCATCTTGGGGGCCACGCCCTGAACCATGAGGGAATTCATGATGTCGTCGCGGCAGCAGACGCACTCCGACAGGGAGGCGGTGCCGGAGGTGATCAGGTCCTGGGCGTTCCCCAGCCACACGTCGGTGCCGTGGCTGAGGCCGGAGATCCGCAGCAGCTCCTCCATGGTGGTGGGGTGGGTGTCGTCCAGCATGCCCCGGACAAAGCCGGTGCCGAACTCCGGTACGCCGTAGGTGCCGGTGGAGCAGAGGATGTCCTGCTCCGACACCCCCAGCGCCTTGGGGGAGGAGAAAAGGCTGCGGACCCCCGGGTCGTCCAGGGGGACGTCCGCGAAATTCACGCCGGTCAGCGCCTCCAGCTCGTGGAGCATGGTGGGATCGTCATGGCCCAGGCAGTCCAGCTTCACCAGGATGTCGTGCATGGAGTTGAAGTCGAAGTGGGTGGTGGTAAAGTCGCTGTTCAGGTCGTCGGCGGGGTGCTGAACGGCGGTGAACTGGTAGATCTCGTACTCCTTGGGCACCACCACCATGCCGCCGGGGTGCTGGCCCGTGGTGCGCTTGACCCCCACGCAGCCCGCCGCCAGCCGGTCCTTCTCCGTGCCGCTGGCCTGGATGCCGCGCTCCTCCAGGTATTTGCTCACATAGCCGAAGGCCGTCTTCTCCGCCAGGCCGGAGATGGTCCCCGCCCGGAAGACGTGGTCCCGGCCGAAAAGCTCCTCCACGTAGTGGTGGGCCCGGTTCTGCTCCTCGCCGGAGAAGTTCAGGTCGATGTCCGGCACCTTGTCGCCCTCAAAGCCCAGGAACACCTCGAAGGGGATGTCAAAGCCGTCCTTGATCAGCTTTTCGCCGCAGCCGGGGCAGTCCCGGTCCGGCAGGTCCACACCCACATGGTACTGCCTGGTGTCCACGTCGAAAAAGCCCTTGTGGCAGCGGGGACAGCGGTAGTGGGGCGGCAGGGCGTTCACCTCGGTGATGCCGCACATGCGGGCCACCAGGGAGGATCCCACGGAGCCCCGGCTGCCCACCAGGTAGCCGTCCTCCAGGGACTTCGACACCAGCCGCTCCGCGATGTTGTACAGGGTGCAGTAGCCGTAGCCAACGATGGACTTCAGCTCCTTGTCCAGCCGGGCCTTCACGATGTCCGGCAGGGGATCGCCGTACATCTCCCGGGCGGTGTCCCAGGTCATGCGCAGGATGTTCGCCTCCGCGTCGTCCCACTTGGGCTGGAAGGTCTCCTTGCCCTCGGGATGCTTCGGGAAGAGCCGGAGCTCGTCCACCATGTCCGCGATCTTCCGGGGATTGTCGATGACCACCTCCCGGCACTTCTCCGGGCCGAGATACGCGAACTCCTCCAGCATCTCCGTGGTGGTCTTGAAGTACAGCGGGGGCTGCCGGTCGCAGTCCTCAAAGCCCAGGCCCGCCTGGATGATGGCCCGGTTGACGGCGTGGTGGGGGTCCAGGAAGTGCACGTCCCCCGTGGCGCACACCGGCTTGCCCAGCTCTTCCCCCAGGCGCACGATGGTCCGGTTGTACTCCCGGAGCATCTCATCGTCCTGGGCTTCGCCGCTGCGCACCAGGAAGGCGTTGTTGCCGATGGGCTGGATCTCCAGGTAGTCGTAGAACGAGGCGATCTTCTTCAGGCGCTCCCAGGGCTCGCCCTTTACCACGGCCCGGAAGAGCTCCCCGGACTCGCAGGCGCTGCCCAGGATCAGCCCCTCCCGGTACTTCTTGATCAGCGCCCGGGGCATGTGGGGCCGGCGGCGGAAGTACTCCAGATGGGAGACGGACACCAGGCGGTTCAGGTTCACCAGGCCCTCCTGGCTGCGGACCAGCAGCACCGTGTGCCAGCTCTCCCCGATGGCGCCGCCGTGGAGGCCGGCGTTCAGGGCCGACAGGGTCTCCAGGCCTTTTCCGCGGGCTTCCCGGATCATCTTCGCCAGGCACAGGGCGGTGGCGGTGGCGTCGTGGACGGCCCGGTGAGCGTTTTTCAGGGAGACGGACAGGTGCTTGCAGACGGCGCTGAGCTTGTGGCTGCGGAGCTCCGGGTACAGCTTCCGGGCCAGGGTGAGGGTGTCCAGCACCGGGGCGTCAAAGGACCGGCCCAGGCGCTTCAGCTCCGCCCGGAGCACCGGGGCGTCAAAGTCCGCGTTGTGGGCGGCGATGGCGGCGCCGCCGATGAAATCCATGAGCTTGGGGATGGCGGTGTCGGCCTTCTCCTTTCCCTCCAGCATGGAGGGGGTGATGCCGGTGATCTCCGTGATCCGGGCGGGCAGGGGGACGCCCGGGTCCACCAGCAGGGACAGGCTGTCCTCCACCGCGCCGTCCCGCAGCCGCACCGCGCCGATCTCGATGACCCGGCAGGTGCGGGTGTTCAGCCCCGTGGTCTCGAAGTCCAGCACCACGATGGGGTCCGACAGCGGCCGCCCGTCCGCGTTTTCGACGGTGTCCCGCTCGTCGGTCATGTAGGCCTCGCAGCCGGGGATCAGCTTGATCTTGCCCTTGGCGGCCCGGAAGGCGGCGGGGAAGGACTGCAGCACGCCGTGGTCCGTGATGGCCACAGCGGGGTGGCCCCACTTCACCGCCCGGGCAATGAGGTCCTCCGCGGGGGTCATGGCATCCATGGCGGACATGTTGGTGTGCATGTGCAGCTCCACCCGCTTCTCCGCCGCTGTGTCCTCCCGCTCGATCTTCTCCATCTCCACCATGTCCCGGACAGTGATGCACATCTCCCGGGCATAGCTGTCGTAGGCGCACTCGCCCCGGAGCTTCACGTTCCGGCCAACCTTGATCCGGGCCAGCTTGTCCTGCACCGCCTTGCGCTCCTCGTCGGTGACGGGAGGCGGCGGGTCGTCCTCCTCGCCCCGGCGGCCGTAGCCCTTGCGGTAGCGCAGGAAGGCCTTGCACAGGATGGAGGAGGTGTAGTCCGTCACGGCGAAGGACACCAGCACGGTCTCGCCGCCCTTCAGCTCCTTCGTCTCGCACTTGAAGATGTCGCCCTGCACCACCACCACGCCGCCCTCGGCGGAGAGTTCCTTCATCTCGGTGGGGTCGTCGGCGATGGCCCGGCCCATGATGGGTTTTCCCACCTTGACATCGCTCATCTCCGGGATGTTTTTCTCTTTCCGCTCCTTCGGCTTGCGGGGAGCATGGGGGCGCGGGGGCTTCTCCGGCTCAAGGGTGCCGTAGCGCTCCCGGAGCTCCTCCAGGCTGACGGGCGCGGCCAGGACCTTGCTGTGGATCTCCCGGAGCTCCTCCAGGCGCTTCTCCTGATCCCCGGCCACCGCCAGCTCCACCTGCAGGTCCGCCGCGAAGATGTCCTTGATGGCCTGGTTCAGGCGGGCGGCCACGTTCTGCCGGGCCATGTAGCCCATGGAGAAGGCGTCCGGGAAGGTCAGGGTGACCCGGGTGCCGTCGCAGCGCCAGTCGATGTCCCGCATCCAGGAGACGGCGGCCGGGTAATTCCGGCACAGGAAATCCACCAGCACCTGCTTGTAGGCGCCGATGTTTTGCCGGAAGTCGTCCGCCAGCCCCGGGCTCACCACCCGCAGCGCCAGGGGCCGCCCGGGAAACAGCTGCCGCAGCAGCCGCTCCAGCTGCAGAAAGGTTTTCTCCTCCACCAGGGTCATGGACTGGAAGGTGATGTACAGCTTGTTGCGGGAACGGACAAAAACCACCTGCGGCGCGCTTAGCTGGTCCTGCAGGTGGGGAAATTCCTGGTAGATCCGGGACATCAGGTCTTCATAACTCATGGGCTTCCTCGCAGGTCATCGGTTGTAGAAGGCGTTGATGGCGTCCGCCACCTGGTCATAGGTGTAGCCGGGCTGCACATGGGAGGAGTAGAGGATGTTCAGCATCATCCAGTCCACCTCCGACAGCTTCATGGCGGTGTTGTAGTCGTTGTGCAGGATGCTGTCCGTGTACAGGGTGTGGTCGTTGCACAGCCCCAGGGCGCCGGTGATCTCCTCCAGAATGGTGGAGACGCGGTCGCTCTGGCTGATGTCCGTGGCGATGCACACCACGGCCCGGTTGATCCTGCTGTTGTTGTAGTAGACCGTAAAGCAGCCGATCAGGTTGGACTCGTACATCGTCAGGTAATCGCCGAACCGCGACGTGCGGCAGAAATGGATGACCATGTTGGCCCGGGCCTCGCTGTCGACCCGGCTGATGGGCGGCATTTCCGGCACGCGGCAGGCCAGCTCCAGCAGGAAGTCGTCGATGGTCTGCAGGTCCTTTCGGGAGGGGCTTCCGTCCACATAGATCCGGATCGGCTCGGCCCAGCGGATGACAAAATCCCGGGAATCGCCGTATTCTCCCGACATGCCGCAGGTGCGGAACAGCGCCAGGGCTTGCTGGCGGGCTTCATAGGCGTCCTTCGGGCTGAATGTTACGGCGCCGGCGGCCACGGGCAGGGCCAGTAGCAGCGCAAGCAGAAAGCAGAGTATACGCCTCACGGGCAAAACCTCCGTCAGAATTCCGGACCTCGTGTCCCTTCCCTCAGCGGGTGATGAACAGATAACCGTAAACCAGTATCACGAGACCGATGACGACGCCGATGACAGTCAGAATGATCCGTTTCATGCTTACCTCCCGTATTTGTCGGCCCATTCGATGCAGATCTGCCAGGTTTCGTCCGGGAACATGCTGCGGACGAAGGCGGTGATCAGCGTTTCCGCATTGGAACGGGCGTTTTCAAGGATGCCGTTCTCGACGGCCTTCTTGCGGACCTCATCCTTCATTGCCTTGGTGGAGCTGTTGACGTCCGTCAGTTTGAGCGGGGTGAAGGCGCTTTCCTTTTCATGGTACACATACAGGCTGTTTTCATCCACGGTGACATCCAGGATCTGCGGGGCCGGCAGTTCGATGGTCACGGTCCTGGCTTCTTCGTCCACCGAGGCCGCGATCTTCTCGAAGTTGATCCCGGCTTTCACCACGCCGTCGTAGCTGTAGATGTACCGGCTCTGGGTGAAGGGGACTTTGACGCCGAAGATCGTGCGGGAGTTGCTGATGTCCTGCACGTTGGTGAAATACCCGGCCTGGGTGGCCAGCTCGCCGATATCCTTCAGGCGAAGTTCGATGTTGTTGGACGTGATGGACGTGCTGCGGCCGTTTTCCCCGAGGATGAACTTGTCGGCCGCCAGCCAGGCCAGCGCGCCCAGCACGATGACGGCCGCCACCACCTGCAGCACATACAGGATCGAACGGTTTTTGGGACGGGGGTATTGGCTGCCTCTCATGGATCGGCACTCCTTTCTGAAAGCCGCGGCTTTCTCAGCGCATCCGGCCGCGCAGGTCCTCCGCGATGACGCGCTCGGCGGCCTCGGCTTCGGCGCGGGTGGGAGCCGAGACGGAGATGTAGGTTTTCAGCTTGGGCTCGGTGCCGGAGGGGCGCACCACCACGGAGCAGTGGTTCTCCAGGCGGTATTTCAGCACGTCGCTCTTCGGCAGGCCGTCCAGCCCCAGGCTGTAGTCCAGGGCTTCCTCGACCTTCAGCCCGCCGAGGCGCTCCGTTCCGGCCCGGAAGGCGGCCATCAGGTTCTGCATCTTCCGGAAGCCCGCGCTGCCCTCGAACTCGAAGGAGTACAGGGTGTTCAGGCAGAAGCCGAACTCGGCGTAGAGCTGGTCCAGCCGCTGCTTCAGGCTGACGCCCCGGGTGCGGTACCAGGCAAACATCTCGCAGATCAGGAAGGCCGCGTCCACGGCGTCCTTGTCCCGGACATAGGGGCCGGAGAGGTAGCCGTAGCTCTCCTCAAATCCGAAGATATAACGATCCGCCTCGCCCCGCTGTTCCAGGAAGCCGATCTGCTCCCCGATGAACTTGAAGCCCGTCAGCACGTTGATGACCCGGACGCCGTACTTCGCGGCGATGCGCTCCGCCATGTCGATGGTGACGATGGTCTTCACCGCCACGGGATCCTTCGGCATGGTGCCGTTGGCGGTGCGCCGCGCGCAGATATAGTCCAGCAGCAGCATACCGGTCTCGTTGCCGGTGAGCAGGACATACGCCCCGTTCTCGTCCTTCACCGCGATGCCGCAGCGGTCGCAGTCCGGGTCCGTGGCCAGCAGCAGGTCGGCGTTCTCGCGCCGGGCGTACTCCATGCCCAGGGCCATGGCCTCCCGGATCTCCGGGTTGGGGTAGGGGCAGGTGGGGAAGTTCCCGTCGGGCTGTTCCTGCTCCTTTACCACGGTGACGCTGGTGAAGCCGCTCTCGGAGAGGACCCGCAGCACGGGCTTCAGGCCGGTGCCGTTCAGGGGGCTGTACACAATGGCCACGTCCCGGTCGATGGTTTCGCCGGGCGCCAGCATGCTCTGCTTCTTCACCTCTTCGGTGAAGGCGGTGTACACGTCCTCGCCGATCCAGCGGATCTTTCCCGCGGCCGCCAGGGCGTCGAAGTCCCCGCGGCGCACGTCCGCGAAGACGTCCAGCTTTTCGATCTCCCCCAGGATGGTTTCGGCGGCCTCGGTGGTGATCTGGCAGCCGTCCGGCCCGTACACCTTGTAGCCGTTGTACTTCGCCGGGTTGTGGGAGGCCGTCACCATGATGCCCGCGGCGCAGCCCAGGGCCCGCACGGCATAGCTCAGGCAGGGCGTCGGCATCAGCTGCGGATAGATCCACACCTCGATGCCGTTCTCCGCGAATACCGCCGCGGCCTCCCGGCTGAACACGTCGGATTTGATCCGGCTGTCATAGCTGACGGCGATTTTTCTTTTTCCCTCTGGGAAGGATGCGTTCACATAATTGGCCAGCCCTTGGGAGGCCTTCGCCACCGTGTGGACGTTCATGCGGTTGGTGCCCGCGCCGATGACGCCCCGCAGCCCCCCGGTCCCGAAGGCAAGTTCCCGGTAAAAGGCATCCTCAATAGCGGCGTCATCGCCCTCGATCTTCCGCAGCTCTTCGGCAATGTCGGGATCGGCCTGCTCCAGCCAGCGGCGGTATTCCTGTCTGTAGTCCATGGTACTGTCTCCCTTTCATCCTTGCCGTAGCGGAAATCTCATTCGGCTTCCACCGTTTCCGCTGTCGTTTTCAGAAACGGATACCCTTTGACGACCGGGTTCCCGCTCTCCGCGGCCGGCATGTGGTCAGCACCGCCCAAGAGCGTTTCATGGCCGATCATCACAAGAATGTTATAATCCAGCATGGTGTCTTCCGCCAAAGTCACATAGAAGTTCTGATCCCCAAAGAGCAGCACGTCCAGGGGCAGCGTGTTGGCTTCATCAAGGGAATGGGCGCTGCGGAAATAGGCGTCCATGGCGTCCAGGAAAGCGCTGCTATTCTCGTCAAAGACGATCTGCACCATCTGCATCTTCATGCCGCCCTGCACGATCACCTGGGACGTATGGCCCACGTAAAAGGAGTAGACCTCATCCCCGGCGATCAGGGTCACGACCTCGAAGTTCCAGGCGGTGGGCGATACGATCGTCAGCATCATGCCGGGAACGCTCGTGTAATCATCGCTGTGGACATCCCGAACCACCAGGCAGAACCGGCCGATAATATAACTGCCTTCGCCCATATCGGGCGCCTTCACGACAAACGAACTGTTAGACAGCTTCGTGACGATCCCGGCGACGTCTCCGCCGCTGTAAGGTTCCCCGTCGGCGTTCTCCGGATTGTAGATGTCGAAAACACTCGAATAGTCCAGGAAAGGCTGCAGGATCTCCGGGATCTCAGCCACAGCCGGCAGCATCAGCACGGCGCAAAGGCAGAGTGCCAGCAGCAGAGAAGCAATGCACTTCATGGCAGGTTCCCTCCTTACTTCCTCAGATACGCCAGGTTCCTGCGTATGAAGGCCACCCGCTGCTTGACGCAGTCCGCGGAGCGCAGGGGGTCCTCCGGGGTGTTGAAGACGTAGTCCGTCAGACGGGCGATGTCCGTGGCGGCGACGTGAAGGCGGGTATCGGAGGAGGCGTAGTAGATATACACCCTGTCGTCCTGGGTGCGGATGGCGCCGTTGGTGAAGACCACGTTGCTCACGTCGCCGACGCGCTCGCCGCCGTAGGGTGCGATGAGGAAGCCCCCCGGCTGGGCGATGACCTTTGCCGGATCCTCCAGGGCCGTGGCGAAGGCGTAGATCACGTAGCGCAGGCCCGCCGCTGTGTTCCGCACGCCGTGGGCGATGTGGATCCAGCCCCGGTCCGTCCTGATGGGCACCGCGCCGGCGCCGTTTTTCGCCTCGGTGATGGTGTGATAGCGCCGCAGGCTGGTCATCTTTTCCTCGTCGATGACGGCGTGGGTGATGTCGTCGCAGAGGCCGAAGCCGATGCCGCCGCCGGAGCCCGTGTCGATGAAGTCGTCCATGGGCCGGGTGTAGAAGGCGTACTTCCCCTGCACAAACTCCGGGAACAGGCAGACGTTCCGCTGCTGCGGGGAGCGGAGCGTCACCAGGTTGGGCAGCCGCTCCCAGGTTTTGAGGTCCTTCGTGCGGACGATGCCCGCGGCGGCCACGGCGGCGGAGAGATCGGGGCTGGCGGTGTCCTTGCTCTCGGAGCAGAATACGCCGTAGATCCAGCCGTCCTCGTGCCGCGTCAGCCGCATGTCGTACACGTTGGTCTCCTCCGGGCAGGTGTCCGGCATCTGTACCGGCTCGTCCCAGAAGCGGAAACCCTCCGTGGGGCTGTCCGACTGCGCCACCGCGAAGAAGGACTTGCGGTCGCTGCCCTCCACCCGGGCCACCAGGGTGTACTTCCCGTCCAGCAGCAGCGCGCCGCTGTTGAACACCGCGTTGACCCCCAGCCGCTGCATCATGAAGGGGTTGGTCTCCGGGTCGGGATCGTACATCCAGAAGGGCGGGATGTGGTCCCGGGTCAGCACCGGGTGCACATAGCGCTCATAGATGCCGTTGCAGAGGCCGTCATACACCTGGTTGGGGGACCGGATCAGGCTCTCATAGCGAGCTTCAAGCTCCTGGTAACTGTGCATGGCAAACGGCCTCCTTTTCTTGATTCCGCCCCTTCCGGCGATTACTCGATCCAGACCAGGGACGCCAGGAATTCGTCCATGACGGCGTTGGCCTTTTCCTGTGTTTCGCCGCCGGTCATGAAGACGTAGCAGTCGGTGCCGATGCTGAAGGCGCAGCCGGTCTCGTAGACGGAGAGATCAACGCCCATGTACTTCATGTCGATGCGGAGGTCGAAATAGAGACCGGTCCGTCCGCTCACGGTGACCGGGTCATGCAGGGTGACCTCCGTTCCGCGGAGGGTGACTCCCTGGCCGGCGAACCCGCTGGTGATGCCGTTCTTCAGGCCGTCAATGAAATCAGCCCTGTTGGCTTCGTCCATGGTCGCGACATCGATCGGGACCGGCGAGAGCACCGTGCCCATCATGTTGGTGCTGTAATCCCCCTCATTGTAATACGGGAAGCACTGGAAAAGGGTGCCGGTGGAGGGATCGCCCTTCACGACATAGGCGCCGGCCCAGGGGGTGAAGGTGAAGGTGTCAAAGGTGACGGCTTCCGCTGTGGCGGACGCGGCGAAAGCGGGGACAGCGGCCAGGAGGCAGCAGAGAGCGGTGAGCAGAGCGATGGTGCGTTTCATGGTTCTTCTCCTTTCTTTGTTCAGGCGGCGTCTTCCAGATCTTCCTCCGGCGCGGGTTCGGCGCCGTATTCTTCCGCCAGGAGGTCGTAGGCCTCGATCCGCTCCTCAAAGCGGCGCATCAGGTCCGCCTCGGGGATCAGGCCGTCTTCGGTTTCGGCGAGGCCCTCGAAGGAAATGGGCACGATCATGGGCGGGATGTCCAGGGACAGGGGCTGGATGGACCGCAGCTGATCCACGCTCTGGTAGACCAGATTTACCCTCCAGAAGGCATTGCCCTCCGCGTCCAGCCAGCGGCTGAAGACCACCTTCACCCCGATGGGGGTGGTGGGTTCGATGGCGCCCGGCAGCTCGTATTCCTCCACGCCCAGCGCTGCCAGGAAGGCGGTGATGGTGGAGTCGTGGCCGCAGAGGAAGGCCAGCTTCCGGCCCTCGGTGTTCATCTCCGCGCAGATCTCCTGCAGCATGGGGTGGGCCAGATTCACCGACAGGGTGGGGGAGGTGAACAGCAGCTTTTCATACGTGGCGAGCACGCTGCCGATGCCGCGCCATTCCTCCGGGGTGACCTCGTGCCCGAAGGCGGCCTTCAGATCGTCGGGCTCCTCGTAGTACTGCAGCACCAGGGCGTCTGCCAGGCTGCACAGCAGCTTCAGGCTGCCCTGGGTGGTGGGCTCGCTGTCCAGCCTCAGGCTGAGGACGGGCTCCGTGTACAGTTGCTCCTCAAAGACGCCGCCGTTCCAGGCCGCGCTTTCATCCATGTCCAGGACGTCCACGATCAGCTGGGTGACGTCCTGGATGGCGTCGAGATAGCCCATCAGGGAACCGCCGCCCCGCTCCGCGATCTCCGCCCGCACCGCCGCTTCGTAGGCGTCGCTGGTCCGGGTGATGACCGGAAGGAACGTGCCGTCGGCCTGGCCGTACCCGTTTTTGCACTCCACCGGCACCACCGCCACCGGCAGCAGTCCGGCGGAGAAATAGCGGGCCGTGGCCTGGGTGCGCTGGTATCCGTTGGCGTAGAAGCGCACGGCGCCCTCCTCCGGGATGTAGTTCTCCGGGAAGAGCCCCTCGTCTTCCAGCCACAGCCGGAAATACTGGCCCATGGTGGTCTCCAGCATGGCGCCCCGCAGAGACAGTTCCCCGGTCCTGGAGGTCCACTCGAACCACGTGTGGGGCGTGACCTGGCTGACGACGGAGTCCTTCCCCGTCAGCGGCGAGCGGATGTTGTGGCGGCTGAGGATCACGACCCGGTCCAGGGTCAGCCCGTCGTCTCCGCCTTCGGCCGCCGCCGGCCAGACCGCCGCCGCCACGCACAGGGCCAGCAGAAGCATGCACACGCGTTTCATCATGAACGGTAACCTCCCTTTTCGGTGCCAGCGGATTCATCCCAGCCGGCGGATCACCTCAAAACACATCCGCCCGTTGTGATACGGGCATTTCCACGGCTCCACGATGGGCTCGTCCAGCACGGTGCCGTCCTCCGCCAGGGCGCTGTGCCATTCGCCGCAGCGGGGGTCGATGACGTGGTCCCGGATGTAGGCCCACTGGCTCTCCGCGGCCTTCAGGAAGCGCTCCTCCCCGGTCCGCTGCCAGGCGTTCAGGAAGCCCAGCAGGGCCTCCGCCTGGACCCACCACACGCGTTTGGTCAGCACTTTGCCCCGCTCCATCTCCGCGGAGAAGCCGTTGCCCTCGGTGTAGGCCAGCTTCAGGGTCTCGTCGGCCATGGCCAGCAGCAGGGGGCGGATCCGGGCGGTGAGGGCGGCATCGTCCAGCACCTCCAGGGTGCGGTCCGCCAGCCAGGCGGTCTCGATGTCGTGGCCGAAGGAGTGCAGGTCGATGAGGGTGTGCCAGTCCGCGTCGAAGAAGACCTCCTGCCGGCGCTTCTCCGGGTTCCAGATCTTCTTCTCCAGCGTGTCCAGGATGGCATACAGGCTCTCCCGGATCCGGGGGTCGCCGGTGGCCTCGTACAGGGCGGTGTAGCCCTCCATCACGTGCAGCAGGGTGTTCATGGTGCGGCCGGCCATGACGCCGTTCTCGGAGAGCTTCTCGTTGCTCATGGGCCGCCAGTCCGCCGTCTGGGCTTCCAGGTAGCCGCCCGCGTCCCTGCACTTGTCCTCGATGAGGGCGTAAAGCGAGAGGGCCTTCTCCAGAGGCGCTTTCTTTCCCGCGGCCTTTCCGTAGGCGGACAGGGCGTAGACGGCGAAGGCCTGGTTGTAGGTGTGCTTGGTGGGGTCGAACACGGTGCCGTCCGCGTTCATGGACCAGTACACGCCGCCGTTTCCGGGGTCCAGCATGGACAGCAGGGCGGCGCAGGCGTGGTCGGCCTCGGCCAGCAGGGCGGCGTCCCCCGTGGCCTCGTAAGCCCCGGCCCAGAACCACAGGATCCGGCTGTTGAGGATGCAGCCCCGCTCCCCCTCCGGGTCCGTCACCAGGTCTTCCCCTACGTAGCTGATATATCCGCCGCGCTCGTCATCCCGCAGACTCTTCCAGAAGGGGATCAGGTCCCGCGTCAGGTGGGCGCGGATCTCGTCTCGCATGGCTGACATTCCGGTGACCTCCGTTCTGCCTCAGGAGAAAAACATGAGCCGACAGCAGTACAGCACGATGGACATGAACAGGATGGAGTCCAGCCGGTCCAACATGCCGCCGTGGCCGGGGAACAGGCTGGAGTAATCCTTGATGTTGCAGTGGCGCTTGATCAGCGAGGCGAAGAGGTCGCCGATCTGCCCCGCGATGCCGCCCACAAAGCCCACGGCGATGCAGAAGGCCCAGGAGGGCAGCTTCATGTTCGCGTCCTGCATGATCAGCATGGCCACGGCGCGGATGGCGGCGGCGGTGGCCACCGAGCCCACCAGACCCGCCACGGCGCCGGCCACGGTCTTGTTGGGACTGACGGCGGGGCAGAACTTCGTCTTCCCGAAGCGGCTGCCGATGAAGTAGGCGGCGGTGTCGCCCATGGTGGGCACGAACAGCAGCATCACCAGCAGCATCCGCTGTACGGAGAGGGGCTGCACCTGCGTCAGGGCCAGGATGCCCAGGCCCGGCAGTACGATGGAATACAGGGGCAGCAGGCTGGTGAGGGCGTCTTCCAGCTTGGGCTCCTGGCGGAACAGCACCACGGCGATGATGAGCATGCTGGCACCCATCAGGATGGGCACAACCACTTTATGGCCGTAGAGCATGGCCAGGGGAACGCTGGCGGCGATGGCCATCCAGGTGGGCTCCTGCACCGGCCGGTGTCCGGCCGTGGTCAGGGCCTTGAACTCCTCGTACAGCGCGCAGCACAGGGTGATGGTGGCCGCCAGCCCGAAGAGCTCGTTGCCGAAATAAATCATGACGCCGGCCGTGACGGTCAGCACCGTGCCCGTGATGATCCGCTGTTTCATCCGCGTCCCTCCTCAGCGCCCGCCGAACCGGCGGTCCCGCCGGGCGAACTCCATCAGCGCCTTGTCGTATTCCGCCACCGAAAAATCCGGCCAGAGCACCTTGGGGAACACAAACTCCGCGTAGGCGCACTGCCAGAGCATAAAGTTGGACAGCCGCATCTCGCCGCTGGTGCGGATCATCAGGTCCACGTCCGGCTGGTCCCCGGTGTAGAGCAGGCGGCCCAGGCGCGCCTCGTCCACGTCCGCCGGGTCCAGGCGGCCGTCCCGGGCTTCTTCCGCCAGCTGCCGGGCGGCCCGGACCAGCTCCGCCCGCCCGCCGTAGTTGATGGCGATGTTCAGCCGGAGGCCGGTGTTGCTCCCGGTGCGCTCCTCCGCCCGGATCAGGGTGTCCCGCTGCAGGGCCGGCAGCCGGTCCTTCTCGCCCATGATGGCGATGCGGACGTTCTTCTCGTCCAGCTCGTCGATCTCCGAGGCGAAGAAGTCCAGGATCAGCTGCATCAGCGCGGCCACTTCTTCCGGGGACCGGCGCCAGTTCTCGGTGGAAAAGGCGTACAGCGAAAGCCCGCCGATCTTCAAGTCGTCGGTGTGGCGGATGATCTCCCGCAGGTTTTCGGTCCCGGTGCGGTGGCCCAGGGCGATGGCCAGCTTATGCTTCTTCGCCCAGCGGCCGTTGCCGTCCATGATGATGCCCACGTGTCTGGGCAGGCGGGGAAAATCCGCGGCGGTCAGTCCCTGGGTGGGCATGGCAGGCTTCCTCCTTCAGCGGTCGGCGGCAACAGAAACGGCGCGGCTCGCGGCCCGGCCGCCGGGTCAGGCGTCCGTGGGAACCGGATCCGCGTCGAAAAACCGCGCCACGGTCCATTCTCCGTCCCGCACGCGGATGACCCGCAGGGTGCCGGTCTGCCGCTGGCCCCGGGGGTCCGCGGTGCAGACCACGCACGGCGTTTCTCTGCCGGCTTCGGCCCAGCGGCGCAGCGCCTCCTCCAGCGGCAGGCCCAGCAGTTCCGTCGCGGTCAAATCTCCATGATCTCCTTTTCCTTGGCGGCGCAGACGGCGTCCACGTCCTTGATGGCCTTGTCCGTCTGCTTCTGCATCTTGTCCTCGGCGTCGTGCTGGTCGTCCTCGGTGATCTCGCTGGCCTTCTTGAGCTTCTTGATCTGCTCGATGGCGTCCCGGCGGATGTTCCGGATGGCCACCTTGGCCTCCTCGGCTTCCTTGCGGGCCTGCTTCACCAGGTCCTTGCGGCGCTCCTCGCTGGGCATGGGGAACACCAGGCGGATCACCTTGCCGTCATCCGTGGGGTTGATGCCCAGGTCGCTGGCCTGGATGGCCTTCTCGATGGGCTTCAGCAGGCCGGCGTCCCAGGGGGAGATCACCAGCAGCCGGGGCTCCGGGGAGGACACGCCGCCCACCTGGGTGATGGGGGTCGGGGTGCCGTAATAATCCACGGTGATCCGGTCCAGCACCTGGGGGTTGGCCCGGCCCGCCCGCAGCGCCATCATGTTTTTCTCATAGTTGCTGACAGATTTCGCCATTCTGTCCTTCGCGTCATCCATGATCTTCTGAACAGTCATCTTGCAGTTTCCTCCTTGGCTGATTTGGGGGAAAGTCCCGTTGCGCCCATTGTACAACTTTTTGGGCGAGATGGCAAGAGGGAACACCGGCCTGTCTTCCGCGTCAGCGGCCCGCTCCGATCCCCGCGTACGGGATCCCGCGGACCAGGCAGTCCGCCGCGTCCTCGTAGTCCTCCGCGTCCGGGTCCTCACCCTCCCGGGCCGCGCACTCGAAGACGTCCACGATGTTCTCGATCAGCACCATGTCGATGAACAGCGGCAGCTTTTCCAGCATGTCCTCCGGGAGGTCCGTCTCGCTTCGGTATCCAGCCAGGATCGTGTCGAAATAATGCCGCATGCCGGCCATGCGCCGCTCCGGGTCCGCCTCGTGCCGGTACCAGCCCTCGCCGTGGGTCCAGAGGTTGGCCAGGTCGAACATGTACCAGCAGGCCATGCAGTTGTCGAAGTCGAAAACGGTGATGGCGCCGGTGGCCATGTCGATGTGGAAGTTGCCGTCACTGAAGTCGAAGTGGACCAGCCCGTACCGGTCCGGATCCGCCGGGAGCAGGCGGAAAGCCTCCAGGCGCCGGGCGATGGCCTCCTTCAGCGGGGCGAGGCTGTCGGCGATCAGCCGATCGATGTACGCCATGTTGTACTTGTCGAAGTAATCGGGGCGGCGGTGAACGGGGGCGTAGACCTTCGAGAGTCTGTGGATGGCGCCGAGGGCCTTGCCGGTGTTGAAGAAGTACTCCTCCAGCGGCGCGCCGTCCCGGTAGCGGTAGCCGTTGTCATACAGCAGCATGCCCTTCGCGTACTCGAAAAGACAGACCCGGGCGGTGATCCCCGCCGCCTCGACGGTTTCCGCCAGTCGGCCGCGGGGGGAGGGGATCACGTCCGCCACCGGCGCGCCGTTCTGCTTGAGATAGCGGACGAATTCCAGCTCCGCCAGCAAATCCTCTTCCGTCCGGTCCTCCAGAGTCGAGAGCCGGAGGACGGACCGGTTTTCCCCGTTCCGGCGGACCACAAGGACCCGGTTCCGCCCGCCGGAATGGCCGGGCACCGGGGCGAGGTCACAGCCCTCCAGTCCGTACAGGGCCGCCGCTTTTTCCGCGATCTGATCCATGGGATCGCCCTCCTTTGACGTCAGCGGATGATCTTCATGCGTTTGAGATCCTTCTGCCACATGGCGACGTTCTTCATCTTCGCGTTCTTTTTGGTCTTGCTCCAGCTGTTCTCCTCCTCCAGGCGCCGGTACATCTCCCAGCGCTCCGGGGACAGGCTGCCGTCCGCCAGGGCCTGCCGGACGGCGCAGCCGGGCTCGGCGCGGTGGGTGCAGTCGGAGAAGGCGCACCGGCCGATGAGCTCCGCGATGTCGGCGAAGGTGTCCGCCAGGCCGGCCTCCGCGTCCGCCATCCCCAGCTCCCGCAGGCCGGGGGTGTCGATGAGGTACACGCCGTCCAGGTCGATCATCTCCCGGTGGGTGGTGGTGTGGCGGCCCTTGGCGTCCTCCTCCCGGATCGCCCCCGTGCGCATGAGCTCCCGGCCGGCCAGGGTGTTGATCAGCGTGGACTTTCCCGCGCCGGAGGACCCCAGCAGGGCGATGGTCACCCCGGGCCGGAAGAACTTCCGCAGCCGTTCCAGCCCGAAGCCCGTCCGGGCGCTGACGGCCACCGCCTCCATCCCTTCGCTCAGCGCGGCCGCCCGGGCCTCCGCCTCCGCGGGGTCCGGACACAGGTCCGCCTTGGTCAGCACGCACACCGGCACCGCACCGCCGGCGGCAGTGGTGGCGGCGTAGCGGGCGATGCGGCTCAGGCTGAAATCCTGATTAAGGGACGTGATGATGAACACGTAGTCCATGTTGGCCACCAGGGGCTGGATCTGCATGGTCTTGACAAAACCGTCGGCGTGGCCGCCGCGGTCGGGACGGCAGAAGACCGTCCGGCGGGGCAGGATCTCCCGGATCAGACTGTCGCCGTAGGGGTTGGGGGTGATCTCCACCTCGTCCCCCACCACGGGGAATTCCTCCCGGTAGCGGAGATTCCCGGCCAGGACGCAGTACAGCTCTTCGCCCCCGTGCCGGACCAGGTACCGGTCCCGGTGGACCAGGATCACGCGGTCATGTGTGCTTTCCAATCGCTGAAAACCTCCCGATTTGTGATGCCTCATCATACCACGGCCCGGCCGTGTCCGCAAGGCCGGCGCGCGCTTTCGGGGGAGCCGCCGCAAAATTTTTACGGACCGCGGCCAAATCCGCCGACCTGTGGTATAATAGCGAAAGAGAGAAATACCACCCGTCCCTTCGGGGAACAAGGAGGAGAAAAACGTGAGGAAATCCGTCGCGCTGCTGCTGGCGCTGGCGCTGCTGGCCGCACTGCCCTGCGCGCAGGCCGCCGATCTGTCCGTGCTGGACAGCAAGGTGTACGAGACCAAGGACTACGACGACTACGTCAGCATCGTCACCGTGCTGCAGGTCGATCAGCTGACGATCCGCCACGCCCATTCCCTGCCGAATCGTCCGTCCTACATCTACGGCGAGATGATCCTGGCGCAGTCCAAAGGGGAGGACGTGGGCCTCTGGTGCTGGAACATCTTCTACAAGGCCAAGGACCCGCTGCAGATGCAGTCCATGACCGTCACCGTGGGCGGCCGCTCCTTTACCCTGGACCTGGCAGAAAACCTGGAAACGAAGGTGCTGGACGACGGCACCCATCAGGAGGCCTCCTACGTGATCATGGGGACGAAGAACGCCCAGCTCTGGCTGTGCCTGCTGCTGGAGGCCGAGACCCGGAAGGCGGCGGGCTCCTACGAGGGCTGGACCATGCCCGCGGTGATCCACGGGGCCTCCGAGGACGTGGAGACGGAGCTGACCACGGCGGTGCTGGTGGACCTGTACGCCGCCTACCTGGCCATGGGAAACCTGGGACTCACCGGCTGCCTGGCGGACTATGAGGGCACGCCGGCCACCTGGGCTGAGGCGGAGTGACGGACGGCAAATTGTTACAATTCCGCCCCGGCCGCCGGCCCGAATTTTGCCGCCCCGGTCTGGACTTTGCCGGGGCGCTGTGTTAAAATGCTGACGTGCGGCGCGGCGGGAAACGCCGCGGCACGGGAGGGATCGGATGAAACGGTTGATCGCCTGCGTTCTGCTGCTGATCTGCCTGGCTCCCATGGCCATGGCGGAGCGGCTGGACGACGAGGTTTTGCTCAGTTACTACGACGACAGCGTGTTCTTCGGGGATTCCATCATGCAGGCCTTCCGGCGGTATCGCTCCGCCGTGCGGCAGACGGACCCGGACTTCCTGGACGGCACGGAGGTGGTCTGCACCGCCAGCATCAGCCTGTACGCCGGGAGCCGCCGCTATCTCATGGGGGATTTCCACTTCTCCTACCGCGGCTCCGAGAAAACCATGTACGCCATCGCGAAGCAGACCGGGGCGAAGAAGGCCTTCGTGCTGCTGGGGCTGAACGACCCGGTGGGCATCAAGATCGACAAGGCCATGGGCTGGATCGAGGACATCATCCGCAACATGGCGGAGCTCTCCCCGGGCACGGAGGTGTACTTCTTCTCCGAGACTCCCGTCACCCCGAAGTTCTGCAGCGAGAAGAAGCGGCCGAACTACCAGGAACTGCTGAACGACTACAACCGGCGGCTCCGGGAGACCTGCGAGGCCAACGGCGCCCACTACATCGAGATCTCCGAGCCCCTGAAGGACGAAACCGGCTACCTGAACCCGCTGTATTCCAGTGATCAGCGCTGCCACTTCAGCGATGACGGCGTCCGGGTGTGGATCGAGTGCATGAAGGACTACGCCCAGGAACAGTATGACCTGGGTCTGTGGAACCCCTTCGCGGCGGAGGAGCCTGCCTCCGCGGAGGCGGCTTCCGGGGAGGGAAACTGACGTGAAAAAGATCATGCTGCCGCTGCTGGCGCTGCTGCTGGCGGGCCTGGCCCTGACGGCCTGCGCCGAGTCCGCGGAGGCCCCGGAGACCCTGCTGGACCGGGTGAACCGCATCGCGGAGGACAGCGCGGACCTCATCGTGATGACGGAGGACGACCTGTACGACCTCATCGGCATCGCGCCGGAGGACTGCGACGATTTCGCCTACCTGGCGGACTACGACGCCCTGTCCGGCCGGGAGCTCATCGCGTTGCGCGCCGTGGACGACGAGGCCGCGGAACGGGTGGCCGGGCTGCTGAGCCACTACCTGGAGCTGCGCATGCGGGAGACCCGCAACTACCTGCCGGAGGCCTACAAGTCCCTGAGCGAGGCGGAAGTCCGCCGGGAGGGCCTGCTGGTGGTGCTGTCCATCGCCGCCCCGGACCCCGAAGAGGCCGCTCTGCTGCTGCAGGAGGAGTGACGCCGCCGTGGTGTTCAGTTCTTTGACCTTTCTTTTGCTGTTCATGCCCTGCGTGCTGCTGGGCTACCGGCTGCTGCCGGGAAAAGCGAGGATGCCCTTCCTTTTTGCGGCATCCCTGCTTTTTTATGGCTGGGGATCCCCGGCCTGGCTGCTGCTGCTGGGCTGGTGCATGCTGGTGAGCTGGGGCGGGACCCTGCTGATGACCCGGGGCGGAAAACGGCGCAGGCCCCTGCTGATCCTGATGATCGTGCTGGACCTGGCGCCGCTGTTCTGGTTCAAGTACGCGGGGTTCTTCCGGGACACGGTGAGCGGGCTCTTCGGGTGGAACGCCTTTGATGCCCTGGGCGGGCTGCTGAGCCGGTGGACGGGCCGGGAGGTCCGCGTCACGACCCCCATCCTGCCCGCGGGCATTTCCTTCTTCACCTTCCAGGCCATCTCCTACATCATCGATGTGTGGCGGCAGGACGCCAAACCCCAGCGCTCGCCGGTGGTCTTCGGCGTGTACCTGGCCCTGTTCCCGCAGCTGGTGGCGGGCCCCATCGTCCGCTACACCGACCTGGAGGCCCAGCTGATCGCCCACCCCCGGCCCACCTGGGAACAGATGCGCAGCGGCCTGCGCCGCTTCTGCGTCGGCCTGGGGAAGAAGGTATTGCTGGCGGACGCCCTGGGGCGCTTCTGGGGCCAGATGAACGGCGACTTCGCCTCGGCGGGGGCCCTGGGGGCCTGGCTGGGGCTGTTTGCCTTCTCCTTCCAGATTTACTTCGACTTCTCGGGCTACTCCGACATGGCCCTGGGCCTGGGGGAGGCCATGGGGTACATCATGCCGGAGAACTTCGACCATCCCTACCGCGCGGGCAGCCTGACGGAGTTCTGGCGGCGGTGGCACATCTCCCTGACCACCTGGTTCCGGGAGTACGTGTACATCCCCCTGGGGGGCAACCGCTGCAGGCCCTGGCGCCGGGACCTGAACGTGCTGATCGTGTGGGCCCTGACCGGCCTGTGGCACGGCGCGGGCTGGCACTTCGTGCTGTGGGGGCTGTACTTCGCGGTGCTGCTGATCCTGGAGAAGCACTTCGTGCTGAACCGGCCCTGGGCGGAGCGAATCCCGGCCTGGCTGCGGCAGGGCTTCACCTTCCTGCTGGTGATGGCGGGCTGGGGGCTGTTCTCCGGCTTCGGGACGACCCTGCTGGGGGCCATGGCCGGCCATGCCGGCTGGGGCAGCGCCGCGGCCTGGACCGCCTGCCTGGCCCACGTGCCGCTGCTGCTCTTCTGCGCGGTGATCTCCTTCGCGCCCCGGCTGCCGCGGCTGCGGGAATGGCGCTTCGCCGCGCCGGTGCTGATGCTGCTGTGCCTGGCGGCGCTGGCGGCCCAGGGCTACGCGCCCTTTGTGTACTTCCAGTTCTGACGGGGAGGTGAGGGAAGTGACCGACATCCCGGAATCCGCCGCGGATCCGCGGAAAAAAGAGAAAAGAAAAATACCGGACAGCGCGGCGGTGATCGCCGGGCTGGTGATCCTGCTGGCCCTGGGCCTGGCGGCGGCGTTTGCCCCCGGCGGCACCTTCAGCGGCTGGGAGCGCCGCTATCTGGCGGACCGCCCCGCCCCCCCGGACCTGGCCGCCTGGGACACGGACAAGGCGGTGGAGGGCTTCCTCACGGACCACGTTCCCGGGCGGCAGGCCCTGGTGGCGGTGGACAGCGCCGCGCAGCTGCTGACGGGCCGGGGCTCCCGTCTCAACGCCTGGTACGTGGACGGCGCGGTGGTGGAGCAGCCGGTGCCCTCGGACACAAGGGCCGTGGAGAGCAAGCTCCGCCGCTTCGAAAGCCTGGCGAAGAAGGCCGGGGTGCCCTGGACGCTGGTGACGCCGAAAACCCACGGCTGGCTGATCCGGGACCGCATGATCCCGCTGATGGCCGCTCAGTACGACACCGAGGCCGAAGCCTACGCCATCCTGGACGCCTGTGAGAACGCCGTGGCCATGCCGGAGGCTTTCGACGCCGACCCGGACACCATGTATTACCGAACGGACCACCACTGGACCCTGCAGGGCGCCTACCAGGCCTATCTGGCCCTGGGGAGGCGGCTGGGCTACGAACCTCTGCCGCTGGAGGCCTTCGATGTCACGGAGTACGCCGGCTTCATGGGCACCACCCTGTCCCGCTCCGGCCTGCCGCCCTTCCTCTCGGACACCCTGGTCTGCGCCGAGCCGGACAGCCCGGTGACCCTGACCATGATCGACAAGGACGGGGAGACCGCCGCCGACCGGCTGATCTTCCCGGAGGACGCCGCCACCTACGACGGTTACGCGGTGTACCTCCACGGCAACCACGGCACCCTGATCATCGAGCGGCCGGACGCCCCGGAGGGCACCCTCATCGTCTACAAGGATTCCTTCGCCAACTGCCTGCTGCCCCTGCTGAGCCGGCACTACAGCCGGATCATCGCGGTGGACGCCCGCTACGACAGCGGCCTCTTCTCCGACGCCCTGGCCCGCAGCGACGACACGAAGGCCATCCTCTGCGTCTACTCCCTGGACAGCCTGGTGAACGACTCGGAGATCACCAAACGGGCGAAATGATTTTTCTACTGAGAAAGGACGGAGAAAGCGCGTGAAGAAGCTCCTGCTGACGGCGGCCTGCCTCGTCCTGGCGCTGCTGTGCTGCGCCGCGGCGGCGGAAGAGGCGGCCGTCATTACCTACGAGGAACTGCTGGAATGCGACGGTACGCAGACGGTGTTCATCGAGGCCGTGATCGGGGAGATTCGCGTTTACGGTCAGCGCGGGAAAACGGCCGCGGATTTCGACCTGTGGATCAAAGCCGGAAACGGCTACGGCTATGAGAGAAAAACCGTCAGCGACGTCACGTCCTGGCCCCACACCCTGGCCACCGGCCTGCGGGTGGTCTACGAACTGACGCCGAAGAAGGGCGGCTCTTTCACCTCGAAGCAGATCCTGTCACGCAGGGTCGTCGGGGAGGATGCCGACTGGGCGGCCATCGAAGCGGAATACAAGCGCGCGCGTTTTGCCGTGATGCCCTACGGGGAGCTGACGGAGAGGATCGATGCGCTGAAAGGGACCGGCCTGTGCGTCGAGGGCGTGTATACCACGGAAATCAGCTGCAAAGAGGGAGTTCATTTCGGCCTGCTGACGGACGGCGACGGGAATCGCTACCTGCTCACGGTTGACGAGAGAGCGCTCCGCGTCGCGGGCCCGGCCCCCGGCGACCGGGTCAGGGTGTACGGGACGATTCCGATGGTCGAGCCGCTCTATGAGGATGTATCGGAGTCCGGCACCCGGATGATCCCGAGGATCAAAGCGGTGTTTCTGGAATGGGTTGAAGGGGAGTAAGCCGGATGGGGCTGACCCTCTGTTGCTGAGGTATACGAGACTGCCCCTCTGTCGCTGCGGCGACATCTCCCCAGCAAGCTGGGGAGAAGGGTTTGGCGGCGTTTCGGAGTTCCGGGATGAGGAGCCGGGGCGAAGGGATTGCAGTCTCTGTGCCGCCGGGGTGCCCTCTCCGCCGCCAGAGGCGGCACCTCTCCCGGAGGGAGAGGCAGTAATGGTGCCCACTTATTTACGACTGTATGGTTCGCATCAGGCGCACAGACCCCCTTGCTCCCCCTCTGGGGGAGCTGGCGCCGCAGCGCCTGAGAGGGCTCCTTGCAGCGCGGACGAACCTTCATAGCCCTTCACTCGCCGTCCAGCCCTTCCTCCCCGGCTTGCCGGGGAGGGGGACCGCCGCAGCGGTGGTGGGGCATCCCCATGGCCGCCGCAGCGCCGACAAACCATCCCTTCATCAAGCCCACAAGTCAAAGTTCATCCGTCCACACAAGAAAAGGAGGAAGAAAAATGCTGCAGCAATGGATCGACGAGAGCCGGCGGATCGTGTTTTTCGGCGGGGCGGGGGTCAGCACGGAGAGCGGGATCCCGGACTTCCGCTCGGTGGACGGGCTGTACAACCAGAAGTACGCCTGGCCGCCGGAGACCATCCTCAGCCGCACCTTCTTTGACCGCAAACCGGAGGAGTTCTACCGCTTCTACCGCGAAAAAATGCTCCCGCTGACGGCGCAGCCCAACGCGGCTCACCGCAAGCTGGCGGAGCTGGAGCAGGCCGGCCGCATGACCGGCGTGGTGACGCAGAACATTGACGGCCTCCACACCCTGGCCGGGAGCAAGGCCGTCTTTGAGCTCCACGGCAGCATCTGGCGGAACTACTGCATGCACTGCGGCAAGGCCTACGGGCCGGAATACATCCGGGACTGCGCGGGCGTGCCGAAGTGCGAAGCCTGCGGCGGCGTCATCAAGCCGGACGTGGTGCTCTACGAGGAGGGGCTGGACAACGACGTGGTGGCCGGGGCCGTTCACGCCATCCGGACCGCGGACCTGATGATCGTGGCGGGGACCAGCCTGACGGTGTACCCGGCGGCGGGGCTGCTGCGGTATTTCCGGGGGAAGCACCTGGTGCTCATCAACCGGGACGCCACTCCCTTCGACCGGGAGGCGGACCTGGTGATCCACGACAAGGTGGGGCAGGTCCTGGGGGCCATCCGGGTCAATCCGCTGCCGGACGCTGACGCCTGACGACACGAAGATAGTAGTAGGCGAGCTCCAGCACCATGCAGCTCATCCAGCCGATGGGGTAGCCGAAGCCCACCCACTTCGCCTCGTTGACGATCCACCGGGTGAGCACGAAGAGATAGACCTGCCGGATGCCCACGAAGGAGATCAGCATGATGGCCATGGGGCCCACGGAATCCCCGCGCCCCCGCAGGGAGCCCGCCAGCACATGGTTGACGCAGTTGGCCATGAGGAAGAACGTGTTGGTGTGCATGAACAGCGCGCCGAAGCGGATCACCTCCGGGTCCCTGTTGAACAGGGAAACGGCCGGTTCGGCGAAGATGACCAGCACGGCGGCGATGACCGCGGTGATGCAGAAGGTCATGCCGATGCTGGCCCAGGTGCCGATGTGGGCGCGGCGCTCCTTTTTGGCGCCCATGTTCTGGCTGACGAAGGTGGTGGCGGCGATGGCCATGCTCTGCATGGGCAGCATGATGAACTGGTCCAGCTTGTTGTAGCTGCCCCAGCCGGCCATGCAGTCGCTGCCGAAGTGGTTGATGTAGGACTGGACAAAGGCGTTGGAGAAGGCGGTGACGGTGGACTGGGCGGCGGCGGGGAGCCCCACCCGGATGATGTCCCGCAAATAGGCGCGGTCCAGGGCCAGGTCCTTCCAGACAAAGCGGTAGATGTCCGTGGTCTCGGTCAGCAGGGTCATGGTCAGCAGGGCCGAGACGAACTGGGAGATGACGGTGGCCAGCGCGACGCCCTCGATCTTCATGCCGAAGCTGAGCACGAACAGCAGGTCCAGGACGATGTTCAGCACGCTGGTGAGGGCCAGGAAGATCAGCGGCCGCTTTGAGTCCCCCACCGCCCGGAGGATGCCGCTGCCGATGTTGTAGATCAGCAGGCCGGAGATGCCCGCCATGTAGATCGTGAGGTAGGTCGCGGCGTCGTCCATCACGTCCGCCGGGGTCTGCATCATGGCCAGCATGGGCCGCACCAGCAGCAGCCCCAGCAGGGTGAACACGCCGCAGCAGATGAAGGTCATGGCCATGGAGGTCTCCACAGCCCGGTGCAGGTTTTTCATGTCCCTCGCGCCGAAGAGCCGCCCGATGAGCACCGTGGCCCCGGTGGCAAAGCCGCTGAAGAAGAACACGAACAGGTTGACGATCATGGTGGTGGAGCTCACCGCCGCCAGGGCCTGCTTGCTGACGAACTGCCCCAGCACCACGGAGTCCACCATGTTGTAGAGCATCTGAAAAGCGTTCCCCGCCATCAGCGGCAGGGAAAAGAGGATGATCTGCCGGGTGATGGGCCCGTCGGTCATGCTCCGGGTGGTGGTCTTCGAGCGCTGTGTCATGCCGCCCCTGCTTTCCTTGTGGGTTTCCCGGACAGCATACCATCTTTTCGGCCCGGGTTCAATCGCTTCGGGCGAAAAGGGATGGTTTTTCTTGCGTATTGGCTGCTTTTGCGGTATGATGCACTTGTCCTGCCGGAACGAACAATGACGGGAGAATCGCCATGATGAAACTGTTGTGGAAAGCCCTTGCGATCGCGGTGCTCATCGCGCTGCTGCTGGTCATGATGCCCGCGCCCTACGCCTACGCGGACTTCATCCGGCTGTCCCTGACGGAGATGGCGCCGCCGGTGGATTACAGCAATTATGTCTCGGAGTACGAGTACTCCGACCCCAGCCTGGATATCCACATCGTCCGGGGCCGGTACAATAATGCGAACTACACCTACGCCGTGGTGGCCATTGCGGATCCCCTGCAGATCCGTTCTGCCTTTGCGGGGAAGGCAAACAGCAGCCATACGGCCACGGCGGTCAACATCGCCGAAGCCCACAATGCGGTTTTCGCGGTGAACGGAGACTATTTTTCCAGCGACTACCACGAGAAGAACTACATCATCCGCCAGGGCAAGGCCTACAAGACCCGCTACCTGGAAAAGCGGTGGGATTTGCTGATCATTGACCAGAACGGGGACCTGCACGGGCTCCATGAACCCAGCAAGGAGAAGCTGGAAGCCTGGGCCCAGGCTCATCCGGATCTGACGATCATCAACACCTTCAACATGGGCCCCCTGCTGATCGACGATGGTCAGCGGGTGATGGAAGACTTCACCGATGCCCTGAACAACAACAACCTGGGACTGTACAAGCGCTGCGCCCGGATGGCCATCTGTCAGCTGGACCCGCTGACCTACCTGTTCGTCACCTGTGAAGGCCCGGATGACGAGAAGAACAGCGGCCTTACGATGAACGAATTCGTGGACTTACTGCGGGAGATCGAGAAAGAGCTGGACGGGCGGGAGATCCGCATCGCCTTCAACCTGGACGGCGGCGCCAGCGCCACCATGCTGTTCAAGTCCCCCGTCAAGGACAAGCTGGTTCGGATCAACGGGAGCAAGTCGAGGCCGGACCGCTACGTCAAAGACGTGATTTTCTTCGTCAGCGCCTGGCAGAATGAGGCGCCGGAGTCGGCAGAGGAGTGAGCGGAATGCCCCTGTGGGAAGAGGAAGCGGAGGAGTTTCTGGAACAGGAGGCCGCGCCGGGCGAGTTGTTCCGGGTCTTCGGCCTGCCGGTGACGGTGTTTTCGGTCCTGGTGACGCTGGGCGCCGCGCTGGCCCTGCTGATGGCCCTGCGGAGAACAAAACGCACCGGCGTTTCAGCCAACGCGGTGCTGTGGTTTGCCTTGACGGCCCTGCCCCTGGGGGTACTGCTGGGCCGGCTGGTGTTCTGCCTGAACCCCTGGGGGACGGTGGACCTGGAGGAGAACGGCTTCCTGTACCTGTTCCGGCTGGACCGGGGCGGCGTCGGGCTGGCGGGCGTCGCGGCGGGGGTGACCCTGGCGGGGCTTTTCACCCGGCTCATCACGAAAGAGGGCTTTGTCCGGCTGATGGACACGGTGCTCCCGGGCCTGCTGATTCTGCTGGCCTTTGAGCGCTTTGCCGAGGGGGCCACCGACAACGGCACCGGCCTGGAGGCGAGCGTGGAAGCCCTGAAGTTCTTCCCGCTGGTCCGGCCCGGGCTGTACGGGGAGGACGCCTACGCGGTGAATCTCTTCGCCGCCGTGACCGCGCTGACGGCGGGGCTGTGCACCCAGTTCATGCAGGCGCCGGCCGGCCGCGCGGCGGGGCTGGGCGTCATCGTCACCGCCTGCGGGCAGATCGTCTGGGAGAGCATCCGCCGGGACGAGCGCATGATGCTCATGATGGCCAGCTTCCTGCTGGTGTTCTGCGGCGCCGTCCTCTTCGCGGTGTTCCTGGTGAGCCTGATCAAAGTCCGCTGGCCCGTCTGGGGGCGGATCCTGGCGGGCGCCGGCTTCCTGATCCTGGCCGCCGGCGTGACCCTGTTCCAGTTCGCCATGGAGGGCAAGGTGATCCGGGGCATCCCGCTGCCGGCGGGCTTCCTGATCTCCGCCGCCGGGGCGGTCTGCCTGGGGGTGCTGTGCACGGCGGTGCTGTGGCAGGCGACCCGGGAACGGCCCCCGGCCCCCGAGGCGTCCCTGTACGAACAGGCGCTGCGGGCGGGCTGTCAGCCCATCCGCCTCCATGAGGTCAAGTCCGAGGCGGTGCAGGGCAGCCTGGCCCAGGCCGAGATCGGCTGGGTGTGCGCCGCGGAGCGCGCATTCCGGAAGGGCCGGGAGGACGGCTGGCTCGTCCGTCACGGCGAGGCGGTCCTGGGCTCCCTGCGGGAGGAGGAGTACCGCGAAGGGCAGCGCGTGGTCCTGGCCGCGGTGGACACGGACGAGAAAGGGATCCGCCGCCCCGGCGTGATGATCTTCTGACCGCTTTCATGAACAGAATCCAAGGGCCTGCCGGCGCCGGCAGGCCTTGTGTTTTGCGGTTTTCCGCGGGCGTCGCAAGTCCCGTTTCGACTTTTTCGTCACTTTTGTTTTGGTTTTTTCGTCGATTTTGTTTTGACTTTTTCGAACTGCCGCATTTTGACGGGGACAAGAAAAGACCCCGGAAACGCTCCGGGGCCGTTTCATCAAATGAGTTACACCAGCAGCAGCAGCGCGACGAAGGACACGACCACACCCAGCACGGAGATCAGGATCGTGCTCATGGGAAGGGGAAGCGCCTGAACGCCGGCGGCTTCCGCGGCCTTCTGGTCCTTGTTCTTCTTCAGCAGGATGTCCAGCACGCCGAGGATCAGGCCGGCCGCGGCCGTCAGGGCACCGAGCATAATCAGGATGCTGTTTACGACGCTGGGAACGGGGAGAAGAATGAGGATCCTGTATACCAGCCAGAACAGCACGCCGACGCCGCCGCAGATCAAAGAAGCAATACCCATGAGAAAACCTCCTTACAAATTCAGTCAGACGATTGTCCGCACATATGGATGCGCGTTTGATCAAAGGGAAGTTTACCCCATTTTCCCTTGTTTGTCAATGCTTTTGGGGGCGCTTCGACAGATATTGCGGCGGGCGGACGGCGGTGGAATCGGCGCCGGGGCTGCGATCGCGGCCGGAACCAGAGGGAAAGACGCGCGGACCGGACGGTGAAAGCCTGAGAGGCGGACGAAAAATTTACATATCCGGCGTTGACATCGCGTGTGCGCATGGTATAATCAATCCATGTCATCATTGTAAAACGGCTTTGCCTGAGGAGGCCTTTTTATGGACCATCCATGGAGAAGAGCTGCGGGCGCGGCGCTGGCCGCGCTGCTGATTCTCGCCGCGCTGACGCTGACCGGCGGCGGGACGGTTCATGCGGCCGGGGAAGACCAGAGGCCGACGTATACCAAGCCGGCCGTCACCCCCGCGCCTGGATTGAACTATGTGGTCGTCATCTACGGGGACGTCAATCTCCGGGAGGAGCCCGGCGGACGCGTCATCGGCTCGGTCCCCCGGCACACGGTGTGCGTGATGCAGTCGCAGCCCGTCGCCGCCCAGGTCTATGACTGGTACTATGTCCGGCTGGACACCACTTCCGGGCCGCAGTACGGCTATCTGCGGGGAGACTGCGTGTCCCGCTGCACGCTGGACGGCACCCCGCTCCCCGGCGAAGCCACCCAGTCGCCGCCCAAGACCGCCACGCCCGCTCCCGTCAATGCCCGCGGCTATGTCAAAACCACCACGAGCGGCGTCAATCTCCGCGCCATCCCCAACGGCCGCGTGCTGGAAACGGTGGCGAAGGATACGGTGCTTCCCGTGACCGGTCCCACCGAGAGCGGCGCTGGCCACGTGTGGTACCCTGTGCAGACGGCGTCCGGCCGCAAGGGGTACCTGCGGGACGACTTCGTGGTGGAGACCGACCGCAGCGGCAGGCCCGTCGCCACCGCTACGCCCACGGCCCGGATCACCGCCGCCCCGACGGCTGTCTCCGTCAACGCCCGCGGGTATGTCAGAACCACCGCGAACGGCGTCAATCTTCGCGCCATCCCCAACGGCCGCGTGCTGGAAACGGTGGCGGAAGACACGGTGCTTCCGGTCATCGGGCCCACAGAGAGCGGCGCGGGCCACACCTGGTATTACGTGCAGACGGCGTCCGGCCGCAAGGGGTATCTGCGGGACGACTTCGTGGTGGAGACCGACAGCAGCGGGAGGGCGCTGACCACCGCCGTGCCCAGGGTCCAGACCACCCCGACCCCCACCCCGGCGCCCGTCACCGTGCAGGGCTATGTCATCACCACCAGGGACAACGTCAATCTCCGCCATGAGCCCAACGGCCGGTCGCTGGACAAGATCCCGATGGATACGGTGCTCTCCGTGATCGGGCCGAAAAAGACCGGCGCGGGCTACACCTGGTTTTACGTGCAGACGTCCTCCGGCCTCCGGGGATATCTGCGGGACGACTGCGTCACGGAAACCGACCGATACGGCAGGCCCATCGCCACCGCCACGCCCAAGGCCCAGGTCACGCCTACCCCCACCCCGGAGATCGTCCGTGTGCTGGGCCAGCTCGTCACGATCAAGGACAGCGTCAACCTCCGCTATGAGCCCAACGGCCGTTCGCTGGAGAAGATCCCGAAGGGGACGGTGCTCTCCGTGATCGGACCGGAAAAGACCGGCGCGGGCTACACCTGGCATTACGTGCAGACGGCGTCCGGCCGCCGGGGCTATGTGCGGGACGACTGCGTCGGGCCCGTGGGCGGGGTTCAGCCCACCCCGACGGCTACCGCCAAGCCGGCGGACAACCCTTACAGCGTTTTCGGCACGGTCAAGATCATCAAGACCAGCGTCATCTTCCGGGAGACCCCGGAGGGCAGGAGCATCGGCAAGCTGCGGAAGGGCACGGCCTGCCCTGTGATCGGCGATCTGGCGAAGAACGGCAAATACACATGGTACTGCGTGTATGCCGACGGCCTCGTGGGCTATATCCGGAGCGACTGCGCCACGCTGGAGACCGGCACAAAGGGACCGGTCGGGAACGTGAATGGGAAAAAGTCGTACACCACGGTGGAGGAATCCTGCGCGGTCAAAGGCTACATCAGGGTGGTCCGGAACAGCACCTGGGTCCGCAGCCAGCCCGGCGGCAACGCCGTCGCGCAGGTTCCGGCGGACAGCGTGTGGCCGATCGTCGGCGAGGACCGCAAAGCCGACGGGGCGGTCTGGTACAACGTCCGTGTCAACGGCCGCACCGGCTACATCCGGAGCGACTGCGCCGAGAAGCTGACCGGGGTGAAGCAGGGGACATCCGTCGTGATCCTCTCCGCCGTTGATCCGGTCACGCAGCGGCCCACCGCCGCGCCGACCCCGGAACCGACGGCTTCGGTCCGGGCCTACAGCGACCAGTGGCAGCACATTGACATCCCGGACCTGGCGCGCGATTTCACCGGGAGAGGCACGATCCCGCTCCTGGACCTATCCGGAAGCGTTGTGAACAAGGTCAAGGCGGGCACCATCCTGGGCCGCTACCAGTTCTACACCGAGGGCGAGCTGTACTACACCATGACGGTGTCGAAGCCGTACCTCCCCGCGAAGCTCCGCGACAAGATCGCCTCCCGGGGCGAGACGTACGTCCTGCTTCGGATGTGGTACACGGACATGCCGACGGTGGGCACCGAAGCGCTGCTCTGTGTGTATCGCCCGGAGGAGAGCTGGCTGCTGGAGATCTCGTATGACTGGTACAAGGGCAAAGTAGGCGATATCGCGCCCAACAGTACGGAATACAGATGGCAGATCCTGGTGGATGAGTGGTGCATTTCCGGGGACCAGCTCCCGCAGGAAGACATGGCCTGGGAAGAACCCCGGTATGAAGGGCTCATGGTCAGCTACTTTGTCTTTGACACGGACCGGGACTATACCGGGTCGCAGACGGAAACCGCCTTCGCGATCCCAAGCAGCTACCTGGACGAGATCCTCAAGGGCATCCCGTGATTGCCCGAACCTCCGGGGCTGTCTCACCGAGTTTGGCGGGGCAGCCCCTTTTCTACGCGGAAAACGAGGAAAAGCACAAAAAAAGCGCTTGCATTCCTGCGGAAATCTGCTATAATCTTCAATCGGCACATCCTTGCGCTGCATGGTACAAGGTGCAGCGCCAAAAGTCCATGAGGAGGTGAAAGGAATGAATAGGTACGAACTGACCTACATCATCGACACCACGCTGGAGGATTCAGCCCGCAAGGAGCTGATCGAAAAGATTTCCTCCCTGATCGCCGCCAACGGCGGTGAAGTGGAAAAGGTCGATGAGACTTGGGGAAAGCGCCGTCTGGCCTACGCGATCGATCACAAGACCGAAGGCTACTACGTGCTGGTCACCATGACCGCGCCCGCGGAAGCGCCCAAGGAAATCGAGCGCAACCTGCGCATCAATGACAATGTGCTGCGCTACCTGACGGTCAAGCTGGTGGAGAAGCAGTCCAAGGTCAAGCCCCGCGCCGTGAAGCCCGCGCCCGTGGCCGCTGAAGAAGCCCCCGCGCCCGCTGTGGAAGAAGCGCCCGCCGTCGAAGCCGCTCCGGCTCCCGCCGAAGAAGCGCCCGCCGCGGATGCCGAGTAAAGCCCAACCTGATGTTGCCGAAGATCATTGATACGAGAGTTGAGGATTTGAAGAGATGAATAAGCTGACGATTATCGGCAATTTGACCCGTGACCCCGAACTGCGCAGTGTGAATACGGTCAACGGTCCCGTGAGTGTGTGCGACTTCACCGTCGCCGTGAACAGCCGCCGCCGCGGCCAGAACAACAACGGCCAGCAGCAGGATGACGCTCAGTTCTTCCGCTGCACCGCGTGGCGCGGCCTGGCGGATGTGGTCTCCAAGTACGCGACCAAGGGCACCAAAGTGTGTGTTGTCGGCCCCGTTTCGGCCAGGACCTATCAGGCCAACGACGGCACCACCCGGGTTTCCCTTGAAGTGACGGTGGAAGACTTCGAGTTCACCAGCAGCCGCAACAGCGGCGCCGCGCCGGATGACTTCGCCAATTCCGCCGCCCCCGCAGCCCCCACCGCGCAGAACAGTGGCTTTACCGCCGTTGAAAGTGACGAACTCCCCTTCTGAGAACAAACAGAAGGCTAAAACCGGATTGAACCTCGAAAGGAGGCCGACAGCATGTCTGAGGAACGCGAAGAGAGAAGGCCGCGGCCCAGGGGCGGACGCCGTCCGCGCCGCAAGGTCTGCAGTTTCTGTGTGGACAAGATTGCCTACATCGACTATAAGGACGTGAACCGCCTGCGCCGCTTCATCAACGAGCGCGGCAAGATCCTGCCCTGCCGGATGACCGGCAACTGCGCCAAGCATCAGCGCCAGCTGAGTGAGGCCATCAAGCGCGCCCGTGCCATCGCGCTGCTGCCCTACACCGCTGACTGATCCAAGGTGAATCTCGACTCCGGACCTCGCGTCCGGAGTTTTTGTTTTTCGACTCCGGACCTTGTGTCCGGGATTTTTCGTTTTTGGGGATCGGGAGATCCCAGAAAATTCCATGCGGAAACTGCCGATTGTTTCCTTCACAAAGGGGGAACGAATCTGTTAGGATGCGGCAGCCGGTGAGGAGAGCGCCGGACAGCATGGGAAAGGAGCGATGAAATGGACGAGGAAAGAACCGGCGGCGAGGGAGCCCTGGCGGCGGCTTTGGCGGAGGCTGAGCGGCTGCGCGGAGAGCTAGCGGCGGTCCGGGCGGACGGCGCCCTGCGGGAGGCGCTGCTGCGGCGGGGCGCGATGCCGGAGGCGGTGTCCCTGCTGGGGCGGGCCGTCGACCCGGGCCGCCTGGCCCTGACGGAGGCGGGCGGCCTGGCGGAGGAGGACGCCGTGCTGGCGCCGCTGGAGGCGCGCTATGGGTTTCTCTTCCGCAGGGAGACACCGGCCCCCACGGAGGCCGTCGCGCCGCCGGTCAGCGGAGCCCCGGCCCTGACCCGGGAGGACATCCGCCGCATGAGCGTCGACGAGATCAACCGCAACTGGGAGGCGGTCCGGGAAGCCCTGATGGGCTGACGGAAAGCCTGCCCAGCCTTACCCGGAGAGAAGAAAAAAACTGCAACCGAGAGAAAGGAAAGATGAAAAATGTCCGTAGCAAACTTTATCCCGGAAACCTGGAGCGCGCGGCTTCAGGAGAGCCTGCATAAGCAGCTGGTCTTCGGCGCGCTGTGCAACCGCAACTACGAGGGGGAGATCCGGCAGTACGGCGACACGGTCCACATCAACAGCCTGTCGGACATCAGCGTGAAGCCCTACACCCCCAACACCGACCTGGATGACCCGGAGCAGCTCTCCAGCACGGACCGCACCCTGGTGATCGACCATGGCGCCTACTGCAATTTCTACCTCAATGACGTGGACCAGGCCCAGGCCCGGCCGGACCTGCTGGAGGCGGCCATGCGCGGCGCGGCCCGCCGGCTGGCGGAGGACATGGAGGCCTATGTGCTGTCCGTCATCACCGCCGAGGCGGGCATCACCGGCACCATTGAGGACGGGGCGGACATGTACGAGAGCCTCATCGCCATCAAGACCTCCCTGGACGAGCACAATGTGCCCCGCACGGGGCGGAAGCTGGTGGTGCCGCCCACCGTGGAGGCGGAGCTGCTGAAGGACAGCCGCTTCCTGACCGCCGGGGGCAGCATCGCGGAGCACGCCCTGGCGGACGGCGCCGTGGCCCGGGCGGCGGGCTTCGACATCTACATCAGCAACGACCTGACGGACACGCTGGTGGCCCTCACCGAGGACGGCGTCACCCTGGCCCAGCAGATCACGAAGATGGAGGCCTACCGCCGGGAGAAGGGCTTCGACGACGGCGTGAAGGCCCTGAGCCTGTGCGGCGCCAAGGTGATCCTGCCGGACTGCGTCGCCGTCTATACCATGGCGTGAGGAGGCGATGGCCGTGGCCGTGACGGTGGCGGATGTGATGCGGGAGGTCCGCAACAGCTTTCCGGCCTCCCGCATGGAGGATGAATGGCGCATCGCGGAGGGAAGCCTGACGCCCTCGGACCTGCTGCTGCCCGGGGACTGGATCGCCATCCGGGGCTCCATGCTCAACGACGGCATCTGGCAGCTGCAGGACGGCGGGGTCCTGCCCGGCGCCCGGGATGAGACCTTCAGGGGCGAAGTGTGGCTGCTGCAGCCCCCGGCGGGCTTCCTGGCGCTGTGCGGGGAGATCGCGGACTGGGCGGCCCGGCACAGTCCGGACGCGGTGAAGAGCGAGCGCTTCGGGGACTACAGCTGCACCCGGGCCACGGACCGCAACGGGCTGCCGGTGGACTGGCGGGACGTGTTCCGGGCGCGGCTGATCCCCTACCGGCGGATGTTCGGGGAGGTGGGGCTGTCGTGCTGACGGATTACCTGGAGGCCTTTACCCTGCTGGAGCGCCTGGAGGAACCGGACGGTCTGGGGGGACAGCGGGTGACCTGGGTCGATGGGGATCCCCTCCTTCTGGCCCTGGCGCCCCTGCCCCCGGCCGCGGCGGAGGAAGCCGGACGGCCCGCCGCGGTCCAGCGCGCGCATCTCCTGGGCCGAACGTGGCTGGAGACCGGCACCCGGCTCCGGCGGGGGGCGGACGGCATGGTGTGGCGGGTGGAGGCCGGGGGACGCGCGTACCGCACCCCGGCCTCCGCCTGGCAGACCTGGTGGCAGATGGAAGCGGAGGCGGTGACATGACAGCGCTGCAGCAGGCCCTGACGGCCTTCTTCGCCGTGATCGGCCTGCCGGTGTACCTGGTGGGCTGGGTCCCGGCGGGGACGGCGCTTCCCTACCTCACCCTGGCCGTCGAAAACGCCGGGGGCGCCCGGGGAAGGGTTACGGTCCGGAACTGGCACCGGGCCGCCGGGGACGCCAACGCCGCCCGGGCCGGGGTGATGGACGCCCTGGCCCGGACCGTGCCGGCCGGCGGCGTCTGCCTGACCCTTCCGGCGGGCTGCGCGGTGCTGCACCGGGCGGCGGCGGGCTTCCAGACCCTGAGGGACGGCCCGGGCGCCGGCGGCCCGGTGGCCGGCGAGACGAGCTTTGATCTGGCGCTTTACGGCGCGTGAACGGAGGAGAGAGAATGACAAACCTGCTGAACGGCGCCGGGCCCGGATCGTGGCGGCGGCTCCTGCTGGGCAGCGGCGTGCTGGTGGCGGGCTTCCGGCCCGGGGACCATCCCGACGGCCACGCCCTTCGCGACGCCCTGGACGCCGCGGCGCGGGACGAGGGGAAACGCCTGGGCCGCACCGCCGGGGAGATCAGCTTCCGGGTGGAGCCGGAATTGGCGGAGATCCGCCGGGACGCTCCGCCCTGGCCGTTGGAGGGAGAGGATCCCCCGGTCCGGCTGACGGCCCGGCTCTCCGGGACCCTGACGGAGGTGACCGCGGCCAACCTGCTGCGGCTCCTGCCCTGGGCCGCTGGCGGTCCGTCGGCCCGGATTACCGTGCCCTTCGGCGGCGAGAGAAACGTGATCCGGGACCTGTGCTGGGCCGGGAGCCTGTCCGGGGGACGGCTGCTGCTGATCTGCCTGCGGAACGCCGTGAACCGGTCGGGCCTGAGCCTGACAGTCCGGGAGCGGGGCGAGGGCCGGATGCCCTTCTGCTTCACCGCCGTGGCGGAGCGGATCCCGCCGGAACCCCGGGCGCCCTTTGAAATCTGGCTGACAGAGGAGGAGACATCGGCATGAGCGAGACGGAAAAAACCGAGGCGTGGGACAGCGAAGCGGAGGAACCGCGGCCCGCGCCCCAGCCCGACCCCCGGTCCCTGGCGGAAGCCCTGGCCGAGCTGGCGCGGCTGCGGCGCCTGGGCAACGGAATCCGCTGATACTCAAGTAAGCCTTACAAGTCAACAAACGGTATGGAACCGAAGGTCCAGGGCGATCGGAAAGCCCTGGTCGCGGCCCGCAGGCCGCGAAATACCCTTGTTTCACTTAGCGTTCTGAACAGAGATTCATATGAGAGGAGGAGAACGGGATGGACGATCACATGACCTACTCCTGGTTTGTCTGGAGAGGACGGGACAGCCGTGCCCTGGGGGTGGCGCTGGCGGCCTACCCGGAGGCCCGGGCACCGGCTCCGCGGGTGACGCGGGTGGCGGTCCCGGGCCGCAGCGGAACGGTGGCGGTGGCGGGGATCCCGGCCTGGGACGCGTACCGCCTCGTTGCGGAGGTCCTGGTGGAACCGGGATGGTCGGCCCGGGAGGCCGCGGCCTGGCTCCGGGGGCGCGGGGAGCTGATCTTCGGAGACGAGCCGGACCGGGTCTTCGACGCGGAGGTGACGGGCGGCCTCCGATTGAAGGCCATGCCCGGCGGATGGGCCTCCGGCAAGCTCTCCTTCAACGTCCAGCCGCTGCGGGGCCAGTACCCGCCGGAGACGGACATCGAGCTGACGGCTGCCGGCAATGTGTACAACCCCGGCGACGTCCCGTCCCGGCCGGTGTACATCATCGACGGCGCCGGCCTGCTGGAGCTCAACATCAACTACGACGAGAACGACGACGACAGCCCCGGCTCCCAGATCACCATCGACCTGACCGACACGGAGCTGCTGGGCGCCATGGTGGACACCGAGACCATGATGGTCACCACCACCGACGGCAAGGAGAGCCTCAACCACCTGGCCGCCATCTACGGCAACGGCGAGCGGGGCCTCTGGCTGCCCAAGGGCGCCAGCGCCGTCTCCTGGGACACGACGACCGTTGACGGCGTCACGATCCGCCCCCGGTGGAGGTGGTTCTGATGATCGTCCTCTATGATCCCTTCGAGGCGGACTACGTCTCCCTGGGCCTCACCGTCCTGCATCCCACCGAGTGCACCGTCACCGAGGAGGCCGGCGGCGACTACGCCCTGAAGCTGACCCACCCGCTGACCGCCACAGGAGAATGGGCCTACATCCAGCCCTTCACCCAGCTGAAGGTCCCCGTCCCCCTCTGCGTCACGCCCTTCGTCTCCGCCGAGGACAACGTGATCCTCAACGTGGGCGTCGAGGTCTGGCAGGCCTCCGGTAACTGCTGGCTCTACAGCGCCACCAGTGCCATCCTCTGGACCCGGTGGCAGTCCGGACGGCACTACACCGCCGGCGACAAGGTCAGCTACAACGGCACCAACTACATCTGCACCGTGACCCACGGCGGCGTCACCACCTGGAACTCCGGCTTCTGATCCGCGCAGAACATGGCCCCGCCCAAGAAGCTGAGGATCTCCTCCGGCACCCAGATCTACGTCACCGAAAAGACGGCCACCTGGCTCACAGCCGTGATGATGGACGGCGAGAAGGGCTTCTGCAAGGTCAGCGACTTCTCGTATATGTACACCCTCACCGAGGAGGCCGTGATCAACCACGACGTGGAATCCCGGCAGATCACCGAGCAGATCTTCCGCATCATGGACGTCACCATCGACTCCGCGAAAGGCACCCTCTCCGCCAACGCCAAACACATCTCCTACGACTACGCCATGCAGCTGGTGGGGACCTGCGTCCTGGCGGACACGCCCCTGCCGGACTCCGTGGCAGCCATCCGCGCGGCCTTCCTGCCCGACGGCGTGTCCAGCGCCCCCAACATCTACGTGCAGAACACCGGCTCCAAGGTCACCGCCACCTGCACGCGGAAGACCCTCTCCAACTGCATCCTGGACCCCGACAGCGGCCTCGTCGCCCAGGGGAAGGCTATGCTGATCCGGGACAACCGGGAGTTCTTCCTCCTGAACAACACCGCCCTGGACCGCGGTTTCTCGCTGACGTACGGCATCAACCTGGTGGGTGTGACGTGGAAGCGGGATTTCTCGAAGCTGGTGACCCGGGTCATGCCCATCGCGAAGGCGGCCAACGGCAGCGAGTACTTCCTCCCGGACCCCTACATTGACTCCGACAACCTCCCCAAGTACCCCCTGATCATGTACAAGGCCATCAACGTGGACGCCAAGATCGGCGACGACGGCCAGACGGAGCAGGACGTGCAGGACAAGATGGTGGAGGAAGCGGAGAAGATCTACGAGGAGAACAAGGAGGACGAGCCCGTCACCACCCTCACCGTGGACTTCGTCATGCTGGGGGACACGGAGGAGTACGCGAGATACAAGGCCCTGGAGCGGCTGAGCCTCTACGACACCGTGGAGGTCCACCACCCGGATCTGCGGCTCAACACCTCCGTGCAGGTCAAGGGCTACACCTGGGACGCCATCGCGGAACGCTACACCAAGATCACCCTGGGCGACGTCTTCGACCGCGCCAAGCACACCGTCACCGGCTACGACCTGTCCGACGGCTGCATCAGCTCCCGGAAGTTCTCCAAGGAGCTGCTGGACAGCCTGACCAGCTAACCGCTCACCCGCAGACCCCTCACCCGCTGGGGACCCCTCACCCGCTGCGGCGGGAGCTCCCCATTGCGATGGGGAGCCTGGGGATTTGCATATCAGCCCCCAGCCTCCCCACCGCAGTGGGGAGGTGGCCCGCAGGCCGGAGGGGTCCCACCCGCATCACAATTTCGTCGAGGAGGCGATCGCATTGTCCGCACAGTTCCAAACCACCATCCCGGTCGACCTGGCCAGGCCGCCCCACAGTCTCCCGCTGCCGCATCAGCTGGCGCTCAAGGACGCGGCCCCCTTTGTCCTGACCGCCCTGGTCTATGATTCCTCCGCGGAGACCCCGACGGAAGTCCTCAGCGACACCGTCACCGGCCAGGCCCTCCGCCCCGACGGCGCCACCGTCGAGCTCTCCGGCTCCAAGGGCGACGCCCTGGTGGACGTCACCGACGAGCGCGGCCAGACCTGGAAGGCCACCCCCTGCAGCGTCACCGTCACCCAGAGCTGCCTCACCATCCCCGGCCGCCTGGTGCTGAGCATCGTCCTCTCCACCGGCACCACCGTCTCCACCACCGTGATCACCGTCACCCTCACCGTGATCCGCACCAACAGCGAGACCATCGTGGACGGCTCCGAGGTCATTATCAACATCAACCAGATGATCTCCGACATCACGGACGCGAAGGAGGATGCGGAGGACGCACAGGCTGCTGCCGAAGCCGCGGCTGCCGCTGCGGAGAACATCGTCAGCTACGCCGCTCAGAGCCTGACGGCGGCGCAGAAGATCCAGGCCAGGGAGAACATCGGCGCGATGGGTGCGGACGATATCCGGCACGTGGACGGCGTCGAGGTTGCGGAATGGCGGCGCGGGTACGCCATCACGAACAACGGATCAACCGTGGACGTCACCGCCATGAACCCCAGCACAACCGGGTTCGGGTGCGCGGTCATGGACTGCAGCCCCGGCGACGTGTTCGTGATTTCCGGCACGGGCGGCTCCTCCGTCCGCCTCTGGTGTTTCATCACGTCCACCGGCGCAGCCATTGACCCCCGCGCCGCCGCAAGCCTGACCGCAGACCGCGCGATCGTGATCGCCCCCGCCAACGCCGCCAAGATCGTCCTGAAC
>JBGVCH010000036.1:0-73338 GCA_045226335.1 Christensenellales bacterium | reverse complement strand
CGGCTTCACCGCCAAGCTGGCCGGCACCGAGCGCGGCATCACCGAGCCCACCCCCACCTTCTCCGCCTGCTTCGGCCAGGCCTTCCTGGAGCTCCATCCCACCAAGTACGCGGAAGAGCTCGTGAAGAAGATGGAAAAGGTCGGCGCCAAGGCCTACCTGGTCAACACCGGCTGGAACGGCACCGGCAAGCGCATCTCCATCAAGGACACCCGCGGCATCATTGACGCCATCCTGTCCGGCGCCATCAACAGCGCCCCCACCAAGATGATTCCCTACTTCAACTTCGAAGTGCCCACCGAACTCCCCGGCGTCGATCCGGCCATCCTGGATCCCCGCGACACCTACGCGGACGCCTCTCAGTGGGAAGCCAAGGCCAAGGATCTGGCCGGCCGGTTCATCAAGAACTTCGTCAAGTACGAAGGCAACGATGCCGGCAAGGCGCTGGTTCCCGCCGGCCCCCAGCTGTAATCGCGCAACAGGCCATCAGGCCCCTGTCTCTGTCGAGGCGGGGGCTTTGTCGTGGGAATCATTCTTTGGGGTTGCCCCCTGTCGCTGCGGCGACATCTCCCCGGCAAGCCGGGGAGAAGGGGTTCAAGATTGCGCAATCTCTCCGGGCCTTGTGATCCGCTTCGCCAACTCCGAACGCCGGGCGCTTCACGCGTGAGACACCCGTAGGGGCGCCGCTTGCCGCGCCCCTATCCCCAGGCACCCTCCACGCTCACGTGAAGCTGCTTGCCGCGCCCCTATCCCCAGGCACCCTCCGCGCTTGCGTGAGATCCCCTTGCTTCATCGGTCACACAAAAAGCAGAATAGAATAAGAAAAACCCCGCTGCCGGCAAGACAGCGGGATGTGGAGGCCGTGAAATCACCAGCGGTAGTCCTCGGGGTAGTAGACCGTGCGCTCGGGGACGGGCTCCTCGGCGACGGGGGGCTCGGTGTACTCCGGAGGGTAGGGATTCTGCTGATACGCGGGCTGGGGGGACGGGGGCGTCATGGCCGCGACGGCGCTCATAGCCTTGGCCTGCTTGACGGCCAGGTCCGTGCGGATGTCGCTGTTCTCCACCATCTGACCCACGGTGTACAGCGCCAGGGACATCAGCCAGCACACGCCGGGCGCCACGGCCATGGTGACCAGGGCCGTCAGCAGCAGCGAACCGCCCAGCAGGCTGCCATAGCCCCTGTAGTAGCTGCTGTAGCTTCCCATGCCGAAATACTGAACAATCATGATGATGCCGGCAATCTCCGCCACGGCCAGCGCGACCCAGAAGCCGATCCGGGCGATGGACTTGATGGTATAGCCCAGGTTCTTATACATATCAGGCACGCTCCTTTCTCAGAGACTTGCGATACGCATCCAGCTCGGGGAACATGGAGAAGTTCTCAAAGAGCGGCTCCCGGTCGTCCCGCTTCACACCGAAGGCGATGGCCAGGCCGATGAGGACACAGCCCGCGATCTCCGCCGCCGGCAGCAGGAAGAAATCGGCCGTGATATAGTCGGAGTAGCGGATGATGCTCTGCACCAGGTCGCCGATCACCGTGGCCGCCGCCGTGAAGGTGAAGATCAGCGACATGATGAACAGGATGTTGTTCTTCCACTTCATGGAGAACCAGGCGAAAAGGTACACAATCACGCCCAGCGCGCCCACGGAGACCCAGAGGGGAATCATCCACCAGGACGTCCAGCCGCTGTAGATGATGTCGTGCAGGCCGCTGAGCATCAGGTAGAGGCCGGCCACCAGCCAGGGCGTGGCGAAGATCGCCGCGGCCGCCTTTTTCCCGCGCTCCGCGAAGAAGAAGGCGAAATACAGCGTGGCCAGCGCCGCAAGGCTGCCGAAGAAGAGCCCCAGGTACAGGCCGACGTCGAAGATGCCACCGAACCCGCTGTTGTAACGGATCGCCAGGTAGACACAGTACCCCGGATAACTCATGACGATCAGGGCAAACGCAATGATCAGCAGAATCAGAATCTTCTTCATTTTCCGCTTTGCCAGTGGTTTCATTCAAACCGCTCCTTCTTTACGTTTCTGTAACAGAATTGTTTACAGTCGCAATAATTATAACAGAAATTTAACATTTGTCAATCCCAAATCTTTCTTCCGTGGGCGTCATCCACGCCACTGAGACGGCGGAAGAAGGTGTTGACAACGTCCCGCCACTCCCGGGCATCGGCCAGCTGGAGATCCATGCGGGCCAGCGCCTCCGTGCGGTCGGGCTCCGGCAGAGACAGGCCCCGCAGGGTCTCCGCCATGGCTTCCGTGAGGGCATAGCCCTCGAAGTGGTCGTCATAGATCCGCTGGATCAGGGTCCGGCCGTCCCGCATGACATAGCCGTAGGGCAGGCGGTGGAAGAAGAGGAGCAGTTCGTCCGGGCAGGTGTCCCGGTTCGCGTACAGGGAGCGCATGGGCTCCGGGTACTGCTCCGTGTACCCCGTGCCGGCGGCGGTGCGGTCGATGCCCACGGCGTCGCGGCTGGCCTTGTGGTATGTGCCCCAGGCCTGGTATTCATAGCCGTCGGGGCTGGGGCCGTAGTGGTTGTTGGGGCTCACCATCCAGCACAGGCCCAGGGGCGCCGTGTAGCATTCGTAGGCATGCCGGCTTCCCATCAGCAGCTCCGTCAGTTTTGCCTTTTCCTCCGCGGAGAGGGCGGGATAGGTGAGGGACACCCAGCCGCCGATCAGGGCCTCCGAGTCAAAGTCCGGATCCCAGCACGCCCGGCCGAAGGCGTAGAGGTTCAGCGCCGCGAAGGGGTGGCCGCAGTAATTGCCGTCCCGGCCCAGGTTGCTCACCGCAGCCACGGCGTCGACCCGTTCCTTCCCCAGGGTATCGAAAATCTCCCGCCACATGGGGGCCATGGCGAAGAGGTCGATCTGCTGGCCGGTGTACTCCTGGGCCAGCTGCAGTTCCAGCGCCAGGTGCGTCCGCGGCATGGCGAAGAACGTGGGCGAGACCGGCTCCCGCACCTGGAAGTCGAAGGGGCCGTATTTCACCTGCAGGATCACGTTGTCGTCGAACCGGCCGTCCAGGGGCGCGTAGGTGGCGTACGCGGCGCAGGGGCGGTCGGTTTTCGTGTCCCGCCAGTCCTGCTGGCAGTTGTACACAAAGGCCCGCCACACCAGCTTGCCGCCATGGGGCGCGACGGCCCGGGCCAGCATGTTGGCGCCTTCGGCATGGGTGCGGCCGTAGGTGAAGGGCCCCGGCCGATGCTCGCTGTCCGCCTTGACCAAGAAGCCGAAAAAGTCCGGGATGGCCGCCCACACCCTGTCGGCCGTGGCCTTCCACCACGCGCGGACGCCCTCGTCCAGCGGATCCGCGGTGGGGCCGCCCTCCCGCATGGGCTGGGAGAAGTCGATGGACGTCATCAGCCGCACGCCGAAGGGCCGCAGCAGGTCCGCGAACGCCGCCAGTTTCGGAAGCCAGTCGGTCAGCAGCCGCTGGGCGGGCTCGTGCACGTTCACGTTGTTGATGCAGAACACGTTCAGCCCCACGGAGGCCAGCAGCCGCCCCAGCTGCCGGATCCGGGCCGGGTCGTAGCGGAAATCCCCGCCCTCGAACCACAGGGAGCGCCCGGCATAGCCCCGCTCCACGGTGCCGTCCATGTTGTCCCAGCAGTTGACCATGCGGTCGGCGTAAAAGGGCCGCCGGACCCCGGAGGGCAGGGGCTGTCCCGCGGCGTGGGCCATGATCGCCGCATAAGCCCCATAGAGGATGCCGGTGCGGCCGCCGCGGATGACGACGGTCTCCCCGTCCCGGGTCAGCTCATAGGCCTCCCCCAGATCGGGATCGGGCCGCAACTCCGCCGGCAGGTCCGGCACCTGGGAGAGTTCAAAGGCCGCCACCTGGGCGGGCTCGGTCAGATCCGCGGGCACCGGCCGGGGGAGGAAGGGGAGCCAGGAAAGGCGCTGGGGCATGGGGAACGCTTCCTTTCATGTATAATTCGGAATGCGGGATTCTTTTCTTCTGCTGTCTGCTGTATTGTGATGGGGATTTCAGGCGAGTTTGGCCCGGTCGAAGATCAGCGCCTGTTCGGGGGTTGGGCGGACGGCGGCGGTGTCGATGCCCATGGCGGCGCCTTCCCCGGTGGGCTCTGCCGCTTGGAGGGCCTCGTCCGTCAGCGCGTCCAGGAACGCCTCGAAGGTTTCCCGGGGCCAGAGTTCTCCCCGGTGGCTGCAGACGATCCGCTCAAAGGGCAGGTCCAGCAGGTGCCGGACGTTCTCCCGCCACGCCCGCACCGGCAGGGCCTCCGGGAAGAACAGCCAGGTTACCGGGTTCCAGTCGTCGCCGGTGATCAGCAGCTTCCGCTCCGGCACCCACACCACCGCGGAGCCCGGGGTGTGGCCCGGACAGCGGATGATCTCCGCCGTAAGGCCCCCCAGGTCCACGGACGCCGGGGGCGCCTCCCACGGGGCCGCCGGCGCGGAGAGATAGGCCGCCTCGTCCACCGCCAGGCCCTTGGCCCGGACGCCCTCCAGCACATGCTCCCGCCAGTGGGCGTTGGTGTAGGTCTCATACACGGGCGCGTCCTCCGGGAACAGCCAGACCCGGGGGAAGTGCACGGCCCCCATGGCGTGGTCGTGATGGCCGTGGGTCAGCAGGACGCGCAGGGGTTTTTCCGTCAGGCTCGCCGCATGGGCCGCCGTGTCCTCGAGGCCGTAGCCCGTGTCGACGAGCAGGGCCTCCCGGTCGCCCTCCAGCAGGGTCATGCAGACCCCCATGGGGGCTTCCTCGATGTGGGTGACCCCGGGCAGCAGCGAATGATCCACAAATGCCATGGCTTATCCCTCCCGGCTGAACTGGAAGTCGTAGAAGTCGAACCGCGAACCCGGCAGGAAGACGAAGGCCACCCTGCACACCCCGGCGGGCACCGTCAGGGCAAAGGTCTGCCGCTCGCCGGCATCGCTCCGGAAGCCGCACAGCTGCGCGGAGGTCTCCCCGGCCGCGTCCGTGATCCGCAGACTGACGGAGCAGACCGGCAGGTCCGTCCGGCCGTGAAGCGTCAGGGTCACCGGGCCTCCCTGGTCGAAGTCCATGCCGCCGTAGGCCAGGGAGACGTTGTTGCCGATGCCCTCCACGCCCCGGTCCGTCCGGCGGAAATCGTCGCCGTACACGCTGTCCGCCTCCAGGGCCGACAGGTTCAGCCAGGCGCGCTCCAGGCGCCTGAAGGAGAAGCCCTTCAGGTGTACTTTGTCATTGAGGGTGAAGCAGATGGTCTGCAGGCCGGTGATGCGCCGGGGGAGCTTCCAGGTCTCCGCCTGGTAGGTGTTCCAGACAGAAGGCTTCTGATAGGACAGCACCGCCAGTTCCTCCCCGCCGTTCTCCGGGTCCCCCAGCCACAGACGGATGTCGTAGCGGTCCCCGTTCAGGGCGAAGACGGGCAGGGTGATCTCGTCCGAGCCCACCGGCCCGAAGTCCACATTGCTGAAGCCCACCATGCTCGCCGCCTCCCGGGAGAAGGAGATGCCCTGTTCGTTGCCCGCGGTGATGTTCCCCCGGTGCAGGTCGTAGAGGCCCGCCGTCACAAAGCCGTAGGGGTCCAGGTTCACCGCTCCGAAGCCGGAGAGGCGCAGCTCCATGTGGGAGATCACCCGCACGCAGTCCGTGCCGTTGGTCAGGGTGCCCCGGAGCCAGGCGTCGCCGTCCCCCAGGCCCGTGACCCGCACGCCGCCCGGGATCTCCGTCACCCTGGCAATGGGGCTGGTGATCCCCGCCTCGTTGACGATCCGCCAGCGGACAGCCTCCTCCGCCGCGCCCTCCGGACACACTGTCACGGCAAAGTCCACGGAGGGATGCTCCGGCGTAAGTTCCGTGCTGCCCAGAGCCTTCAGGTCAATGCGTCTTTTTTCTCTTCGCCCATTGAGAGGGATCTCTCTGATATGGGGCGGCACGGTCTCTTCGACGTCGGACGCTTCGGAGGCGGACAGGGTGAGGCAGGCCGTCTCGAGGCCCTCCGCCTCTGCGATGACCCGGATCATCCCGGGCTCCCGGGCATAACCCACCATGGCCAGCAGCAGGCCGTTGAACAGGCGGCGGCTGTCCTGCCGGTAGCCGTCCCGGTCGGTGGAATCACCGTTGTCCAGGCCCAGCAGGAAGGCCGGGCCCTCCACCCGGATCCGCACCCGGTCGCAGGCGTTCTCCACCGGCAGGCCCTGGGCGTCCACCGCCGACACGGTGATGAAGGCCAGGTCCCGGCCGTCCGCCGCCAGGCGGGTGTCGGGGCAGGTGAGCACCAGCCGGGCGGGATCCCCGGAGGTGCACCGGGTGTGCTGGGCCCGCACGTGGCCGTCCTCGTCACAGCCCTTCACCTGCAGGATACCGGGGGTGAAGGGCACCTGCCACACCGGCCTGGCCTTGGCGGCGTCCCGCTGGTCCACGTCCTTCCGGCCCAGGGACACGCCGTTCAGGAACAGCTCCGCGGAGGCGCAGCTGGTCATCACCGGCACGTCGATAAGCTGGCCCTCGTTCCAGTCCCAGGTGACGCCGATGTGGCACATGGGTTTTTCGCTCCAGGCGGCGGCAAACTGGTAGTAAATGTCCTTGGGAAAGCAGGCGGTGTCCGCCATGCCGAAATAGCTGTTCCGGGTGTGGTAGGGGGTGGGCTCGCCGATGTAGTCGATGCCGGACCAGATGAACTGCCCCATGGAGAAGGGGTTGTTCAGGTCGTCCGCCAGCAGGGCGGCGATGTTCTGCGTGCCCCAGGAGGTGTAGCTGTTCCCCAGGGCGGAGCACTGCAGGTCCTCCTCCGCCAGCACGTTGGCCCGCATGGGGAAGTGATAGACCCCCCGGGAATGCACCAGAGAGGCGGTTTCGCTGCCGTAGATCACCCAGTCCGGGTGCTGCGCGTGGTGCTCCGCGTAGCACTTCTCGCCGTAGTTGTACCCGGCGATCTTCAGCACGTCCGCGCACTTCTGCGCCCCGGCCCAGGGCATGTAGTTGGAGCCGATGGTGGCCATGGCATTCTTCGCCGGGTCGTGTTTCTCCACGAGGCCCTTCAGCATGGCGGTGATCTCCGGGGCCTTCGGGTTGGCGTGGGTGTCGTAGATCTCGTTGCCCACGGACCACATGATGACGCAGGGATGGTTCCGGTCCCGGCGGACCCAGCTGGCCACGTCCGCCGCCACGTCCGCGTCGAAAAACCGGGCGTAGTCGTACGTCGTCTTGGGCATCTGCCACATGTCGGTGAACTCGTCCACCACCAGGAGGCCCAGGGCGTCGCACAGGTCCAGCAGGCGGCTGGCGGGGGGATTGTGGGAGGTGCGGAGGGCGTTGACCCCCATATCCAGCATCGTCTGAAGCTGGCGCCGGGCGGCCTTCTCGTGGAAGGCGCTGCCCAGGAGGCCCAGGTCGTGGTGCAGGCACACGCCCTTCAGCTTCGTGACCTCTCCGTTCAGCAGCAAGCCCCGCTCCGGGTCGAACACCGTCTCCCGGAAGCCGATGTTCCGGGTCAGGCTGTCCCCCGGCAGGGACACCGTCAGGCTGTACAGGGCGGGGTCCTCCGGGGACCAGCACCGCGGCGAGAGGACCCGCATCTCCGCTTTGGCCGTTCCGTTTATGACAGGACCTTCCGCTTCGGCCGCCACGGTTCCGGCCCGTTCCAGCACAAAGCGGACGGGCTCTCCTTCCGCGCGCTCCGCCTCCGCCGTGACCGTCACGGTCCACCAGGCGTTTTTCTCTTTCCGCGGCACGGCGTAGAGCCCATCCTCAACGAGAAACCCCTCACAATGCTTGAAGAGAAAAACGTCGCGAAAAATGCCCGCGCCGGAGTACCAGCGGCTGTTGGGGCTGCGGTGGCGGACCCGCACCGTCAGCAGGTTGTCCCCGGGGCGGATCCTTCCCGTCAGGTCCGCCTCGAAGGCCGTGTAGCCGTAGTGGTGTTCGCAGACCGCCTCGCCGTTCAGGGAGACCGCGCAGTCCATGTAGACCCCGTCGAAGCGCAGGATCCAGGCGTTTTCCTCCTCCCCGGGCCCGCAGGTCAGCACCCGGCGATAGAGGCCGTCCCCGGTCTCGTACAGATCCTCCTCCTGGCCGATGAGCCAGTCGTGGGGCAAGGAAACGGGCTGCCAGTCCGTTTCCGCCACCGCTCCCCGGGGGGTATCCGGCTTTGCCCTGAAAAACTGCCAGCCCGTGTCGATCTTTTTCCGCATACGGTCTCCTTCCGTCTCACTCCGCGGAGGTCTGCACAAAAGCGCTCACCAGCGAAGGATCGCCCCCCGCCGCCAGGAAGGCGTCGATGGCGGCCTGCAGCTGTTCGTGGAATTCCTCCAGGCACAGGCTGTTCTCCATGATGTAGGTGGCCACGGGGACCCCCACGTACCGCAGATGCCAGGGCTCGGTGTTGATGCCCGTGTATTCCTTCTTGTCCGCCGGATACCGGATGATGAAGCCGTACTCATGGCAATGCTCGGCCATCCACTGGCACTCGGGCTCCTTCATCATCTTGTCGTTCATGGCCTTGTCTTTCCAGTTCTTCGGCACCACGTCGCAGCCCAGGCCCGTTTGATGGTCGCTGGCCCCCTCCATGGACACCCAGCCGTCGTCCTTGCCCTTGTTCTTGGCCAGCCGGTTGTGATACATGGTCTTCTGCTTGGAGTAGGAGCGGTAGGCGCTCTTCAGATACATGTCCCGGAAGCCGCTGATCTGCCGCATCTCCGCGTTCATGGCGCACAGCGCGTCCGCGGCCTCCTGCCGGAGATACTGCCCCTTCAGCTTTCCGTCCGTGGGGGTCACGGCCCAGCGGATGCCGCCCTTGGTCGGATCCTTGGGCACCTTCACCAGGTTTTGCGGGACATAATCCTTGGGCAGCAGGTACTGCCGGTTGGCGATCCGGATCAGCTCGGGATCCATGTCCGACAGCAGCACCGGGAAATCCCAGACCACGTCGTCATAGCTCTCCTCAAACTCCAGGTCGCTGTACAGGTCCGACAGCAGGGAATCCTCCTCTTCCGCCAGGACCGCGCCAACCGTCAGCAGGGCCAGCGCCAGGGCCAGCAGCCTTCCCGTCGTCTTCAGCATCCGTCACTCCTCCTCTCCGGCCGTCTCCGGGACAGCCAGCACACCGATGATCTCTTCGTCTTCCATCCCCAGCGCCGCCATGAACCGGTCCCGGCGGACCGTCAGCAGGTACTGCTCCAGGGGCTGCGGGTCCTCGTGGATGGCCGCGGCGTGGGCCGGACCCACATAGCGCACGTGCCAGGGCTCGTAGGCGTATCCGGTGATCTCCTCCCAACCCTCGTCATACCGCAGGATGAACCCGAAGCGCCAGCAGTTCTCCCGCAGCCACACGCCCCCCGCGCTGGTGCCGAAGGAGGACACCAGGCTGTCGTTCACGCCCCGCTGGCCCACGTCCATGGACAGGCCCGTCTGGTGCTCGCTGGTGCCGGGCCGGGCCACGTACTCGTCGGCCTTTTCCACGCTGCCTCTGACGCTTTTCAGCTTGCGGGCATAGATCCGCTCCTGCTTGTCGTAGTCCCGGTAGCCGCTGACGGACACCAGCTGGGCCCCGGTCTCCTGCTTGCAGACCGCGAACATGGCCTCCAGGGCCGTGGCGGCCTCATCCCGGAGCTTCCGCACCTGGCCGGGAACATTGCTCACCCGCACCTCCGGCGTGTAATCTCCGCTGATGGGCCACTCCCGGTTCGCCAGGAGCAGGTCATCCGGGTTGTTCTGCGGGGTCACCAGGGACACCGGCTCGCTGACCAGCAGCGACGCCGCCGTCACCAGGGCGCCAAACATCTGAATCGGACTCGACACAAGCCGCACTTCCTTATCAACAAATCGTGGGAAACGGTTCACTCCTGCACGGGCTTCACGCTGCAGACCTCGGCCTCGGCCCGCTGCAGCCGGGTGATGAGGGGCCGCCAGTCGGGGCGGTCCGGGGTGTCGCTCACCAGGTAGATCCGCAGACTGGGCCCCAGCCGCCGCATCCGGGTCAGGGGCTCCACCATCCGGCCGGACAGCCGGGAGGTGATCACCACGGTGGCGCCCACCTGCCGCAAGCGGCGGGAGGCGTCCATCAGCTGCTTCTCGAAGCCCTCCGTGGCGGAGAAGTCCACCTGGGCCAGGCGCTCCAGCACCAGGGGCAGCCCCATGCGCAGGGTGAGCTCCGTGGGATGCCGTCCCCACAGGGGGAGGCGCACGTCGTTGTCACCCCCGGCCTGGGCGGCCATGACGCTGGCGGCGGTCTCCACCATGGCGTCCCGGGTGGCGGCCTCGCTGTTGCCCGGGTCGGGCCGGGTGCAATCCAGCAGGATCAGGGCCTCGGGCTGGGTGGGCTCCTCAAAGTGCCGCACCACCAGGGACCGCTTGCGGGCGGAGAGCTTCCAGTGCACTTTCTTCAGGGGATCGCCCCGCTGCCAGGCCCGGACGTCCACCGGCTCGGAGGCGTCCTCCGTGGCCGTGGCCATGGTGCCCAGGCCCGGATCCGCGGGGTAGAAGGCCAGGGGCGTCAGCTCGAAGGTGTTGGGCATCACCGTCAGGGACACCCGGGCCTCCGGGGTCTCCACCGTCTTGGAGAAGAACCCGAAGAGGTCCTCCACCCGGCAGTCGGCCACGCCGGGGCGGCAGGATCCCACATGGGCGGCGGTGAAGGGCAGGGTCAGCTCCGCCTCGCCCCGGCGCTGGGGGGCCGGGATCGACAGCGTCGGCAGGCCGGGACCGGTGACGACGGTGAGCTGCAACGGCGCCACCGGCAGCAGGCCGCGGTGCCCGGCCCGGAGGGTCAGCCGCACGCTCTCCCCCCGGCGCACCGCGGCGGCGTCCGTCTCCGCGGAGACCGCCAGGGTCCGGGCCGCCCGGCGCACCGACACGCTGCCCGTGATCAGCAGCAGGAACAGCAGCACCGCCGGCGCCAGCAGCACCGGGCTGCCCGTGGACAGCGCCGACACCAGCAGCACCAGCGCCGCCCCCAGGGGGAGCGCGATCTTCCGCTTCATAGGCGGACCGGCACCGTGACGCTGCTCATCACGGCGTTCATGATGCTCTCGGCGGTGACGCCCTTCATGCGGGCCTCCGGGTTGAGCACCAGGCGGTGGCAGCACACCGGCAGCAGCATGTGCTGGATGTCCTCCGGCAGCACATAGTCCCGCCCGGCCAGCACCGCGCAGGCCTGGCTGCCCCGGAGCAGGGCGATGGCCGCCCGGGTGGAGAGCCCCAGCTGCAGGGACGGCACGCGCCGGGTGGTGGCCGCGATGTTGGCCACATAGCTGCGGACCTCCGGCGAGCAGTACACCGTGCCCACCTGTTCCTGCATGGCCAGCACGTCCGCGGCGGAGCAGACGGGCTGCAGCTGGTCCAGGGGCTTCACCTGGCCGGAATAGCGCTCCAGCACGTCCATCTCCTGCTCCACGGTGGGATAGCCGATGGCGATGCGCAGGAAAAAGCGGTCCATCTGGGCCTCGGGCAGGGGATAGGTGCCCACGAAGGCGCCGGGGTTCTGGGTGGCCAGGACCATGAAAGGCCTGGGCAGAGCGTGGGTGACGCCGTCCACGGTGACCTGGTGCTCCTCCATGGCCTCCAGCAGGGCGGCCTGGGTCTTGGGGCTGGTGCGGTTGATCTCATCCGCCAGCACCACCTGGCTCATGATGGCGCCTTCCCGGAACTCCTCCTCGCCGCTCTTCATGTTCACCAGGGTGTAGCCCGTGACATCCGAGGGCATCAGGTCCGGGGTGAACTGGATGCGGCGGAAGCTGCAGTCCAGGGACCGGGCCAGGGCCGCCGCCATGGTGGTCTTGCCCACGCCGGGCACGTCCTCGATCAGGACATGCCCCTTGCACAGCAGGGCCAGCAGGGCGTACTCGATGGCCTCCTCCTTGCCCACGATCACCGAGCTGACGTTGGCCAGCAGGGCGGCGATCATTCTTCTCGGCTGAATCATGTTTCCTCCAAACCGGGAGCGGACTCCCGTCACTTTCCGGGCAGGTAAACCGACGCGCTGGCCCCCAGGGGCAGGTCCTTCTCCTCCAGGGCGAAGCGCACCCGGTAATAGGCCGCGTTTTGACGGGTGACGCCCAGGCCGCTGATCTCCGTCACGGTGCCGGTGAGCACCGTGTCCGGGTCCATGTCCAGCACGATGGGGCAGGTATCCCCCACCTTCAGGCGGGGAAGGTCCATCTCATCCACCTCGGCGACGACCTCCAGGGCATCCGTCCGCCAGACCCGGGCCAGGAGCGCGCCCTTCCAGACCTGCTGTCCCGGGGCCACCGCCACCTGGGCCACCACGCCGCCGGAGGGCGCCGCCACGGCGGGGCCGCTGCCCGGATCCGCGTCCTGTCCGGCCACGGTGAACAGCCGCTGCCCGGCCGTCACTTCCGTGCCGGCTTCCGCATGCACCGCCACCACGCGGCCCAGGCCGGTGACGCTCACCGGATCCCGCAGGACCACCGTGCCCGTGCCGATCTGGTTCTTGTATCCGCTGTTCTCGTAGAGCGTCAGCCGCCGGCCGATGTCGAAGGCCCCCTCCGTGACCTCCACGACAAAGCTGTTCCCGGCGATCATCACGATGCGGCCGGAGCCCTTCACGCTGTCCGTCTTGAAGTACACGGCCTGGCCCACGCGGATGTCCTTCCATTTGGCCTCGGACACGTTGGCGTTGGTGGCGTTGATCAGGAGCTTCGGGCTTCCCTGCAGGGAGGCCAGGGCGCCGTAGCGGGCCAGGACGGCGGCGGCATCGTCCCCCTCCCGGGCGAAGACCTCCGTCACCGTGCCGTCCTCCGGGGCAAAGATGTCCTGGGTGCGCATGGTGAACAGGACGTCCCCGGCGGAGACGGTGTCCCCCGCCTCCAGGTCAAAGGGCATCAGCGTGCCGGACCAGGGGGCCGTCAGGTCCTCGAAGGCCGCGGCCGCCACCGTGCCGGAGGCGATGGTGCGCCCGGTGAGATCCTCCGCCGCGGCGAAGGAAGCCGCCGAACAGGCCAGCATTACCAGCGAGAGAAGGAAAAGAAAGGGCTTTTTCACAGAGGTTCCTCCTTCCGGGGTCACTCCACGCTCTTGAGGGCTTCCACCATGTCGATCTTCCGCACCTTGCGGGTCAGCAGCCACTCGATCATCCAGGTGAAGGCAAAGGTGACGGCGCTGGACAGCACCCAGGTGGACCAGGTGACATGCGCCTCAAAGACCATGCTGTCGAACTCGCACATTTTCAGGATCACCGCCACCAGCAGGATCCCCGGCACAATGCCCAGCCCCACGCCGATGACCGCCGTCAGGGTGTTCTCGTGGAGCATCAGCCGGCGGATCTCCCGCTGGTGATAGCCCAGCACTTTCAGGGTGGCGTACTCCCGGGTGCGCTCGGTGAAGTTCAGCAGGCCCATGTTGTAGCAGATAATGAAGGCCAGCCCCAGGGCCACGCCGCTGAGGATGGAGAAGGCGCCGGTGGCGGAGTCCATGAAGCGCTGTGTCTGCCTGGTCTGCTCTGCGGGGTAGGTGAAGTCCGCGGCCTCGTCCATCTGGTCCAGCTGCTGCAAGCCGCGGTCCGTGGGGTTTTTCACCAGCAGAGCCGTGCAGGCGAAACTGCCCTTGCGTAGGCGCTCCCAGGCGGTCTTCGACAGGTACGCCGTCTGGCCGATGTTGCTGTCCACCAGGCCCGCCACCGTCATCAGAATGGGCTCGGTCTCGCCGGTGAGCCAGACCTCCGCGGTGTCCCCCGCCTTCAGGTCCATGGCGGAGGCCAGCTTTTTCGTGATCATCAGGCCCTCCGGCGGCAGGACCAGGGGCGTGTGATCCTCTCCCAGCCGAAGCACGGCGGTGTCCTCCGGCAGCACCGTCATCAGCACAGTGCGGGTGCGGTCCGCCGTCCGCAGGCTGACGCTCATGTCCATGACGCCGTCCACGGTCTCCGCGTCCAGCCGGGCCCGGTAGCTCTCCAGGGTCCCGCTGAGGGCCGGGTCCAGGGTCACCCGCACGTCGTAGTCGAGGGTCCCCTGGAAGTACTCGTCGATGAAATAGGGGATGGACTCCTGCAGGCCGAAGGAGCAGATGATCAGCATGTTGCAGAACAGCATGCCAAACATGGACATCAGGGTGCGGCCCTTGTTGCGGAAGAGGTTCCGCACGATCATCTTGGCGTTGAAGGAGAAGCGGTTCCACAGGGGGCGGATCCGCTCCAGGAGGATGCGGGCGCCGGCCCTGGGGGGCTTGGGGCGCAGGAGCTCCGCCGCGGTCTCCCGGGCGGTGCGCTTCTCATGGCGCATGCACAGCAGCACCGCCGCGATCACCTCCGCCGCGGCCATGCCCCAGGCCAGCGGGGAGATGGGCGCCAGCAGCACTTCCGGCACCCGGACGTGCACCGCCACCATGTTCCACAGCACCGGCACCAGGGTATACTGAGCGGAGATCAGCCCCAGCAGCGAGCCCAGCAGGGAGGGCCACAGGGCATAGGAGAGGTAATGCCGGCGAATCTGCCGGTCGTTGTATCCCAGGGCTTTCAGCGTGCCCATCTGGATCCGCTGGGTGTCCATCATCCGGGAGATGGTGGTCATCACCACCAGCGCGGCCACGAAGTAGGCCAGCACCGGGAAGAGATAGCTCATGTTCCGGAAGAGGTGGACATAGTTCCGGGCCTGGACGGTGGCGGAGTGGGAGGCCTGGGAGATGACCACGGCGTCCGGCAGCAGGGCGGAGACCTCCCGCTCGGCGGACTGCGGGTCCGTTCCCTCCGTCAGCCGCACCAGGAGATCGTTGAAGGGCACGCCGGGCAGCGCCTCCGAGGAAATCAGCACAAAGCCGAAGACAGCGGGGTCCGAGCCGATGTCCTTGGCGGTGACCAGATACTCCGGGGACAGCACCGTGCCGCGGACGACGAAGGTATAGTCCGTGCCGGCCAGGGTCAATTTCAGCCGGTCCCCGGGGGCCAGGCCCTGGGCCTTGGCGAACTGCTCCTCCACCAGACAGCCCCGGGCATCGCTGGGGGCCAGGCCCTCGCCCGACCGCACCAGGGGTTTGTTCAGCCGGATCTCCCCGCTGAAGGCGTGGACATTGGCCGTCACCGATCCCGGCAGGTCCGGGCACTCGGCGCTCAGGTCGATGCGGGGCTGCACCTCCGCCACCGGCTCCATGGCCTCCAGCCGGTACAGGTCCTGCTTTGTGAAGGACGCGCTCCGGACCCACAGGTCGCTGAGGGCGCCGTCCGACAGCCAGGTCTCGATGGTGAGCTCCTCGGTGCGCCAGTTGGCGTCCAGCCCCGCGAACACCCATGTCCCCAGAAAACACAAAAGGAACATGGCGAGAAACTGCATGAAGTTCTGCCGCATGTCCCGGGACAGTTTTCGGCGGAGCGCATTCCGGCCCCGGGATGCCCTCACCATTTGATTTCCTCCACCCGCAGGGGATGCTTTTCGGTCTTGATCTTTTCCACCTCGCCGGAGCGCATGCGGATCACGCGGTTCCCCAGCTTGGCGATGGAGGCGTTGTGGGTGATGATGACTACGGTGGTGCTGAATTCACGGGCCACCCGGGTGAGCAGGCTCAGCACCTGGGCGCCGGTGGCGGAGTCCAGGGCGCCGGTGGGCTCGTCGCACAGCAGCAGGGCCGGGTTCTTGCACAGGGCCCGGGCGATGGACACCCGCTGCTGCTCCCCGCCGGAGAGCTGGGCCGGGAAGTTGTCCATCCGGTCCTTCAGTCCCACCTGCTCCAGCACCTGCCGGGGGTCCAGGGCGTTGCGGCACACCTGCCGGGCCAGCTCCACGTTCTCCAGGGCCGTCAGGTTGGGCATCAGGTTGTAGAACTGGAAGACGAAGCCCACGTCCGTCCGGCGGTATTCCGTCAGGGTTTTGCGGTTCATGGCGGTGACGTCCTTGCCGTCCACCGTGATGCGCCCGGAGGTGGCCGTGTCCATGCCCCCCAGCAGGTTCAGCACCGTGGTTTTCCCCGCCCCGCTGGGCCCCAGCACCACGCACAGCTCCCCTTTTTCGATGCCAAAGGAAACATCGGCCGCGGCGTGGACCACGGTCTCTCCGGTGTGGTAGTCTTTGCAGACGCGGGCAAATTCAATATAGCTCATCCCGGCACCCTCAACGTGCAGATTCCCCGGACGTCACCCGTTCTTCTTCTCCAGATACTCGTCGTAGTTGCAGTAATAGTCGCTGACGGTGCCGTCGTCGTGGATCTCCAGGATGCGGTCGGCCACCGTGGAGATGAACTGGTGGTCGTGGCAGGTGAACATCACGTTGCCCGGGAAGTTGATCAGGCCGTTGTTCACGGCGGTGATGCTCTCCAGGTCCAGATGGTTGGTGGGCTGGTCCAGGATCAGGAAGTTGGCGCCGGAGAGCATCATCCGGGACAGCATGCACCGGACCTTCTCGCCGCCGGAGAGGACCCCCACGGGCTTGTACACGTCGTCGCCGGAGAACAGCATCCGGCCCAGGAAGCCCCGCATGTAGGTTTCCAGCTGCTCCGGGGAATACTGGGCGAACCACTCCAGCATGGTCATGTCCTTGCCCTCGAAGAAGGGGGTGTTGTCGTGGGGGAAGTAGCTCTGGGAGATGGTGACGCCCCACTTGAAGCTGCCGCTGTCGGGCTCGATCTCCTCCATGAGGATGCGGAACAGGGCCGTGGCAGCCTGCTCGTTGCCCACGAGGGCGATCTTCTGGCCCTTGGTGACGATGAAGGACACGTCCTTCAGCAGCTGCACGCCGTCCTGGGCGTAGCAGAGGCCGTCCACCGACAGGATGTCCTTGCCGGCCTCCCGGTCCGGGGTGAAGGCCACCCAGGGGTACCGGCGGGAGGAGGCGGGCATCTGCTCCAGGGTCAGCTCGTCCAGCAGCTTGCGGCGGCTGGTGGCCTGCTTGGCCTTCGACTTGTTGGAGGAGAAGCGCTGGATGAAGGCGCGCAGCTCCTTGATCTTGTCCTCCCGGCGCTTTTTCTGGTCGCTCATGAGGCTCTGCATCATCTTGGAGGACTCGTACCAGAAGTCATAGTTGCCCACGTAGAGCCGGACCTGGTTGTAGTCGATGTCCACGATGTGGGTGCAGATGTTGTTGAGGAACCAGCGGTCGTGGCTCACCACGATCAGGGTGCCGGGGAAGTCCATCAGGAAATCCTCCAGCCAGTTGACGCTGCGGATGTCCAGGTTGTTGGTGGGCTCGTCCAGCAGCAGGATGTCCGGGTGGCCGAAGAGGGCCTGGGCCAGCAGGACCTTGAACTTGTCCTGGCCGTTGAGCTCGGACATCTGCGCGTAGTGCATGTCCGCGGGGATCCCCAGGCCGGTGAGGAGAGTGGCGGCGTCGCTCTCGGCGTTCCAGCCGTCCATCTCGGCAAACTCGCCCTCCAGCTCCGCGGCCCGCTCGCCGTCCGCGTCGGAGAAGTCGGGCTTCATGTACAGCGCGTCCTTCTCCTTCATCACGTCGTAGAGGTGCTGGTTGCCCATGATCACCGTGTCCAGCACGGGGAAGGCGTCATACTTGAACTGGTCCTGCTGCAGCACGGACATGCGCTCGTTGGCCGGAATGGTCACCGAGCCGGTGGTGGGCTCCAGCTCCCCGGAGAGGATCCGCAGGAAGGTGGATTTTCCGGCGCCGTTGGCTCCGATGATGCCGTAGCAGTTCCCGGGCAGGAACTTCAGGTCCGCGCCGGAAAAAAGCTTCTGTCCGCCGAAGGTAAGGGATACGTTGCTGACTGTGATCATGGCCGCTCCTTCTCATCGCCCGATGAATGGATATTTCGCAAGGCATTGTACCATACTTTGACAATAAATGAAACACAAAAAGGATTTGAAATCGGAACCCGCGCCCGGCAACCGTCCGATCCGCCGGTCTTCACCGTTTTTTCCCGATGACGTAGGACGGAAGCCCTTTCCGGCAGCCGTTCTTCTCATAGAACGCCTCAGCGCCCGGCTGAGAGCCGAAGTACAGCATGGTGGGCGTATGGGTCCCGGCCAGCCCCAGGAGCCGGCTCCCGATCCCTTTGCGCTGATACGCCGGAAGCACGAGCAGCTCCGTGATGGTCCCGAAGAAGTAGCCGTCCGTCAGGATCCGCAGGCAGCCCACAAGCCTGTCCCCGTCATAAGCGGTGATGTTGACGGTCCTGGAAAGGGCCTCCTGCGTTCTGTCCGGGTCGTATTCGCCCGGCCATACCCCGTTGACAAACGCGATGAATTCCGGCGCCTTCAGCCTCTTGTCATCCACAATATACTCCATACGCCCTCCGTCCGCCCCGTGACGGGCATCGTTTTCCAGGCCCATTGTAATACAGAATCCGGACGAGCACAATGGTTTTGCTTGCTTCTTCGCGCCGTTCGCGGCCTGTCCGGACATGGGCGCTCCCGGCGGTTGAAACTTGCCGCGAATCGTGCTATCATCGGTCCGTAAACACACGGAACGCGCCTGTCCGTCAGAGGGGTGGTGACCAACATGGACGATCGCGCCGCGCAGGCAGAAACCAGCATCCTGGGACCTTTCCGGGAGCGGATCTGGGAGCCTTTTTGCCGCGGGATCGAGCGGTACGGCCTCATCGCGCCGGGGGACGCCGTCGCCGTGTGCATCTCCGGGGGCAAGGACTCCATGCTGCTGGCCAAGCTGATGCAGCTGTACCGGCGCGAGCGGGACGATTTTTCGCTGCGGTTCCTCATCATGGACCCCGGGTACAGCGCGGAAAACCGGCGTCAGGTGGAAAACAACGCGGCGCTGCTGGGGATCCCGTACACCCTGTTCGAGAGCAGTATCTTCACCGTGGCCGACGCCCAGGCCAAAAACCCCTGTTTCCTCTGCGCCCGGATGCGGCGGGGGCATTTATACAAGATGGCTCAGTCGCTGAACTGCGGGAAGATCGCCCTGGGGCATCACTTCGACGACGTCATCGAGACCACCGTCATGGCCATGTGCTGGGGCGCCCAGCTGCAGGCCATGCCGCCCATGCTGGACGCCTCGAACTTCCCCGGCATGCGCCTGATCCGCCCGCTGTACCTGGTGCGCGAGGCGGACATCATCGCCTGGGCGGAACACAACGGCCTGACCTTCATTCAGTGCGCCTGCCGGTTTTCGGAGCGCGCGGCGGACGAGCACGTCTCAAAGCGCCGGGAAGTCAAGGAATGGATCCGGTCCCTGAAAGAGAAAGACCCGCCGGTGGATCAGCGGATCTTCGACAGCCTGCATCACCTGCAGGCGGATACGTTCCCGGGCTGGAAGCGGAACGGCGAAACCCTGCTGTTTCAGGACGACCCGTCCCGGTCCGGGATCTCCAGCACATAGCGCTCGTAGGCGTTGATCACCGGGATGCCGTGGTAGTCCACCACCCGGGGAATGCTCCAGCTGTAGCTGCGGTGCACGTGTCCATGGCAGAAGGCCAGGGGCTTCACCCGGTCCGCCAGCTCCAGAAAACAGTCAAAACCGCGGTGGGCATAGTCCTCCGCGTCACCGTAGCCGGTCATGGCGGCGTGGGTCACGATGATGTCCACGCCGCCGGCTTTTTTGATGGGCCTGCGCAGCTTGCCGATGCGCCGGGCCATCTCCTCCTCCGTGTACTGGTATTCCCCGCCGGAGTATTTCTTGCAGCCCCCCAGTCCCAGAAACCGCAGCCCGCAGCAGGTCACCACCCGCCCGTCGATGTTCTCGCAGCCCTCCGGGGGCTCCTTCACATAGGTGGTGTCGTGGTTCCCGGGGACATACAGGACGGGCTTGCCGGTGAGGGTGACGAGAAATTCCAGGTAGGTGCGCTTCAGGTCCCCGCAGGAGACGATCACATCGATCCCGGCCACGCGCTCGGGCTGGTAGAAATCCCAGAGCGCGGGGCACTCCACGTCGGAGAGCAGCAGGATTTTGATGCGGATCACCTCCTTGGGAATTCGGAATGCGGAATTATTCGGTTTTTACGGGTTCCGGGGCAGGAGTGGGCTTGTCCTCGGGCAGGGCCAGGAGGCGGGCGGTCTCCTGGGCGGAGGGCATCAGGTCGTCGATCCGGGGGATCGAGCCCAGCACGCTGCCGCAGAGCCAGTTCATCTGCATCAGGGCCTCGGGAGAGAGGTCCTCCCCGGCCTTCAGGCGCTCCAGACCGTTCTGATCCGTCACCGGCCCCGCGAAGGGCCGGATGTCGCCAGTTGTCAGGCCGCTTTTGAGAATGTCCGCCAGCTGCCGCACGCCGGGCGGCAGGACCTCCGCCAGCTTCACGTCGATGACGCCGGAGGACATGCCCCACCAGTAGCTCACCGCCGTGTCCTGGGCGGAGGCGCTGTTCCAGGCCCCGGCCAGCACGCTGCGGACGATCTGCTCATAGGTCTTGCCCCAGTTCCACACGTCGGAGGCCAGGGCCAGAAAGGACCCGTTCTCCGACATCAGGGAGGTGGACCAGCCCGGGGCGATGTTGCTGGGGGTGCTGGCGGCCACGGGGTGGCCGGAGATGATCCGGGCGCCGGCGGCCCACAGCCGCTTTACCGGATCGCCGCCCAGGCAGGACCACTCCAGCAGGACTTTCGCGTCGGGGTTGGTCATCCGCAGGCCCAGGGCAAAGGCGTTCACCGCCGCCGGCACCCCCAGGATGGGATACCGGGCCACGTAGCCCACGGGATCTTTCCCGCACAGCACGCCCGCGATGGCGCCGGAGATAAACTTCGCCTCGTGGATCCGGCTGTAATAGGTCCGGACCCCCACGCAGGGGACGGACAGGGCGCAGACCAGCACCTTCACGTTGGGGTGCAGGGCGGCGGCCTGCCGGGCGGGCGCCAGCAGGGTGGGTGCCGTGGCGATGAGCAGCTGCGCGCCGTCCCGGGTGATGGCCTTCTCCATCAGGGCGTCGGCGCTCTCTTCCCCCACCACGTAGGCCTTTGTCCGGACCTGGCCGGCCAGGGCCTCCTCCATGGCCAGGCGGCCGTCCTCGTGGCCCCGGGTCCAGACGCTGACCGCCGGCGAGTTGACGTGGATGAACGCCACGTTCAGGCTGGGCTTGGCCAGGTTGTCCAGGATGCGGCCCACCAGGCTCTTCTCAGGGATCTCCGGCTCGGTGGAGACCTCCTTGGGCTCGTCCTTGGCCACAAAGCGCATGTCCGGCATCAGGGCGTCCACCCGGCGGCGGAGCTCCTCCCGGTCCAGGGCCTGCAGCTGGTCATAGGGATAGACCTCCAGGCACATGAGGAGGACATCGCTGACGGTGAGGGTGGGGAGCTGGCTGGCGACGCGGCTCTGGCAGGCCTCCCGGACCTTCCAGTACAGGGCCATGAAATCCTTCCGGTCGACGTCGGTCCATACGTGCTCCGGCTCCATGCCCAGGCCCTTCTCCAGCCGGTCCCAGCTGCCGGGCTTCTCATAGCGCAGCACGTTGACATTGCTGCGGCGGTAGAACTTCAGGAACTCGTCGTAGGCCCTGACTTTGGGATCGTCGGAGGGGATGGGCAGCACCCGGGTCACCCGGGCCCGGACGGTCAGGGCGTCGTAGCTGCTCAGGACGCTGACCCGCTTGTGGCCCTCCTGCACGTAATACTGCCCCAGGTACTCAAAGCAGACGATGGGGTCGGTGATCCCCGTCTCCAGATGCGCTTCACACAGGGAGATCCACTTGACGGCAAACTCGGTATTGTCCGCCAGCAGCGGCATGAAATTGCCGGCAAAGGCGTTCTTCCGGCCCTCCGCCACCGTGCCCACGATGGCGTCGATGGGAATGTCCAGCACCCCCAGCTCCGAGCGGGCGGCGGAGGACAGCTCCGGGAAGACCTCCTGGAGCACGGCGGGGTAGGGGTCCATGTCCCTGGCGGTCCGGAACGATACATATTTCTGTCCGCGCTTCTGCGCGAGATGATACTGATCTAATGCTTCCTTGGAATACATTGGGTGCACCTCCTTCCGTTGGCACGGCCCAATTATACAGCAGGAACCGGGGATTTCAATAGCACGGACGGCGCCGGATCAACCATTCAGGACAGGCGGACAGCGAAAAGCGCTACTTGTGGTAGCGCTCTCCGGCATTGATCCGGGCGCAGCGGTACAGCTGCTCCAGCAGCATGACCCGGGCCAGCTGGTGCGGAAAGGTCATGGCGGACATGGAGAGTTCCTCGTCCGCCCGGGCGATCACCGCGTCGGACAGGCCCAGGGAACCTCCGATAACAAAGACGATCTCCCCCGCGCCGCCCACGGCCAGGCTTTCCAGGTGCCGGGCCAGGCCGGGGGAGTCCCAGGACCTGCCGGGGATGGTCAGGGCAATGACGTAATCCCCGGGGCGGATGGCCCGCAAAACGGCCTCCCCCTCCCGCTGCTTCACCTGCTCCGCCAGGGCGTCGGAGCTGTTGGCGGGTTCCGGCAAATCGGGAAGCTCCGTCTCCCGGTACCGCCCGTACCGGGAGAGGCGCTTCAGGTATTCATCCGCCATGGCGCGGTACGGCTTTTCCCGCAGCCGGCCCACGGCGATCACGGTGGCGTTCACGGGCGCGCCTGTCAGTAGTTCTCCGCCCGGAGCATGAAGTAGCTCTGGGGATGGTCACAGACGGGGCAGACCTCCGGCGCCTTGGGGCCGATGACAATGTGGCCGCAGTTGCTGCACTCCCAGATGCAGTCGCCCTCGCGGCTGAACACCAGGCCGCCCTCGATGTTGGCCAGCAGCCTGCGGTAGCGCTCCTCGTGGGCCTTTTCGATAGCCGCCACCATCTCGAACTTCTTCGCGATGTCCTCGAAGCCCTCCTCCCGGGCTTCCTTCGCCATGCGGGCGTACATGTCCGTCCACTCGAAGGCCTCGCCGGCCGCCGCCGCCGCCAGGTTGCTGACGGTGTCCTTCACCGAGCCGCCCTCCAGAAGCTTGAACCAGATCTTGGCGTGCTCCTTCTCGTTGTCCGCGGTCTCCTCAAAGATCTTCGCGATCTGAACATAGCCGTCCTTGCGGGCTTTGGAGGCGAAATAGGTGTACTTGTTCCGGGCCTGGCTCTCGCCGGCAAAGGCTTCCTGCAGGTTTTTCTCGGTCTTGGTGCCTTTCAGTTCTTTCATTTTTTCTCCTTTTCCTTCGGTTCACGGTTGGTTCGTTCCGGTTACTGCTGCTCGTTCAGGATGCGCATGGCCGGCGCCTTGACACCCTTGGCCGCGAAGGCCTCGACGATGATCTGGTTGAGTTCAAAGAAGAGATCCCAGTACTGTTCGGTCTTGCACCACACGCGCACGGTGAACTCCATGGCCTCGTTGGTGCCGCCGCTGATCCGGGCAAAGGGCGCGGGCTCCTGCAGGGCAAACTTGCTGGTGGCCACAGCGTCCAGGATGCACTGCTGGATCTCGGCGGGCTTTTCGCTCTTGGCGCAGGAGAACACCAGGTCCACCCGGCGCTCGGGCTCGGCGGTGTAGTCGGTCACGTTGGCGTTCATCAGGCTGCCGTTGGGCACTGTCACGCGCTTGTTGTCGATGGTGAGGATGACGGTGTAGAACAGGTTGATGGAGTGCACAAAGCCGCTGGCGCCGGCCGCGTCCACATAGTCGCCCACCTTGAAGGGCCGCATGATCATCAGCAGAATGCCGCCCGCCAGGTTGCTCAGGGCGCCCTGCAGGGCTAGACCGATCGCCACGCCGGCGGAGGCCAGCACCGCGATCACCGACGCGATCGGAACGCCCAGCACGTTGATCACGGCGATGAACAGCACCGTGTACAGCACCCACTTCACCGCGTTCAGGATAAAGCGGGTCGTGGTCTGATCCAGCTTCTCAAAGCCCTTCAGCTTGCGCAGCGCCTTCATCAGCAGCTTGATCACCAGCATGCCGACGACGAGGATCAGAATGGCCAGCAGGATCTTGCCGCCCACTGTGGTCACAAGGCCCGAAAGTTTTTCCAGCAAACCGTTCACAAATGACATACCGAACCCTCCTTATGCGTTTTTTCCGGCTGGCATCAGTATACAGCGAAACCGTGCTGTTTGCAAGCGTCCGGCCGTGTTTTTCATCAAAAAGCCGGAGCGCCGCACAGAGCGTTCCGGCATGGACAGGTCAGGCCTGCGCCGCCTGCTTTTTCTGGTAATCCTCGATGGCCGCGTGGATGGCCTGTTCCGCCAGCATGGAGCAGTGCATCTTCACCGGGGGCAGGCCGTCCAGGGCCTCCGCCACCGCCTGGTTGGTGAGCGTCAAGGCCTCTTCGATGCTCTTGCCCTTCACCATCTCGGTGGCCATGGAGGAGGTGGCGATGGCCGCGCCGCAGCCGAAGGTCTTGAACTTCACGTCCGTGATGATGCCGTCCTCCACCTTGATGTCCATCTTCATGATGTCGCCGCACTTGGGGTTGCCCACGGTGCCGCTGCCGCTGGCGTTTTCGATCTCGCCGACGTTGCGGGGATTGCTGAAATGATCGATGACTTTATCGGAATACATGGTTATCCTCCTTACGAATCAGGCGCTGTGCCCCGGGTTTTCTCTTGACGCTTCAGGCATTCCGCCGCGGGCAAAAGAAGGTTTCGTCAGTGACGGTGGAGGTTTCGGCGTTCAGCACGCTCATGGCCCGCAGGTCCGCTACGATGCCGGGGAGCACCTCCAGCACCTTGTCAATCTCGGCCTCGGTGGTGTCGGTGCCCAGGGTCATGCGCAGGGAGCCGTGAGCCACCTCGTGGGGGAGGCCGATGGCCAGCAGCACATGGCTGGGGTCCAGGCTGCCGGAGGTACAGGCGGATCCGCTGGAAGCGGCGATGCCCGCCAGGTCCAGCCGCAGCAGCATGCTCTCGCCCTCGATGTACCGGACGGACACGTTGCAGTTGTTGGGCAGGCGATGTGTGCGGGAGCCGTTCACCCGGACGTCCGGGATCCGCTCCAGGATGCCGTCCATCAGCTTGTCCCGCAGGGCGGCGGTCTTCGCGGCCTTCGCCTCCAGGTCCGCGGTGGCCAGCTCGATGGCCTTGCCGATGCCCACGATGCCGGGGAGGTTCTCCGTACCGGCCCGCTGTCCCCGCTCCTGGGCGCCGCCGTGGATCAGGGTGTCGATGCGCACGCCGCGGCGGATGTACAGGGCGCCGATGCCCTTGGGGCCGTGGAACTTGTGGCCGGACATGGACAGCATGTCGATGTTCATGGCCTGCACGTCCAGCGGGATGGCGCCCACGGCCTGCACCGCGTCGGTGTGGAAGAGGATCTTGTGGGCCCGGGCCACTTTGCCGATCTCCGCGATGGGCTCCAGGGTGCCGATCTCGTTGTTGGCGGCCATGACGGTGATCAGGATGGTCTGGTCCGTGATGGCGGCCTCAACCTGTTCGGCGGAGACCCGGCCTTCCGCGTCCACAGGCAGGTAGGTCACGGTGAAGCCGTTCTTCTCCAGCCAGCCGCAGGTGTGCAGCACGGCGTGGTGCTCGATGGCGGTGGTGATGATGTGATTGCCCTTCTTCCGGTTGGCGAAGGCCGCGCCCTTGATGGCCCAGTTGTCGCTCTCGGAACCGCCGGCGGTGAAGTAGATCTCCTGCGGGTTGGCGTTGATGGCGGCGGCCACCTGCTTCCGGGCGGCCTCGATGGCCTTCCGGGCGTCCCGGCCCGTGGCGTGGACGCTGGAGGGATTGCCGTAGTGCTCAGTGAAGTATGGCAGCATGGCTTCCAGCACGGCGGGGGAGACCGCTGTGGTGGCGGCGTTGTCCAGGTAGATGCTGTTCATCGGATCAGTCTCCTTCTTGTTGCGTATCGGCTAACACCCCGGCCAGGGTGATGCTGTCCAGCAGGTCGTTCATCTGTTCGGAAAGGTGGTGCCACACCGCCTTGGTGTCGCAGTGCTCCTTCCGGCAGCAGGCGGCGGTGTCCGTGGCGCAGTCGCAGAAGCGCACCGGGCCCTCCGTGGCGGTGATGATCTCCCCCACGGTGATCTCCTCCGGGCTCCGGGCCAGGCTGTAGCCCCCCTGCGCCCCGCGGGAGGTGGTCACCAGCCCCGCCTTGCGCAGCGAACCCAGCAGCTGTTCCAGATAGTCCGGCTGGATCCCCGTCTCCGCCATGCTCCGAAGGCAGACCGGGTCCCCGCCGAAGCGCTTCGCCAGAAACAGCATCGCCGTCAGCCCGTACCGCCCCTTTGTGGACAGCTTCATCCGCCCTCGCCTCCATTTCCGACAGTTTTTATCGGGTTTACGGGTGCATCTTAGCATACCTGAGCGTTTTTGTCAACAATCAGGGCGAAGAAAAACCCCTTCTTAAACCATATCACTTGTTGCATCTTTTGCAGGGAGCGAATCCCAGTTTTTCAGCGTTTCGTTCTGAAACTTTCCGTGGATCTTTCATCCCCGAACAGGTATCTGTCGAATGTCTTTTCCTGCCTCCGTCGGTCGGGATAAACACGGTTCCGCACATAGAAGATACGCTATTGTTCTGTATGTCCAGTTCCTCCGGCAGCATGTCCCAGAGCAGCGGCGTCAGTGTGTCATCATCCATCGTACCTGTCACAATCAAGCTGATTGTCCGCTTGAAATCTCTTCATGGCAGCTTCCACGGCTTCTGAAAACGAACCGGTTGGTGTGCCTTCCGGGAGTTACTTTTCTCGATGAGGATCTGTACTATGGCCTCAGCTGACTCCCGGTCACTACGCTTTTTTCGCACTCGGCTTCTCTCCGCTCTCGCTTCGTTCTTCGCTTTGCTGACCGGGCCTCCCGGGGTAAGACACAATTCTTTCGCCGCACAACCTCCGGATTTACTGCTTCGGTTTTACGTTTACCTTTCGGGCTTCGGGTTGTGCAGCACCCTTACCCACCGTTTAGCCTTGTATCCGGTTTCTGTTCGTAGGCTCGCTGGCTTTGCTACACCGCTTCCTCCCCTCCTGTCATTGCTGACAGCAACTTGCGGTTCGCTACACTTGGCGGTAACTACCCGTGGCGGGACTTTCACCCGCTAGAATTGTGCCATGCCCGGCACACCGCAAAAGGGCTGCCGCGGTTTTCCGCAGCAGCCCGTAATGTGCAGTTCGGGATCAGTACATGCCGCCCATGTCGCCGCCCGCGGGGGCCGGCGGGGTGGGTTCGGGGATGTCCGCCACCAGGCTCTCGGTGGTCAGCACCATGGCCGCCACGCTGGCCGCGTTCTGCAGGGCGGAACGGGTCACCTTGGTGGGGTCGATGATGCCGCGCTCCACCAGGTCCACATACTCGTCCTGGAGGGCGTCGTAGCCGTAGCCGGTCTTCTTGGCGTTGCGGCGCTTGTAGCTCTTGACGTTCTCCACCACCACGGAGCCGTCCACGCCGGCGTTGGACGCGATCTGGCGGATGGGCTCCTCCAGGGCGCGCAGGATGATCTGGACGCCGGTCTTGGCGTCGCCGGTGAACTTGTTCTCGATGGCCTTCACGGCGGGCAGGGTGTTCAGCAGGGCGATGCCGCCGCCGGGCACGATGCCTTCCTCCGCCGCGGCGCGGGTGGCCGCCAGGGCGTCCTCGATGCGCAGCTTGCGCTCCTTCATCTCGACCTCGGTGGCCGCGCCGACCTGGATGACAGCCACGCCGCCGGCCAGCTTGGCCAGGCGCTCCTGCAGCTTCTCCCGGTCATAGTCGGAGGTGGTCTCCTCGATCTGGGCGCGGATCTGGCCAATACGAGCGTCGATGGCGGCCTTGTCGCCTTCGCCGCCGACGATGGTGGTGTTCTCCTTGGTGACCTTCACCTGGCGGGCGGTGCCCAGCACGCTCAGGTCCGCCTCCTGCAGCTCGAGACCGGTCTCGGAGGAGATCACGGTGCCGCCGGTGAGGATGGCGATGTCCTGCAGCATTTCCTTGCGGCGGTCGCCGAAGCCGGGGGCCTTCACCGCGACGCAGTTGAACACGCCGCGCAGCTTGTTCACCACCAGGGTGGACAGGGCCTCGCCCTCCACGTCCTCGGCGATGATCAGCAGCTTCTTGCCGGTCTTCACGATCTGCTCCAGCAGGGGCAGGACTTCCTGAATGTTGGAGATCTTCTTGTCCGTGATCAGGATGTAGGGATCATCCAGCACGGCTTCCATCTTTTCGGGATCGGTGACCATGTAGGCGGAGGCATAGCCGCGGTCGAACATCATGCCTTCGGTGGTGGTCATGCCGGTGTTCATGGTCTTGCTCTCTTCCACGGTGATGACGCCGTCAGCGCCCACGGTCTCCATGGCGTCGGAGATCAGCTTGCCCACGGTCTCATCGGAGGCGGAGATGGAGGCCACCTGCGCGATGGCCTGCTTGCCGGCGATGGGCTGGCTCTGGTCCTTCAGGGCGTTCACGGCGGCCTCGGTGGCGGCCTCGATGCCCTTCTTCAGCACCATGGGATTGGCGCCGGCGGCCAGGTTCTTGAGGCCCTCGCGGATGATGGCCTGGGCCAGGAGGGTGGCGGTGGTGGTGCCGTCGCCGGCCACATCGTTGGTCTTGGTGGAGACTTCCTTCACCAGCTGCGCGCCCATGTTCTCAAAGGGATCTTCCAGTTCGATCTCCTTGGCGATGGTCACGCCGTCGTTGGTGATCAGGGGAGCGCCGTACTTCTTGTCCAGCACGACATTGCGGCCCTTGGGGCCCAGGGTGATCTTCACGGTGTCCGCCAGGGCATTGACGCCCTTTTCCAGCGCGCGGCGGGCATCCTCGCCGTATTTCAGCTGCTTTGCCATTGTTCTCTTCTCCTTTTGCCTGATGTTGTCGTCCCGCCGGGTTATTCAACCACCGCGAGGATATCGTTCTGCCGCACGATGATCAGCTCTTCGCCGTCGATCTTGACTTCCGTTCCGGCATATTTGGAATAAATGACCTTCTGGCCCACCTGCACCTGCATGGTAACTTCCTTCCCGTCCACCACGCCGCCGGGGCCAACCGCCAGCACTTCCGCCATCTGGGGCTTTTCCTTGGCGGCGCTGGTCAGGATCAGACCGCCCTTGGTGGTCTCCTCGGCCTCTACATTCTTGATGACCACACGGTCAAACAAAGGCTTGACGTTCATCGAGTGTTCCCTCCTGTTCTGGAATTGTTAGCACTCGACCTGATTGAGTGCTAACCTGCACCGTGTACTATACGCCTTTTCCGCCAAAATGGCAAGGGGGTTTGATGAAGTTTTTTGTGAATTTTTCGCGAATCCGGTTTTTCGGCGTTCTTTACAAACCGGCGCGCATGTGATAGGATGAAACCAATGGATGAAACCGACACGGACAAATGGCTGAACCGTCTGAATTCCCGCGTGGGCGGACCGGCCATTTTTCGGGCGGACCGGCCGTCCGAACCGAGAAACGGAGGCATTTGACATGAAAAAACGGCTGCTCATCCCGGCGCTCCTGGTCCTGCTGACGCTGATCTGCTGCACCGCCGCCCTGGCGGACAGCGGGCTTCAAATCTACGGCCCCACCGACATGCAGCCGCGGCAGGACATCCGGATCATGGTGAAGAGCGACGGCACTGCCGCCTTCCCCGCGGACGCCGTCTGCGTACTCTACGTGGTGGGCGATACGACGGACTTCCGCGAGGAGAAGCCCTACGATCCCAACGGCACGGTTTTCGAGGTCACCGGCCTGCAGGAACCCATGTCCATGTCGGGCCTGGACAAGAGCCATTACGGGGTCAGCAAGGTAGTCAACTACATCGCCTCCGTGTGGATCTACGACGGTTCGCGGCAGGAGCTGGCCCACGGCGAGGTCTACCTCTACATCGGCCAGATGCCGCTGAACGACGCAGACCCCACGCCCCTGCCCTTCCCGGACAACATCCCCGCGCAAGCGACGCCGGCGCCCGCCTCCGTGACGGAGGCCCCCGCGGCCGTCACGGAGGCGGCCCCCGCAGAGACCGAACGCGCGGAAGAAGCAAAGCCTTTCTTTGTGTCGGAGAAGACGGTGGAAGGCTTCACCGCCGCGGCCGCGGACCTGAAGGCGGGGGAGCCCGTTCAGGCCACCGCGGTGACCGATCCGGAAACCATCCGGAAGGCCATGGAGCGCTTCGCCGCGGTCCTCTACGACGACGGGGAGCGGGTCCTGCTCACCACCGCGGACGGCCTGGCGCTGGGCGTCCGGAACGGGGACAAGGCCGAGGTCAAGGCTCTGTTCCGGTATGATACCGAGGGCGGCAATCCCGTGACCAAAGGCGCGAAGATGGAACTGCGGGCCGGGACGCTGAACGCGGTCATCTCCTTCGGGGAGGACCTGCTGCTGATCCAGAACACCGACGCAACCGATCCCACCGGCAGCGGATACAGCGACGGCGAATGCGCGGTCTGGCTGCTGGACACCGGCGATTTCAGCTGCTACCCGGTGATGAGCCAGTATTTCGTGTGCCCGTCGCCGGAGGGCCGGTGGTACGTGGCCTTCGGCTGCCCCATGGACAGCGAATCCAAAACGGACATCATGGTCTTTGACCGGGAGAACGGCACCTGCCGCCGCCTGTCGTGGAACGGCACCCAGACCGGCATCCGCCGCCTGACCCTTCAGGGCGGCGTGCTGATGAACAACCAGACCCCCGTGGGCTATCTCTCCCTGGAAGACGCCGCCATCTATGAGACCGGCCTGCCGTCAAAGCCCTGGTACGTCGGCGACGACTTCTACGTCACCGAGGAGACGGACGCCCTGGTGGCGCATCTGTCGGACGGCCGTCAGGAGACGCTTCTGGCCAAGGCGGACTTCCCCTACTTCTCCGAGCGGCTCTTCAGCTGGGGCACCGGCAACAACATGCTCTGGCTCTACGCCCGGACGTACACCGACCTGCAGAAGCTGTTCATCTTCGGCGACCGCTGGGCAGACGGGTACACAACCGAGAACGGCCAGGGGGAGAGTTCCCCGAAGCGGCTTTTCCCCATTTACAACTACTCCAGCCAGGTCAACACCTACCGGATCTCCCGGGCCGGCAGCCGGGATTTCCGCAATGTGAGCAGCCTGGCCGTGAACATCACCCACAGCGTCGCCCGGTACGGCTACACCACGGAGACGGACTACGGCTACGTCATCTCCCCCGACGCGGACAGCTTCTCGAAGACCACCACCTATGACGTGCTGACCACCAGCTACCGCGGCTACACCAACTACCGGTATGACGATAACCAGTCGGAAAAAGTGGTGGTGGTCCTGCCCGGCGACGGGGATCTGGCCGTCCTGCGGGAGAAGTGGGGCGCCTTTGCCCCGAGCCATGCGAAACCGCAGGCCACACCGGCGCCGACCCCTGCTCCGACCCCCGAGCCCACACCGGCCCCGACACCGGTCCCAACCCCCGTGCCCACGCCGGTCCCGACCTCCGTTCCGACCCCCGCGCCTACGCCGACCCCGACCCCCGCGCCCGCCAAAACCCGCATCTCCATCTCCTTCGGCGCAAAAGTGCCCCAGAGCCATTTCGCCTCCTACTCCGACGAGTTTGACCCCAGCTTCAGTGTGACCCTCTACTCCGACGGCACGGCGCTGCTCTTTGAAAGGATGATGGAGGAGGCCGGGAACTACAACCTGACCTGGACCTGGAGCGGCAGCACCCTCAGCCTCCACGGCTACTGGACCAACGCGGCCGTCACCGTAACCTTCCGGGACGGAAAGGGCGTCTATGATTTCTACGGCGACAAGGTGGATGTGACCCTGCCGGCCAACGCCCAGGATTTCTTCCTGACCGCCCTGGGCTATGTGCCGGAGGGCGTCCCGGGCAGCGCGGCGCCGGCCGCCCCGGTGACCGATGCCCCAGCGGTGCCCGTGACCGCGGCGCCGGCCGTTGTGACCCCGGCCACGGTTCAGCAGCCGGCCGCCGACGCCACCGCCGGCCTGACCCGGATCCCCGGCTCGCCCAACGCGTGGAAGGTGCCCGTCCGCTCGGTGACGGCCACCAGCTACATCGTCGGCAAGAACAACCCCACCCGCTACGCCCCCGAGCGGATGATCGACGGCAACGAACAGACGTCCTTCCAGTTCAGGACCACCGTCACCCCCCTGGGGCAGGAATACCTGTATTTCGAGTTCGAGCAGCCGTCGGCTTTCGACGAGCTATGGATCAAGAACGGCTTCTGGACCGTCACCGGCGGCCACGACCAGTACTTCCGCAACAGCCGCGTCCGGACCATGGTCCTCTCTTACCGCTACATCGGCCAGACCTCCTACCGGGACGACCAGATCCTGATCCTGGAGGACCTGACCCGCCGCCAGGACTGGACCCGGATCGCCATGCCCAGCGTCGCCACCGTCACCGGCGTGCGGATCTGCATCATCGACGCCTACATCGGCACGGCCTATCCCAACGACGTCTGCATCTCCGAGCTGATGTTCGTGCACACGGAGCCCTACTGACACGGTGGAAAAGCGTCCCGGAGAATTGACGAATCCGTCCCGGTATGATAGAATCAAACCAACATTTCCCGGAGGTGAAACGAAATGAAACGAATCATGGCTCTCGTCCTGACCCTCGTCCTCTGCCTCGGCTGCGTCAGCGCCCTGGCCGAAACCTGGTACTGCCCGGAATGCGGACAGTCCAACAGCGGCAACTTCTGCTCCAACTGCGGCACGAAAAAACCGACCTCCACCGTGACCTCCACATCCGGCGGTCCCACGGTGACCAGCGTGGACCTGGAGAGCGACGGCTCGGTGTCCATCCGCTGGACCGGCGGCACCGCGCCCTACAGGATCGACTACCAGGGCTATGTCAACGCCAATTACAACAGCGGCGCGGACGTGATCCGGTGGAACGCGGTCACCTACCAGTACTCCACCAGCGCCCGGCTGGAATCGGATCTGGTGCCCGGCGAGCGCTACTGGATCACCGTCACGGACAACAACGGGAAGCAGGGCTGGTATGACTACAATCCCACCATCCGCGCCTTCACCACCGTGTCCGGCATGCGCCTGACCTTCTCCCTGCGCCAGCGCCGCAACAACCGGTCCTCCACCGTCAACTCCTTCTCCGGCAACGAGATGCGCAAGGACTACATGAGCAGCATCTACGGCGCCACCATCAAGATCTCCACCAGTCATCTCAACCAGGATTACTCCTTCTATGTCCGCATGGCCGTCATCCTGCCCAGCGGGGAACCCCTGCTGTTCCACTACACCTACGAGGATTTCCTCAAGCGGTGGGGCTATGTGTACTGGGAGACCTACGACTTCAAGAATGTCTGGTCCACCCTGATGGCCGAGAAGGGCACCATCCCCAGCGGCACTTACACCTACAAGATCTTCTTCGACAACACCATCCTGGGCGAGGCCCGGTTCAATATCAACTGAGGCGACTGAAAAACGCGGGGGAGCGATGAACAGCTCTCCCGCGCTTTGGTTTTCGTCAGTCCTCCGTGAACAGCATGGGCAGGAAGTCGTGGATGCAGCGGCGCCACACGCCCCAGTCGTGACCGCCGGGGAAGGTGCGGCGGAGCATGTCCACGCCCTTTTCCGCGACAAATTGATCATCCGCGGCAAAGGCCTCGAAGAAATTGTCCTCCGTGCCCATGGCGCGGTAGAACACCCGGAACGCCGCCTTGAAGACCTCCGGCGTGTCCAGGATGGCCAGGTGTTTCTCCTCCTCACCGGCCCGGGGGAAGCGCAGGAACCCGCTGAACAGGCCCGCGTAGCCGAACAGGTCCGGGTTGGACAGGGTGGTGATGCTGGTCTGGTAGCTGCCCATGCTCAGCCCCGCCATGGCCCGATGCCACTTGTCCGTGTACACCGGATAGCGCGCCTCGATGAAGGGGATCAGGTCCTTCAGCAGCACCTGCGGGAACAGCATCCGGCCCATGTGGGGCTGGTCGGCAGCGGTCATGCCGTTGCCCATGACGATCAGCATCTCCCGCATCCGGCCCTCGTGGATCAGGCGGTCCGCGATCCGGCCCACGTGGCCCTGATAGACCCAGCCCGTCTCGTTCTCCCCGTACCCGTGCTGGAGATAGAGCACCGGGTATTTCTTTTGCGGATCATAGGCCGGCGGCGTGTACACCAGGCAGATCTCCTCCTTGCCGGTGACGGTGGAGAAGACATAGTGCCGGGTCACCGCGCCGTGGGGGATCCCCGCCATCTCGCCCCATTCCTCCTCGCCGGGCACGGGAACGTCCAGGAAGTTCATGGGCCGGCAGCAGCCGTAGCCGATGGGCAGGTAGGGGCTCAGCACGTCGTTCCCGTCGATTTTCAGGAAGAAATACTGGAAGCCGCGGCCCAGGGAGACCGTGCCCTCCCACATATCCTCCGACACCCGGGTCAGGGGGTGCATGGTGCCAAACTGGTCCAGGGCCACTTCCCTGGCGCCGGGGGCCTTCAGCCGCAGTTTCACCCGCCCGTCCTCCAGGTACTCGTATCCCTGGTCGCCGTCGCGGTCCGGCTCTCCCCAGTAGGGGTCAAAGGACACCGCCGTGTCCAGCAGCTTTGCCTTCTTCATGTTTTTTCCTCCTCTTTCGTCCCGTACTCCGATGTGTACAAACAAAATGTTTCACGTGGAACATTCGGCGCGGCCGTATTCCGGGGGCTCACTCCCAGTCAAAGTCCAGGTCCACGGACAGGGCGGCGTTGTACTTCTGGATGTCACCGAACTCGGTGAACAGCCGCAGGGTGACCCGGGCGGGCGGAAGTTCCGTCTTCAGGCCGCGGTCCAGGGTGTAGGTGAGGCGGAGCTTTTGCGGAACGCCGGACGTCACGCCGGCCACGTCGTGCAGCGTGGCGAAGTTGTTCATCTTGACCTGGTCGATCCAGATCTCCGCCACCGCCACCCAGCTGTGGGAATGGGCGGGCCGGATCACGGTGGTCAGCTCCACCTCCAGGTCCCGCTTTTCGTACTGGAAGGTCGCGCTGCCGGTGATGCTGTCCACCTCGCAGTCCTGCATCATCTGGTGGCTGATCTTCACTTGGCTGCAGGTGTAGACCTCGTTGGGCTTGTCGCTGGCCACCACCAGGGTCAGCGCACTGCCGCCGGCGCGGTGCCAGTCGAGGACGCTGTTCAGGGGTACGCCGGGCTCGTTCTTCCGGCGGATGCCCGCCACCGGGATGCCCAGGCTCTCCAGCTCATGCAGCGCCGCGTCCAGGCTCTTTTCCTTCAGTTCCGGCACCCGGCGGGCCACCGAGAAGGTCACGTCCATACCGTAGGGATCCGGCCGGCTGACGGAGACCACCTCGCCCGTCCGGTCCTCTTCGGTGAGGGCCGCCTCCGTTTTCACCCGGAAACCCGCCTCCCGGGCCAGGGTCAGGGCTTCCTCCTCCGGCAGGCCCACCACCTCCGGCAGGGGGCAGCGCACGTCCAGCTCCACCGCCATGGGATCGTCCTCCCGGCGAACGGCCGCGTACACCTTGCCCGCCGGGGCTCCCCCGGAGCTCTCATGCAGCAGGATCGTCCTGAAGCCGTCGGCTGTCAGCCGCTCCACGGCCTCATCGCCGGGGAGACCCACCACCTCCGGCATGGGGTGTGCCGCGGCGATGTTCTGCCAGGTCATCCGGCGGACCGCTTCCTCCAGGGCCGTCACCCGCTCCGTCAGCGCCTTCAGCCCCGACATGGGCGTCCTCAGCCACGGAGCCAGCTGCCGCAGGTCCTGCAGGCTGCACTCCCGGATCTCCGGGCTCCCGTCATCCCGCTGGATCAGGACGGTGTACTGGGCGGCGGACCCGTAATTCCCGTTGACCTGTCCGGTTCGCACACCGAGGATTTCCGCGCTGACAATGGTCATGTCTTTTCGCCTCCGACCGATTCATATCGCCGTGATTCTACCATAAATCCCCGGCCCTTGGCAAGCGTTTTTCCGCCGGAACCGGTTACGGGCGGACAACAATTCTGTCACATTTGCGCCCTGCATTTTCCTGTTCACAGCCCATCCCGGAGTTGTCCACCGATTTTGCCTGTTTTTCCACAGCTTCAGGGGCTCCTTGTGGATAAATTATTTCAATCCGTGAAAGTTTTCCACACAATCCACAGATTTGTCCACATTCCCTGGGGATTTTTCCTTCATTTTCCGGGCACAGAAAAACCGGCGGTCACTTCTCGCCGCCGGTCAGGCCGCCCAGATCCACCGGGAGGTCCGTCTCGCCGAAGACGTCGTCCCGCTCCGGCAAGGCCGGGCCGGTGTCCTGCTCGATGTAGATCGTCATGAAGCCGTCCTCGTCAAACTGGATCTGCAGCTGTTCCGCGGGGCGCACCATGGCGATGACCTCCGTGTCCCGGCTGCGGGCCCTGCGGGCAAACTCGGACACGTTTTCCGCCCGGCCCCAGAAGTGCATGGGCACCAGCAGCCGCGGCTTGGCGGTCATGATGAAGTAGTTGGCGCCGGCGTCGTAAAGCCTGCCCTGGCGCGGGTCCACGGGGAAGAACGCGATGTCGATCACGCCGCCGGGAATGGCCGCGCAGGCCTTGCGGAAGGCGGCGTCCGCCTCCTCGATCTCCTGCACCGTGGACTCCTCCCGCCAGTGCCAGAAGTTCAGGTCCCCGGCGTGGAAGATCCGGATCCCGTCCAGGGTCACCAGGAAGGACACCCCCAGGTCCGTGGAATCATAGGCCGTCACGTCCATGCGGTTCCCGAAGCGCAGGCTGTCCCCGGGCTTCATCCGCTTGCCCCGGGTGCCCACCGGCATGTCGTATGACACGATGTAGGTCACCGGAAACACGCCCTGCCAGCTGTTGATCACCGGGTCGAAGTGATCGGGATGGCCGTGGCTGACAAAGACGTAGATCTCGTCGAAGCGCCGCAGGAACTCCGGCTGGATGCGCTTGCGCTCCGCCAGCTCCCCATGCTCCCCGAGCCAGTAGTCGAAGATCAGCAGCGTCTTGCCGAGGGCACAGGAAAACCCGCTGTGCAGGTAGTAAGTCACAAACAGCGTTTTGTCCATGCGGGCCCTCCTCTCCGGCGCAAACCGTGAACGATCTGATACGAAAGTGTGAGAATTTCACCACCAATATGCCACAACTTACCCTTTTTGTCAAGTTTTTATGGCGATTTTTGCCGTTGAAACCCATTTTTGCGCCACATTTTTGCAATAATCAACGAGTCAAACCCACTTTTCCGTCACAACAGGGCCACCGGGAAGGCTTTTGAGAGACTCAGGGACCACAGCCAGCATTCCCGCACGGTCTCCCCGCTGATTGCCTCCACAGACCGGGCATACCACCGCAGCTGTTCCCGGTGATGATCCACAAAGGCCGCCTCGTCCGTGATGCGGTCGGTCTTGTAGTCCAGCAGCACCCAGCCGTCCCCCTCCCGGAAGGCCGCGTCGATGACGCCCTGCAGCAGCACGGGGCTGTCGGGCATGCGCCAGTTGAACCGCCATTCCCGCTTCACCCGCGGAGAGGCCAGCAGCCGCTGCCCAAGTTCGCCGTCAAAGAAGGCCGCGCACCGGTCCAGCCGGATCATGCCGGCCTCCTCCTTCTCCAGCACCCCGGCCGCCAGGAGGTCCTCCCGGCACCGGGACAGCACGGGCAGCCTATTGCCCACACCCGCCAAACGCAGCTCCTCCAGCGGTACCAGGGACAGGAAGCGGTGGGTGCTGATGCCATAGTCGGCGCCCCGGGTATCCCGCTCCTCCATCCAGGCGGGATGGGAGGGGAGCTCTCCCAGCCGCAGAGCCAGGATCTCCGGCAGCCGCTTCAGGGCCGCGTCCTCCTCGGTCTCCTCCGTCTGCAGGGGCCTGGGGCGCACCAGGCTGGTGACGGAGGTCTTCAGGGCGCTGTACACCACCGGCCGCGGCGGCTCGTCCCACCAGGTCAGCCTCCCGCCCTCAGCCCCGGAGGCGGGGAGACTGATTTCCCGGTCCTCCGGCTCCTCCGCGGTCTCCGGCTCGACGGGATCCTCCCAGGTCAGGGCAAAGGGGGATGGCACCCCGGCGCGCTGCAGGTCCGTCACCGCCTGCATCACCCAGTCCATCATGCTGTCCGCCGCCTCCACCCGCTCCGGACCCGGAGCCTGCCGCCAGCAGGCCTTGTCCGGTTTCTCCACGCCGGAGAGGATCAGCCGTTCCCGCGCCCGGGTCATGGCCACATAGAGCAGGCGGCAGCGCTCGGCCCGCTCGTCGAAGGCGCAGGCCCGGGCGATGGCCTCGCTGCCGGGAACGGCCCGTTTGGTGCCCGCCTCCCGGTTCACAAAGGGCAGGCAAACCCCCAGGTCCCGGTGCATGGCCAGGTCCGACGCTCTTTTCTTCTCAATGGACGCGCTGAGCTGAAGACACAGCACCACGGGGAACTCCAGGCCCTTCGATTTGTGGATGGTCATGAGGCGCACCACATTCTCCGAAGCCCCCAGCTCGTGGGCGCTGCCGGCCTCGCCGCCGGAGACCTCCTGCTCCAGCTGCTCCAGAAAGCCGTGGAGCGCCACGCCGCCCCGGCCCTCATACTCCGACGCCTTCTCGCACAGGATCCGCAGGTTGGCCTGGCGCTCCGCGCCGCCCTTGCGGGCCCCCATCCGGGCGTACAGGCCGCTCTTCCGCAGCAGCTCCCAGAGACCATCGAAGAGCCGGCTGGTCTCCAGACGGAAGCGCCACTCCGCCAGGGTGTCCAGCGCGTCCCGGCACCGCGCTCCCAGGCGGGTATCCGTCTGGGCCGCGTCCGTCAGGGCCTCCCCGAAGGACACGCCCTTCTCCGGCCGCCGGAGCCGGATCTTTGCCAGCATGGCGTCCGTAAAGCCGAAGGGCGGCTCCCGCAGCACCGCCAGCAGGGCCACGTCGTTCTCCGGCGCGTCCATCAGTGTCAGCAGCGCCTTGAAGGCCCGGACCTCCGCCTGCTCGTAATAGGTACCGTCCGCGTCGAAATACACCGGGATGCCCCGGTCCCGGAGGGCCGCCGCCACCTGCTGGCCCACATTGGCCACCCGGGGCATCAGGATCGCGATGTCCCGGTACGTCCAGTGTCCGCCGCCGGGCTTTTCCTCTTCCAGGAGTTTGCGGATCCTCCGGACGGCAAAATCGGCCTCCGCCGCCGCCTTTTCCCTGGCGTTCAGGCCTTCCTCCGGGATGAGATGCACCTCCACCGGCGTGGTGTCGGTATTTTCGCCGCCCGGGACCAGGGCATCCTCCGCCGTGTAGTCGATCTCCGTCACCTGCCGCTGCATGGCCCGGGCAAACACCGCGTTCACTGCGTCCAGCACCGCCGGGGTCGAGCGGAAATTCTTCTGCAGGAAGACCGCCCGCTCCGCCGCGTCCTTCTCCCGGCTGTACGTCCGCATCCGGTCCAGGAACAGGGTGGGGTTCGCCTGGCGGAAGCGGTAAATGCTCTGCTTCACGTCCCCCACCATGAACAGGCTGTTCTCCGGCCCGTGCACCGCCATGATGATGTCGTTCTGGATCTGGGAGATGTCCTGGCACTCATCCACAAAAATGTGCCGGTAAGCCTTCTGATAAATCTCCCGGTACTCCGGCTCCGACGGGTCCGTCAGCAGGTCGTAAGTCATCTGCTCCATGTCGGCGAAGTCGATGACCCGCTCCTCCCGCTTCAGGTCCAGGAAGCGCCGGTGGGTCTCCTCCGTGAGCCGCGCCAGGCCCGCGAGATGCCCCGTCACCCGCCGCAGATCATCCCGCAGCTTTTCCGGGTCCGCCAGGAGGAAGGCGAAGCGCTTCGCCAGGCCGCCGATCTGTTTTTTGATGTCATCCCGGCACGATGTCCAGCGGTTTTTCACCGCTTCCTCCTCAGGCGTTTTGGACGTCACACGCGCCGAGGTAGGGAATTTGATTCCGCAGGCCGCAAGGATGGCTCCGGCATCCCCGGCCTCCGCCGCCCGGACAAAGGGCGCCAGGGCCGCCCGGTCCTTCTCCGCCGTCACCGCCATGCCCGGCAGGGCTTCCGGCGCCGCGGACAGGTCCAGGTACGCCTCCAGATCCACCAGCAGCCCCCGGGCCTGCCGGACGCAGTATGCCCGCAGCGCTTCCATCCAGGGGTGGCATGCCATGTCCTCCGTCCGCGCCGCCTCCACCTTCCGCGCCAGCCACTCAAAGGGTTTGGGCAGGGACATGAGGAACTCGTGCAGACTCCCGCAGAATTCCAGCATGTTCTGCACGCCAAAGGCCGCCGCGAAGTCTTCAAACTGCGGATCCCGCTCCGCCAGCAGGGCGTTGAGGGCGTCCCGGGAAGCCCGGTCAAAGAGGGCTTTCCCCTCCTCCTTGGCCGCGACCCGGGCGCCGGGATCGATGCGGACCCCCTGGAACTCATTCCGCAGGACCTGCTGGCAGAAGCCGTGGATGGTGGAGATCTGGGTGCACTCCAGGTCGTCCAGAGCCTGGCCGATGCGCTCCGGGTCCTCCCTCACCGCCTCCCGGAGGCGCTTGTTCAGCCGGGCGCGCATCTCCGCCGCCGCCGCGTTGGTGAAGGTGATGATCAGCATATGCTTCAGGCGGTGGTCGTCCATGATGAGGCGGTAAATGCGCTCCACCAGCACCGCCGTCTTGCCGGACCCGGCCGCCGCGCTGACCAGCAGGGTGCCGTTTTCCACGTTGATGGCCGCCTTCTGCTCATCCGTGAATATCATGTCATCCCCTCCCGTCCCGTGCATTGTAGCACAACGCCCCCCGGGTGACAAGGGCACCTCCCGCCCGCTGAATGTTCCACGTGAAACAATGCCGGGAAACCGGTTTTCAGGACAGGAAAAGACCGCCCGTTTCCGGACGGCCTCTGGTTGTCAATGGATCAATAGCGGCCCTGGTTCTGCGCCTGGAAGCACTCACGGCAGTAGACGGGCTTGTCGCCGCGGGGCTGGAAGGGGACCTCGGTCTCCTTGCCGCAGGCATCGCAGATCACCTTGAAGTACTGACGGGTGGTACCGCCGTTGGTGGCGGCCCGCTTGGCGCGGCGGCACTCGAGGCAGCGGGTGGGTTTGTTCTGGAAGCCGCGCTCCGCGAAGTAGGCCTGCTCGGAAGCAGAGAACACGAACTCACGGCCGCAGTCACGGCAGGTCAAGGTTTCGTCCTGATACATGATGATTTCCTCCTCAAATGATTGTCACCCATCCATGGACATTGAGAGCTCTCCTGGTTGGCGGACGATGGATGCGTGACACCAAAGGAAGACGCTTGTTTGCGGCTGGGCTTGCGTCGACTATCATAGCACATATCTTCCGAATTGTACAGGGTATTTTTGCGAAATCTCACGAAATCTCAACGAAAACGGTTATTTCCGAAATCACAACGAAAACCGTCCGCCTCCGACGAAAAAGAAATCCTTGCGTGCCCTCCGGGGGTATGGTATAATTTGGCGGCAAAGCAACGGGAGCTTCATGCACGAAAACGGGTTTGTTCCGCTTCCGGGTCTGCGCGGACGTTGACCCGCCGGATACCGTTGTTTTCACGGTATTTCACGGTTGTCCGACTATTTTACTGAAAAGAAGCTGACTGTGTATGGAAGAGAAAAAGAAGAAAAAAATCGTGCTCACCGGCGGCGGGACCCTGGGGCATGTGACGCCGCACCTGGCCCTGATCCCAAGGCTGAAGGAAGCCGGGTATGACATCCACTACGTGGGCACCGCGGAGGGCATGGAGGCGGACAAGATCCGTTCCATCGAGGGCATCACCTACCACGCGGTGAAGAGCGGCAAACTGCGGCGGTATTTCTCCTGGCAGAATTTCACCGACCCCTTCCGGGTCATCGCCGGGGCTTTTCAGTCCGCGCATCTGATGGGAAAGCTGAAGCCCGACGTGGTCTTCTCCAAGGGCGGCTTCGTGGCGGTGCCGGTGGTCTACGGGGCGAAACTCCACGGGGTGCCGGTGCTCTGCCACGAGAGCGACCTGTCCCCGGGCCTGGCCAACAAGCTCTGCAAGCCCTGCGCGAAGAAGATCGTCACCACTTTCCCGGAGTGCGCGGAGGCCCTGGGCAAAAAGGCGGAGTGCGTCGGCACCCCCCTGCGGCCGGAGCTCTTCACCGGCACCCGGGAGAAGGGGCTTTCCCTGCTGGGCTTCGACGGCAAAAAGCCCGTGCTGCTGATGATGGGCGGCTCCTCCGGCGCCCAGAGCGTCAACAAGGCGCTGCGGGACGCGCTTCCCCTGCTGCTGCCGGACTTTGACGTGGCCCACCTGTGCGGCAAAGGCAACCTGGAGCCATCTCTGGAGGGCACGCCCGGCTACACCCAGGTGGAGTTCATGGACGCGGACCTGCCGGACGCCCTGGCGGCGGCGGACCTGGTGCTCTCCCGGGCGGGTTCCAACGCCCTGATGGAATTCCAGGCCATGGACAAGCCCCTGCTGCTGGTGCCCTATCCCATGGACGCCAGCCGGGGCGACCAGATCCTCAACGCCCAGAGTTTCGAGCGCCGGGGCCTGTGCAAGGTGCTCCTGCAGGAGAACATGACCCCGGAGAGCCTCAACACCGCCCTGAGGGAGACCTGGAGGGACCGGGACGCGCTGAAGGAAGCCGTCCGGAAGGCCCCGCCGGCCGATGCCACGGAGCGGATCCTGGAACTGATCGAAGAGATTCAACGGTAACGCGGACAGGGGGAGCACCATGATCATCTGCGTCCATTGCGGAAAAACCATCCCGGATGTGGCGAAGTTCTGCCCCATCTGCGGCGGCGTTCAGGCGGATCCGGGCTATCAGCTGCAGTCCGCGCCGGCGGAGCTGCCCTCCGAAGGCCCGCTGAAGGTCCCGGAGTTCGGGGAAGCGCCGACCCCGACGGTCAGCCTTACAAAGGCGCCGCCGCTGGAGAAGGCTTTCGTCCCGGCCAAAGAGGATTCCCCGGCGGAACCGCTGTCCGACAGCCCCCTGAAGGTTCCGGAGTTCGGGGATGCGCCGGCACCAGCCAGGGTGAACATTCCGGCGGAAACCCCTCCGGCCGTGTCGCCGGGAAAAGAAGAAAAACGTCTTCCGCCGGAACCTCCAAAGAGGAAAGCGCCGGAAAAAGCCACCGGGAAAGAAAAACCCGCCGCGGCAAAGCGCACGCCCCCGCCGGGTCCCGGAGCGGCAAAAGCCGCCGAAAAAAGGCCGCCGGCTCCCGCGAAAGCGAAAAAGCCTCCCGTCCGCAAGGCCATGGAAGGATCCCGCGGAAAAAAGCCGGTCCCGGTTCGTTCCGCCGCGGCCGGAAAACCCGAAGGCGTCCGCAGGGAGCCCAGCAAGGCCCGGCCAAAAAAGAAAAAAACCGGCGTCGTCACCGTGCTGGTGACCCTGCTGGTGCTGGTCATCGGCGCGGTGGCGGCCTTCCTGATCCTGCGGGCCAACCGGCCGGTTCTGGACGTCAAACAGTTCCGGTTCACCCAGAGCGCCTTCGGCTTGCCGGAGGACCCCGGCAAAGCGGAACCCGTCCACACCCTGGTGATGGCCGTCATCGATCCGTCCCAGCGCGCGGCCGGGCTCACCCTCCGGGCCGTGTGCGAGGAGAACGGCGACTCCTTCATCCTGACGGACGACGGCAACGACGCGGACACGCTGAAGGGCGACCGGGTCTTCTACGGGAAAGCCACCTTCAGCCCGAAAGCGGAAGAACGCCTGACCTACCGCCTGGAGGTGGACAGCGGCTCTTACAGCCTCAGCGGCCGGCTCACCGCGGGCGTGGATTTCTACAAGCTCCGGAGCGTGGAGGACGAGATGAAGGCCATCCCGGGGATCATCGCGGAGATGGACCAAATCGCGGCGGAATTCTCCGTCTCCTCCGATCCCGCCCGGGACGCCGAGGCGTATGAACAGGTTGAGAAGAAGATCGGCGCTTACCTCGACGGTCTGGTCTCTGCCCGGAAGATCGCCTCCTGGACCTTCAGCATTCCGAATTTCACAGTCCGCATGGGGTACGGCAGCTTTGTCTACAATTACGACACGGGCATCACCGGTGTCACCGGCAGCCCCGCCGCCGGCACCACGGGCTATGAAGTCATCATTGCCAACGAGAACCGGAAAATGCTGCTCCTTCTGCCGGCGGGAGACGCCGATGGGCTCGACGGCTCGAAGTTCGTCAAAGCCATGGAGACCCTCTCCGAGAGCGGCTGGGGCTATCAGGCCGCGGTCCGCCGGGAGAAGGGCGAAGTCTCCGCCGAGGTACTGAAAAGCCTGTCGGAATACCGGGTGATCATGGTCTACACCCACGGCGGATTCAGCGAAGAGAACGGTTCCTTCTTCCAATCCGGCATCCCTAACGGCCAGATCGGCAAGGAAGACTACGCCGGCGGCCGGCTGCTGTACGGCTCCGGCGGCACGGCCCTGGTGACGGCGGCGTTCTTTGAGCAGTACTACAACGACGGCGCCCTGAACGACTGCCTGTTCTATCTGGCCAGCTGCGGCGGCGCGGACGACACCCGCCTGACGGACACCCTGCTCAGCAAGGGCGCCAACACCGTCGTCGCCTTCACGGGAATCCCCTACTGCACCTACCACGACGCCATGATCGGCAGCATTGCCAACGAGCTGATCCAGATCGATCCGGAAACCGGAGATGAAGCCCTGACGAAGGACATCCTGCGGGCCGCCCGGTTCGCCATGGATCAAAACGACGACGCCGACCGCTCCGGCTCCCAGTGGTTCAACCTGCTCATGGAGCGCTATGACCGCGGCGCGTCGGAGATGAAGGTCACCGCGGCAGACAGCGCCAACCCCTTCCGGCTGGTGAACCGCACCGGCGACGGCATCATCAGCGGCAGTGTCCTGATGGCCAGCGATGCCCAGACTCCCATCCCCATGGCCCGGATCATCCTGGAGGGCGACCGTGGGTACCGCTGCACCTTCTACACCGACAGCGAGGGCCGCTACACCTATTCGCCGCCGGCGGGGGATTATCTCATCACGGTCTCCATGGAGGGCTACCTGGATCTGCGCTTTTCCGCCCGGGTGGTGGCCAACCACACCACCTTCCTGGAGTCCTTCCTGCTGGTGCGGGAAGACACGCAGAACCTTCCCGGAAAGGTCACGGGCTATGTAAATTCCGCCCTGAACAGCAGCGGCATCGTCGGCGCCAAGCTGAAATTTTACCGGGACTGGAACAACATCAAGGGCACGCCCATGGCCACCGCCGACACCGAACAAAACGGCCGGTACACCGTGGAACTGCCCCAGGGTAACTACACCGTTCTGGTCTCGGCGGAGGGCTATCTGGACCTGACTTTCAACGTGGTGTCCGTCCTGGGCAGCAGCCGGGATCAGAATGCCTCCATGAACGTCGCGGCCAGCGGCGCCCACTTCCGCATCGTGCTGAACTGGGGCAAGTATCCGGAGGATCTGGACATTCACCTGGAAGGCCCTTCCTCCTCCGGTTTCTTCCACGTCTACTATCACGAGATCTTCAAGGAATTCACCGACAGCGACGGCGTCCAGGTGTGCAAGCTGGACGTGGACAGCCGCAGGGGCTACGGCCCGGAGACCATCACCCTCCTGCCGGTAACGGACGGCCCGTACTACTGTTACGTCCACCGCTATGAGGGCACGACGAAAACCCTCTCCGAGTCCGGCGCCACCCTGAAGCTCTACAGCGGTTCACAGCTGCTGCAGACCTTCAACGTCCCCACCGGCGGCGGCGACAGCGATTACTGGAACGTCTTCGCCATCGTCAACGGCCAGATCCTGACGGAGAACAGCATGACCAAGGGCCAGGCGGACATCACCTACGCCTTTGACTGGCTGACGAAGACCCAGCAGCAGACAAAGCCGGAATGACCCCAAACCACAATCAAGGAAGGGAGCCCCAGCGGACCGTTTCCGCCGGAACTCCCTTCCTTTCGTCTGCCGTTTTGTCTTCATTGTTTCACGTGGAACATTCTTCACGGGCACTGGAAGATCACCGTCTCCGGTTCCAGGGGCACGCCCCGGAGCACACACAGGTCCTGAACGGTGACCAGCAGGAAACTGCGCTCCTCCAGCATTTTGAGGTAGACCGCCGCGAACTCGTCGGACCGGGTGTTGAGGTCATGGCACAGGACAATCTCGCCGTCCCGGACGCTGCCCACCCGGCGGCCGATGCCGGTCACGTTGTTCCGCTCCTCGTCTTTCTCCGAGGCGTCATGGGAGATGCAGCTCCAGTGGATCAGCGGCAGGTCCATGCCGGCGCTGATGAAGGCGCTCTCGTTGCCCCCGGGGGCCCGCATGATCACCGGACCGACGCCGATGATGTCCGACATGCCCTCGTCCATCTTCTGCTTCCACGCCGCCACGTTGCTCCGGGTGATGCTGCTGTACTGGTGGACCCAGTTGTGGCTCTGGACGCTGTAGCCCGCGTCGTATTCCCGGGACAGGACCCAGGCGTTCCGCTCCATGTTGGTCCCCACCACGAAGAAGGTGGCTTCCGCACCCCACAGCCGGAGCTGGTTCATCAGCCGGTCCGAGGAGCCCCGCACCGGCCCGTCGTCATAGGTCAGCGCCGCCAGGGCATAACCGGAGCAATCCGTCTCCTGCAGGGCCTTGTCCGTCATGAACGGCTTCAGGTCCGGCGCGTATACCGTCACCCGCAGCAGAGCCGCCGGCGCGTCCTCTCCGTACAGGTCTTCCGCGTACCAGAGCAGGGAGAGATGGCCCGGGGACAGGGTGAAGGCCGCCTCTCTCAGCGCGTCTTCTCCGCAGATGGCTTCCAGTCTGTCCGGATCCGCCGTCAGTTTAGGAAAATGCGCGCTCAGCTGTTTTTTTGCTTCTTCGGACAGAAAGTCCCAGCCGCCCTTGCCTCCGTCGATGACATCCGACAGTGTGACGGGTTCGCCGGTCTCCATGTCATAGACCCGGGCGTCAAAGGCCACATAGGTCTGCCGGCTCATGTGGGAGATCCGGGCAATGGTGAGAAAACTCATCCACCGGTCACCCACCCGGGTGATATACGGACCCGCGTCCAGCCGGGTCTCCTGGTACCCGTCCGCGCTCTTGCCGGGCATGAAGGGCATGGCCTCCCGGACCATCTCGTCCACCAGACCCGCCATCTCCTCGTCGATCTCCGGCAGCGCCGTATGGGGCACCGTTCGGAAAACCCTGCGGTTCCCGCTGATCTTTTCCATTTCAGTGGTCTGGGAGAACCGCAGGGCTACCGGGATCACCCGCTCCGCCGCAGCTGCCGTCGCAAACGCCGCGCAGAGCAGGACCAGTCCGATCAAAAGGATCCTTCTCATTGGAATACTCGCACGGGCAGCACCAGGTACAGATACCCGTTGCCCTCCTTCGGCACGATGACGCAGGGGCTGACGCTGGTGTTCAGCTTCATGCACATCTCGTCGTCACCGATGGCCCGGATGACGTCATTCAGATATTTGGCGTTGAAGGCGATCTCGATGGGCGCTCCGTTGACGGCGGCGGTCATCTCCTCCCGGACATCGCCCATCTCCGCGTTGGAGGTGATCTCAAGGGTATCCTCGGAGAACTTCATCCGGATCAGGTTGTTCTTGCCCTCTCTGGCCATGAGGCTGGCGCGGTCGATGGCGTTGGCCACCTCGGTGCGGTTCACCAGCGCTTCCGTGCCGAAAGCGGTGGGCAGGATCCGGTGATAGTCGATGTACTCGCCCGCCAGCAGCACGGAGCTGATGCGGCTCCTTCCGAAGGCCGCGTTCATGTGGCCCTTGTCGAAGACCAGGGTGCAGGGCTCCTCGCTGTCCGGCAGGATCCGGCTCATCTCGTTCAGCACCCGGCCGGGAATGACCGCCTTCAGCAGCTTGTCCCCCGGTCTGCCCTCGTCGCTGATCTGAAGCGCCAGGCGGAAGCCGTCCAGGGCCACCATGCGGATCTCCCCGCCGTCCCGCTCAAACAGGCAGCCTGTCAGAATCTGACGGCTCTCGTCCGTGGCGATGGCGAACACGGTTCGGCTGATCATGTTCTTCAGCGTGACCTGTTTCATCTCCACGCTCTCGCCGGTGATTTCCTCGGCGATTTCCGGAAACTCGTCCGCGTTCATGGCATTCAGGTTGGAGCGGGAAGCCATGCACTGGACCGTGGCCCGGCCGCTGTCGCTGACCTTGATGGACACGTCCCCGCCGGGGAGCTTGCGCACCAAGTCGTTGATGAGGCGCCCGGGAATCACGGCCCGGCCGTTTTCCTTCACGTCCGCGTCGATGGCGGTGGTGATGGTCATGGACCCGTCCGAACAGGTCAGGGTCAGTTCGTTGTCCGACGCCTCCATCAGCACGCCTTCGAGAATGGCCCGGGCGCTGCGGGGCGCGATGGCTCTGGTGACAATGGACAGCCCGTTGAGCAGGGCGTCGACCTGGGTGATCAGCTGCATCATATTTTCCTCCGGAATGGCTGGATGGTCGGCGGCTGTTGTATTCAGAGATACAGGACAGCAACAGTAACAGGGGGTGTGGAAATGTGGATAAGCCGGCAAAACCGGCGGAGCCGCGGCGATGGCGGATCCGGGTTTTGTGGACAGGCTGTGAAACCACCGGGACAGGCTGTGGATAAAAACGGCCGGACCTGCGGGTCTTCGGGACAAAATTCTGTATCAGGGTCCTGAATTCCTTCTTTTTCCGCCCGGACTTCCGAATTTTGCCGTCTCACCGGGACCGTCATCCGCAGGATCCACAGCCTGTGGAAAAACGGGCTGTGGAGAGGCGGCTGCCTGAAAACCACAGGTTTCGGGGATGGGGGCCGGACGGTTTTCAGATCGTTATTCACTGAAATCCTGGAGGCTGACGGACACCATTCTGGAGACCCCCTGCTCCTCCATGGAGACGCCGAACAGGCTGTTGCAGCGCTCCATGGTGCCCTTGCGGTGGGTGATGACGATGAACTGGCTGTGGGCGGAGTACTCCTTCAGGTAGTCCGCGTAATAGCCGATGTTGGCGTCGTCCAGGGCGGCCTCGATCTCATCCAGGATGCAGAAGGGGGTGGGCTTCAGCTTCAGCATGGCAAAGAGGATGGCGATGGCGGTCAGGGCCCTCTCCCCGCCGGAGAGCAGGGACAGCAGCTGCAGTTTCTTGCCCGGGGGCTGGGCGTTGATCTCGATGCCGCAGTTCAGGGGATCGTCCGGATCCGCCAGCACCAGTTCGGCCTTTCCGCCTCCGAAGAGCCGGACAAAGGTCTCGGAAAAGTAGCCCTGCATCAGGCTGAAATTGGCGGTGAAGGTGGTCTTCATCTCGCCCAGCAGCCGGGTGATGAGGTCGCTGAGGTCTTCCTGGGCCTTCCGCAGGTCCTCCCGCTGGGCGCTGAGCTCGTCGAAGCGGGCTTTCGTCTCGGTATACTGCTCCACGGCCTGGACGTTGACGCTACCCAGGGATTTGATTTCCGCCGACAGCTCCTTCGTCCTCCGGTCCGCGTCCCGCTCCCGGAAATCGTCGGATGGCCTGTATGCCTCCGCGCCGGCGTAGGTCAGCTCGTAGGTGTTCCAGATCCGGTCCTGCATGGCTTTCAGCTCGGCGGAGGCCCGGCTGGCGGCCAATTCCGCCTTGTGCTGGGCATCGCTGTCCAGGCTGTGCTGCCGATGGCTGTCCTCGATCGTCCGCAACAGGTCCGCCAGATAAAGCTGTTCGTTGACGCGATCGACTTCCACGGCCTCAACGCTTTCTTCCTGCTTTTTCTTCTCCCCCTGCATGGCTTCGATTTTTACGTCGAGAGCGGAGAGGGCGAGAAGGTCCTCCCGGTCCTGTCCGGCCATCTCGGCCCGGCGGGCGTCCCGGTCTTCCTCGTCCCGGATCAGCTGCTGCCGGTCCGCCTCGCTGTGCTTCGCATCCCGCTGCATCACGTCGATGGCGTGGTTCAGGTCGCTGAGGCGGATGGTGAGCTCCGTCACGTCCGACGCCCGCTTTTCCCGGATGGCGCGCTGGCGGTACAGGGCCTGCTGCAGCTTCTCCGTCTCCGCGGCCATGGCTTCCTCGTCGTAGGGGGTGCCGTTCTCAGCCGTGAGGGAATTCAGCTGCCCGTCGATGTCGGCGATCTGGTCCGTCAGCTGATCGACGGCCTGTTCGACGGCTTCCGCCCGGGTCAGGGCGCTGTCCAGGGCATTCCGGGCGGTTTCCGTGTGCTCCGTCTCCCGGGCCACGGCGATCTCCTGCTGGTGCATGGCTTCCAGGGCGGCGGCCACGGCTTCCTTCAGCCCGTTCTTGCGCTCCTGGGTCTCCTGCAGGGTTTTCTTCATGCCGTCCAGCTCAGTTTTGCCCTTTCTGAGGGTCTCCGTGAGCTCCTTCAGCTCCCGCTCCCGGCCCAGCAGGTTGACCATCCGGCTCTGGGTGGAACCGCCGGTCATGGAGCCGCCGCTGTGCATCACGTCACCGCTGAGGGTCACCAGGCGGAAGGCATGGCGGCCGGCGTTCATGATGGGAATGCCGTGGTCCAGATTGTCGGCGATGACCGTCCGGCCCAGCAAGTTTTCCACGATGCCGCGGTATTCCGGCGCGCACCGGATCAGGTCGCTGGCCACGCCGATGCAGCCCGCCATGGACAGCACGTCCCGCTCCTCCCGGGTCAGGGTCTTCGACCGCACCGCGTCCATGGGCAGGAAGGTGGCCCGGCCCAGGCGGTTTTCCCGCAGGTAGCCGATGATGTCCTTGGCGGTCTCCTGGGTGTCGGTGACAATGTTCTGCTGGGCGGCGCCCAGCGCCATGTCGATGGCGGTTTCCACCTCTTTCGGCACGTCGATGAGCTGGGCCAGCACCCCCCGGACGCCCGGGATCTTCCGCTCCCGGGCGTGCTGCACGGCCCGGCGGACGGACTGATTGTAGCCCTCCATCTCCCGGGTCATCTCGTCCAGCAGCCGCCAGCGGGTCTGGTCATTTTGAAGCCTGGAGGACAGCTTTTCGGCCTCGGCCCGGATTCGGATCAGGTCCGCGTCCGCCTCCTCCAGCTTCCGAATCTCCTGTCGGTGATCCTCCTGCTTTTCGGCCAGCAGCGCGTTCTCTGCCGCCAAGGTCTCTTCCTGCCGGGCCAGGGCGTCCCGCAGCCCTTCCGCCTCGCTCTGCATGTCCCGCCGGGTGCCGGTGAGTTCCTCCAGCCGGAGGGCCATCTGGCCCCGCATGGTGCTGAGACGGGTCTGGTCGTTCTGCAGGGCGGAGGAGCGGTTCATGGCCTCGATGACGGCTTCCTTGTGGGCCTCCAGGGCCTCCTCCGCGGCCGTCTCGGCCTCCGCGGCCTGCTTCTCCTTCTCCCGGGCGTCGGTCAGGGCGGTCTCCACCTGCCGGGCCTCGGCCTGTTTTTCCTCCGTGTCCGCCGTGCCGCTCTCCAGCAGGGCGTCCAGGTCCGCCAGGCGCCGGCGGGCGGAAGCGGACTCCCGGTCCAGCCGCTGCCGGTTGGCTTCCCGGTTGTCCAGGCGATTTTGGATCGCGGACCGCTCCTGCTGCGCGGCGTGGATTTCCTCCGCGCCGGCCATGATCCCGTCCCGGGCCTGCCGGATGTCCCGGTCCAGCGCGGCGATCTTCTCCTGGCACAGGTCCCGGGCCAGGTTTTTCTCCGCGATGACGGCGTCCGTCTCCGCCAAACCGGCTTCCAGCCGCTCCAGTTCCCCGGCCAGGTCCTTCAGCCGCTGTTCCAGCTTGTCCGACCGGAGGACAAAGAGCCCCAGGTCCAGGGTCTTCATCTCTCCGAAGAGCTCGAGGTAGCGCCGGGCGGTGCGGCTCTGCTCCTCCAGGGGCGCCAGCTGCCGGGTCAGCTCCTCCAGGATGTCGTCCACCCGTGCGGCGTTCTCCAGCGTGCGCTCCAGCTTCCGGTCCGCTTCCTCCTTGCGGACCCGGAACTTCATGATGCCGGCGGCCTCCTCGAACACCTGCCGCCGGTCCTCGGACTTCCGGGACAGGATCTCGTCGATCCGCCCCTGGCCGATGATGGAGTAGCCCTCCCGGCCGATGCCCGTGCCCCGGAACAGGTCCAGCACGTCTTTCAGCCGGCAGGAGGAGCCGTTCAGAAAGTAATTGCTCTCACCGGTGCGGTAGACCCGCCGGGTCACCATGACCTCCGTGAAGTCCACCGGCAGGGCGTGGTCTTCGTTGTCAAAAACCAGGGAAACTTCACAGTAGCTCTGAGGCTTGCGCTTCTGCGTGCCGTTGAAGATGACATCGGACATGCTGACGCCCCGCAGGGTCCTGGCGCTCTGCTCTCCCAGCACCCAGCGCACCGCGTCCGCGATGTTGCTCTTGCCCGAACCGTTGGGACCCACGATGCCCGTGATCCCCTCCCCGAAGACGATCTCCGTCCGGGCGGGGAAGGACTTGAACCCAAACAGCTCCAACTTCTTCAGCCGCATACTCTTCCTCCGGTTTCTCTGGCATAACCTTCCGAAGTTTATCATAAAAACGGCTTTTGTGCAATGCTTGGCGCGCGATTGAAAAAACCGCCCGCCTGTGGTACAATCCTGCCGACAACGGCGGCGGAGGACGGTGAGAGACGGATGGCGGAGCCGCAATGGCGCACGAACCGGAAGGACTGGGTTTTTCTCCTCGGCCTGTTTTTGGCTGCGGTGGTGATCCACGGCCTCATCGGCGGGTTCACCAGGCAGCTGACGGTCTACATGGACGAGATGTACTACTACTCCATCGCGGACAGCCTGTGGGCCGGGCGGGGCGTGACCGTCCAGGGGGAGGCCGTCGCTTTCCAGAAAATCGGGTATTCCCTGCTTCTCGCGCCGCTTTTCAGGGTCCACAACACGGTCCTCCGGGTGCGGCTGATAGGATGGCTGAACAGTGTCCTCCTGATGTCCTCGGTGTTTCCGGTGTGGCTGACGGGCCGGGAGCTGGGGCTGCATAAGCGGACCTGCCGGCTGCTGACGGCGGCAGTCTGTCTGGTGCCGGAATCGTTGCTGACCGCCACCTTCATGGCGGAAAACCTGTACTATCCGCTGGTGTTCTGGTGCGTCTGGCTCTGGCTCGCGGCGGGGCGGGCCGGGCGATGGCAGGTCTCCCTGCCGGGGGGCATAGCCGGCTGTCTGGCCTACACCGTCAAGGAAGCCTTCCTGGCCCTGGCCGCGTCTTTCCTCCTCTTGGATCTCATCCGTGTGATCCGGACATGGCGAGCGGACCGGAACGCCGCCAAAGCCCGGCTGATCTGCCTGCTGACCTACGCGTTTTCGCTTTTCGGCCTTTTGGCCGTCATCCGTTTCACCGTTTTTTCCTCCATGGACTACTCCTACGGGAAACAGGTGTCCCTGGCGGTCCTGACGGATTGGGTGGCCGTGAAGACCATGATCCGGACGGTCCTCACTTATACTGTATTTACGCTCTGCGCGGTCTTTGTATTTCCCTTCTCCTTCTCGCTGGCCGTGGGATCGCGTCTGGACGAACAGGCCCGCCGGTTCATCCGCATGATCCTGCTCTACGTCGTCATCACCGTGGTGTTCATCGCCTTCACGATCTCCGTGTATGACGATCTGGGCCGGCCGGATCCCCGGTTTCACCTGCGCTACTACGCCCCGGCGATCCTGCTGACTATGATGGGGTTTGCCGTGTGCGTCCAGCGGATGCCGTCGGAGGACGGAAAGCGGATCTTCCGGCGGGCGGTCCTCCTGTCGGCGGGAGCGCTGCTGGCGGTGATCCTGGTGTACAGAGGCGTCCGGGCGGACTGCGTGGTGGACCACTTCACCCTGTCCTGGACCCACAGCGCGCATCAGCTGGCGGAAGACATGGGGCTGTCGTCGGCGGACATCTGGCTCATGATCGGGGTTCAGGCAATCGTTGTTTTGACGAGTCTTCTGCTGCTCAGACGCGGGAAGAGAAGAATCGCTGCCCTTGTCTGCGCCGGGATCTTTGCCGTGGCGACGGCGGCGGACTGGGCGTACCTGATCCCCCGGATGCGGAAGGACTACCGGGCGGACCCCGCGCTGATCGAGAGCGTTCAGGCCGTGGGCCGCACCCTGGCGGACGCGCCGGAGGACGCCACCCTCCTGATCCTGTCGGACAGCGGCACCGATCCGGTGGTCCGGCGCTGCATCGACACCTACCTGGACGTGCCCTGCAGGGTGGAGGCGCCCCGATATGTGAAGCGCCCCCGGAACGGGGAGGAGCAGGTGGTCGAACTGCTGGGCGGAAGGGCCGAGTATCTCCTGGTGGGCGGAAAAAACCTGGCGTCCCGCTACGATTTCCCGGACTGTGAGCCGGTGGAGCCCTGGACGGAGGGCGAGCTGCTCCTGTTCCGCTGCCGGACGCCGGAGCGGATCGTCTTCACCGCAAGCGAGACCTCGACACAGCCGCAGGCCCTCCGGCGGGACCAGCCCGTGCGGATCCTGTTCTACGGCGGCGGATACAACGCCGACCTCTATGTCACAAAGGGGATTTCCAGCCCGGAGGCCACCTTCTCCTGGACCGAGGGCCATGAGATTGCCTTTGTGATCCCCGCGGCGGAGACCTTCCGGACCATCGGGGTCTCGCTGGACATCGGCGGGACCTTCAACGGCGCGCAGCCCCTGGAGGTCTGGCGCGGCGGCGACGTGACGTACAGCGCCGAGGTCACCGGCCCCTGCACCCTCCGCTTCGACCTTCAGCCGGACGACGAGACCCTGACCTTCCTGATCCGCCTGCCGGAGGCCATCGAGGTCAGCCAGGTGTATGCGGGAAGCGACGACACCCGCTGCGTGGCTCTCCAGCTGCTGGAAATGACACTGTGGGCGGCGGAGTGAGGAACCGGGGGTTGTCATCCTGTCTGTCTTGGTCCGTTGGGCCGGAAACACAGGCCGGATGAATCGGGACAAGTGGTTTTTCATTCGCCCGCTTTGGAGAGACAGCGGGAAAAAGCACGTATCGGCATCATAATTGAACGAAAATGCCGATTTCGTATAAGTATACTTTAATGAAATATTGATATTTCGTTCAGTTTGGTGTAACCCGCTGTGTTGCCGCCGGCTCAGCCAGCCCCGCTCTGATCAAGGGCAGCGCGGAGAGCGGGGCCGGCCGATGGAGTGTGATTCAGGTCCCGACACTGTCGTTCTGCGAGTATTGTTCGCTGATCGGTGTGGATGCGCCAAGACTGGATCCTGATGTCCGCCCCACCTCTTTTCTGCATATGACACAGCCACAGCGGGTGGAAACCATGATGAGGCTGGCTCCGCTGCAGAATTATTTCAGCCGGTATTTGCGCGTTGGCGGGTTCCCGGAGCTTGCCATGGCCGAAAGTGAACCGATGGCGCAGCAGATCATGCGGGAAGATGTGGTGGACAAAGTTCTGAAACGGGATCTGCCCTCTCTTTACAATATCCGAAGCGCGACGGAACTGGAACGGATTTTCCTGTACCTGTGCAATGTTTCTTCCGGCATTGTCTCTTTTTCCGCCATGGCCCGGGAACTGGACGGTGTGAGCCGCGCCACTGTGGAAAACTATGTCCGGTATCTTGAAAGCGCCAATCTGGTTTACCTGAGCTGGCCTGTCGACCTTGGCGGACGCAAGCCGCTCAAGGCGCAGCCCAAGGTTTACATTGCGGACGCAGCCATTCGGAACGCTGTGCTCATGGATGACGATTTGCTGACAGACCCTGAAGAACTGGGCCTGATTGTGGAAACGGCGGTCTTCAAACACGTAGTTTCTTTCTGCCATCAAAAAGCCACAAGAATCGGCTATTGCAGAGGCGGCAGCAAAGACAATGAAGTCGACATTGTGGTGGATTATCCCGGAACCCGGCACATCCTGATTGAGGTCAAATACCGGGAACAGGCACAGGTTCCCGAAAGCGATGCCATCGTGGAGCTGAGCAAAGAATCCAGCGCTTCCATCATCGTGACAAAGCGCGCGGATGACTTTGGTCTGCACGGTTCAAAAAAGGGAGAGCGCCTCATCCGCATTCCGGCGTTTGCCTTCCTCTATCTGCTCGGTCACAGCGAGAAGCACGGCAGCGCGTGGGAACAATAAACGCCGCCCGTTTTGATCCGACCGACCCGGTGCCGGCGGCGGCCGCGCCGCCTTCGCCAAAAAAATCTTGACGCGCCGGAAACCTTGGTGGTATAATATCCCGTCGAATCCGTATCAATCCGCAAGGGAGGAAACCATTTATGTCCGGACATTCGAAGTGGCATAACATTCAGGCCAAGAAGGGCAAGGCCGACGCGGCCCGCGGCGCCATCTTCACCAAGATCGGCCGTGAGATCGCCATCGCCGTGCGCGAGGGCGGCGCAAACCCGGAATCCAACGGCAAGCTCCGGGACGTCATCGCCAAGGCGAAGGCCAACAACATGCCCAATGACAATATTCAGCGCTCCATCAAGAAGGCCAGCGGCGAGCTGTCCAACGTGGTCTACGAGCAGATCACCTACGAGGGCTATGCCCCCGGCGGCGTGGCCATCATCGTCGAGACCATCACCGACAACCGCAACCGCACCGCCAGCGACGTCCGCCACTGCTTCGCCAAGTACGACGGCAACATGGGCACCACCGGCTCCGTGTCCTTCATGTTTGACGAAAAGGGCCTGATCGTCGTGGAAAAGACCCCCGGCAGCGACGAGGACGAGATGATGATGATGGCCCTGGACGCCGGCGCCGAGGACATGAAGGTGCTGGATGACGCCTACGAGATCTACACCGCCCCCGCCGATTTCCACAACGTGCGCGAGGCGCTGGAGAAGCAGGGCCTGTCCTTTATCTCCGCCGAGGTGTCCATGATCCCGCAGAATCTGGTGACGGTCACGGACCCCGAGACCGTGGTGAAGATCCGGAAGATGCTGGACCTGCTGGACGAGAGCGACGACGTGCAGAACGTCTTCCACAACGCGGACTTGCCCGATGAGGACGAGGACGCCTGAGCCGCCTGAACCATCCGCCGTCCCGGGAAACCGGGGCGGTTTTCATCGCTGTGAATAACCCGTTGACAAAAATGCAATAATCATGTATATTTATGCAAGCCGGCTGCATGATTCCGGGCCGGATCAAAGGAGGACGCCATGACCAGGGTATTCATCGACGGCAGCGCCGGCACCACGGGGCTGCGGATCGCGGACCGGCTCAGCGCCCGGGAAGATCTCACGCTGATCCGGCTTTCCGAAGCGGAGCGAAAAGAGAAAAACGCCCGGCGGGACGCGCTGAACGCCGCGGATATCGCCTTCCTGTGCCTGCCGGACGACGCGGCCCGGGAGGCGGTCGCGCTGGCGGAGAACCCCGGCACCGTGATCATCGACACCTCCACGGCCCACCGGGTGGCGCCGGGCTGGACCTACGGCCTCCCGGAACTCACGGGCCAGCGGGCCAAAATTGCCGGGGCCAGGCGCATCGCCAACCCGGGCTGCCATGCCACGGGCTTCATCACGCTGGCGGCGCCCCTGACGGAGGCCGGGCTGATCCCTGCCGGCGCGGCCCTCAGCTGCTTTTCCCTGACGGGATACTCCGGCGGTGGAAAAAAGATGATCGCGGCCTATGAGGCGGCGGACCGGGATCCCCTGCTGGAAGCGCCCCGGATGTACGGTTTAACGCAGGCCCACAAGCACCTGCCGGAGATGACCGCCATGGCGGGCCTCTCCGTTTCGCCGGTGTTCTGCCCCGTGGTGGCACCCTACTATGCCGGCATGGAAGTGGTTCTCTCCCTGAACGGGCTTTCCCTCGAGAAGGAGAAGGTGGAAGCCGTGTATGAGGCCTATTACCGCACGCCCATGATCCGCTTCCGGAAGGACGGGGACGAGGCGGGCTTCCTGTCCGCGGCGGCGTATGCCGGGCGGGACGATCTGGAGATCACGGTGCAGGGGCAGGACGGCCGCCTGACGGTCACGGCCCGGTTCGACAACCTGGGCAAAGGCGCCTCCGGGGCCGCCATCCAGAACATGAACATCGTGCTGGGGCTGCCGGAGGACACCGGCCTTTCGGTCGGATAACACCGACCATGAGACAAAAGAGGAGAAAGGAAAAATGCAGGAGTTTTCCAACGCGGACCGGGCGGAGGTCCTGACCCAGGCCCTGCCCTACATCCGGCGCTATACCGGGCGCATCGTGGTGGTCAAGTACGGCGGCAACGCCATGATCAACGAGCAGCTGAAGCAGCAGGTCATGGAGGACATCGTGCTGCTGTGGCTCATCGGGGTGAAGGTGGTGCTGGTCCACGGCGGCGGGCCGGAGATCAACGAGCTCATGACCCGGCTGGGCAAGAAGGCGGAGTTTGTCAACGGCCTGCGGGTCACGGACAGGGAGACCATCGACATCGTGCAGATGGTGCTGGCGGGCAAGGTCAACAAGACCCTGGTGAACCTGCTGGAGATGAAGGGCGGCAAGGCCATCGGCCTCTCGGGCATGGACGGCCGGCTGATCCAGGCCGCCGTCAAGGACGAGCGCCTGGGCTATGTGGGCGAGGTGACCCACATCCACGCCAAGCCCATCCTGGACCTGCTGGAGAAGGGCTATATCCCGGTGATTTCGACCATCGGCTGCGACCGGCAGGGCAACGCCTACAACATCAACGGCGACACCGCCGCGGCCCACATCGCCGGGGCCCTGCAGGCCCAGCGCCTCATCATGATGACCGACATCGCCGGCATCCTGCGGGACAAGGACGATCCCTCTACCCTCATCCCGGAGATGACCCTGGAGGAGGCCAACGAGCTGATGGCCAGCGGCGTGGTCTCCGGCGGCATGATCCCCAAGCTGGCGTGCTGCGTCACGGCCATCCACGCCGGGGTGAAGAACGTGGTCATCATGGACGGGCGCGTCCCGCACTCCATCCTCATGGAACTGCTCACCAACGAAGGCGCCGGGACCTGGATCAGGGGGGATGAATCGTGACACTGACGGAGAAAGACACGCAATACGTCGCCAACACCTACAAGCGCTTTCCGGTGGAGATCGTCAGCGGAAAGGGCTCCCTGGTGTATGACACGGAGGGAAAGCGGTACATCGACCTGGGATCGGGCATCGCGGTGAACACCTTCGGCGTGGCGGACGAGGTCTGGCAGCAGGCGGTGATCCGTCAGGTGAGCCAGGTGCAGCACATGTCCAACCTGTACTACACCGAGCCCTGCGCGGAGCTGGCCCGGCTGCTGTGTGAGCGCACCGGCATGAAGAAGGTCTTCTTCGGCAACTCCGGCGCGGAGGCCAACGAGTGCGCCGTCAAGGTGGCCCGGAAGTATGCCGCGGAGCATCTCGGCCCGGAATACAGCACGATCATTACGCTGAAAAACAGCTTCCACGGCCGGACCCTCACCACCCTGGCCGCCACGGGGCAGGACCACTTCCACGAGCTCTTTCAGCCCCTGACCCCGGGCTTTGTCCACGTGACGCCCGGCAATGAGGAAGAACTGAAAAAAGCCTTCGCGGAGAACAAGGTGGCCGGCGTGCTCATCGAGTGCGTCCAGGGCGAGGGGGGCGTCGTTCCCCTGGATCCTCAATACGCAAAATCCGTTGAGGAGACGGCGAAAAAAAACGGCGCGCTGCTGATGGTGGACGAGGTCCAGACGGGCAACGGCCGCACCGGTTCCCTGTACGCCTACATGCAGTACGGCCTGTCCCCCGACGTGGTGACCACCGCCAAGGGTCTGGCCGGCGGTCTGCCCCTGGGCGCCGCGCTGATGAGTGAAAAGGTTCAGCACGTGCTGGGCTACGGCGACCACGGCTCCACCTTCGGCGGCAACCCGGTGTGCTGCGCCGCGGCGGTCAGCGTGCTGAACCGCATCGACGACGCGCTGCTGGCGGAGGTCCGGGAGAAGAGCGCGTACATCCGGGAGGCCCTGACCGGGGCGCCCGGCATCCGCGGCGTCACGGGCCTGGGCCTGATGCTGGGCATCGAGACGGATCGCCCCGCCGGCGAGGTGGTGGCGGCCTGCATCCGGCGCGGCGTCCTGTGCCTTACCGCCAAGACGAAGGTCCGGCTGCTCCCTGCCCTGAACATTCCGTGGGCTTTGCTGGAGGAAGCGGTTACGGTGATCCGGGAGACCTGCGCCGGCTGACGGAAAAGAAAAAGGGAAAGATCACGATTTTCCCTTTGCAAAACCGATAAATTCATGTATAATGCAGGTGAGACCGAGGGGAGGGAAAGATCATGTCCGAGCGCTTCAGCACCACCAAGATGGCGCCCATCCCGGATTCCGGCAATGAGGCCCAGGACATCCTGATGTATGTCTACAGTGCCCTGCAGGCGAAGGGGTATGACCCCATCACCCAGCTGGTGGGCTACATCATCTCCGGCGACCCCACCTACATCACCAGCTACAACCAGGCCCGCAGCCTGATCTGCCGCCTGGAGCGCGACGAGATCCTGGAGGAGCTTGTCCGCTTCTATGTGAACGGCCATACGCAGAAGGCGTAAATCATCGGGATCGGAGGACCGTATGGCTTTCCCGCGCCACGGGGATCATACGGTCCTTTTCTTTTTCGGAACCGATGCGGAGGGAACGGCAAATGAAAATCACGGTCATCAACGGCACGGAAAAACACGGCGTCACGCACAGGCTGAAGGAGATCTTCCTGGAGCCCTTCCGGAAAACGGCGGAGATCACGGAGTTTGACCTGCCCAAGGACGGCCCGGGCTTCTGCGCCGGCTGCACGGTGTGCTTCCTGAAGGACGAGCGCCTGTGCAAGGACGCCGAAACCGTCCGGAAAATCGAAAAAGCCCTGCTGGAGGCGGACCTGCTGGTGTTCACCTCGCCGGCCTACGTGTTCCACGCCTCCGGCGCCATGAAGGCCATGCTGGACCACTTCGGCTACCGCTGGATGCCCCACCGCCCGGCGAAGGAGATGTTCGGCAAGCGGGCCGTGATCATCACCCAGTGCCTGGGGGCCGGCGGCAAATCCACCGCGAAGGACATGAAGGACAGCCTGTCCTGGTGGGGGGTCAGCGACATCCGGGTATGCGCCTTCAGGCTCATGAGCGACATCCACTGGGACAGGCTGCCGGAGAAAAAGCGGTCCGCCATGACGGCGAGCCTGCAAAAAGCGGCCGCAAAGCTGCTGAAGGCGGATTTCTCAAGACCCGCCCGCACGTCCCTGGTGACCAAAGGCAAGTTCTACGCCGTCCGCATGATCCAGAAGAAGATCGGAAAAACCCAGCCGGACACCACGGACTACAGGTACTGGAAAGCCAACGGCTGGCTGGAGAAGACGAGGCCGTGGAAGCGGAAAGGATGACAGGAATGAACAGACCGGTCACCACCCTGTACATGCTGATGTCCGTGGACGGCAAGATCAGCACGGGGGCCGTCGATGAACTGGATGTAGACCGGGACCTGCCGAAAATTCCGGGGGTCCGGGAGGGTCTGCACCAGTACTACGAGATCGAGCAGACCACGGATCTGTGGTCCTTCAACACGGGCCGGGTCCAGGCGAAGATGGGCGTCAACGAAAAAGAGACGCCGCCGAAGACGCCGGTATCTTTCGCGCTGCTGGACAATCACCATTTGACGGAGCACGGCGTTCGCTATTTCTGCGCCAGGTCACAGCAGGTGGTGCTGATCACTTCCAACGCCCGTCATCCCGCGTTCGGCGTGAAGGAGCAGAACCTGGACGTCCTCTTTCAGAAACAGCTCTCCCTCTCCGGCGCTTTTACATACCTGAAAGAGAAGAAAAACTGTGAGCGCCTGACGATCCAGTCCGGCGGGACGCTCAACGGCCTGCTGCTGCGGGAGAAGCTGATCGATTACGTGGACCTGGTGGTGGCGCCGGTGCTGATCGGCGGAAAGGACACGGCCACCCTGATCGACGGCCCGTCCCTGACATCCCGGGACGAACTGTCGGATCTGGCACCCCTTGAGTTGCTGGAATGCGCGCCGCTGCGGGACTCCTACCTGCGGCTGCGGTACCGGGTGCTGAACTGAGGAGTGGAGCGTATGAAGCTGAAACAGAACCGGGCGGTCAGCTACCTGATCCTGACGGTGATCTATTTTCTCGCGTGGCTCTTGGGCTACCGGCTGTTCCGCAGCCTGCCCTTTGACTTCTGGCTGAACCTGCTGCTGGCGGACGTGGGGGCCACGGTGCTGGTGTTTGCCTTCAGCACGCTGCTGGGGAACGCCTCGGTGTACGACCCGTACTGGAGCGTGTTCCCGGTGGCGGCCATCGCCACAGCGAGCCTGGGACAGCCGCTGACCCCGCTGAACGCGGCGCACCTCGCCGTCATCGGCCTGTGGGGCGTACGGCTCACCGCCAACTGGGCTTACACCTTCCACAGCCTCAACGACCAGGACTGGCGCTATACCATGCTGAAAGAAAAGACCGGCGCCTGGTATCCCGCGGTGAGTTTCCTGGGGATCCACCTGATGCCGACTCTGATCGTTTACGGCTGTTCCCTGCCCGCCCTGCTGGCCGTTCAGTGGCGGCTGAAGGGAGACCTGCTGAGTTTCTTCTTTGTTCTGATGTCCCTGGGGGCCGTGGTGCTGCAGGGCGTCGCCGACGCCCAGATGCACGCCTTCCGCAGGGAACACCGGGGCCGGCTGATCCGCTCCGGCCTGTGGACCTGGTCCCGCCACCCCAACTACCTGGGGGAGATCCTCATGTGGTGGGGCATCGGCCTGTCCACGGTGCAGGCGGCCCGGGGAGACGGCTGGCTGCTGGCGGGCGCCCTGGCCAATACTCTGCTGTTCCTCTTTGTCAGCATTCCCATGGCGGACCGCCGCCAGGCCCGCAAGGAGGGCTACGCGGCCTACCGGGACAGCACCCGGATGCTGCTGCCTATCCGGCGCAGGTGAAGCTTCAGCCCCCTTCGGGGGGTTTTTCCGTTGTCATCAGCGCGTGATAGGCGTCGCAGACTTCGTCCACCTCGCCCAGCATGCGGATCTCGCCGTGGTCCAGCCACATGACGCGCCGGCACATCTCCCGGATTTGCGGGAGGTTGTGGCTGACGTAGAGCACCGTGGTGCCGCCGGACATGAGCTCCATCATGCGGGCACGGCTCTTGGCCTGGAAGCGCTCGTCCCCCACGGACAGGATCTCGTCCACGATGAGGATCTCCGGCTCGATGACGGAGGCGATGGAGAAGGCCAGGCGGGACAGCATGCCGGAGGAGTAGGTCTTCAGCGGCATCCCGATGAAGTCCCCCAGCTCGCTGTATTCGATGATGTCGTCCTTTTTCCGGTCCAGCTGTTCCTTCGAGTAGCCCAGAATGGCCCCGTTCAGGTAGATGTTCTCGATGCCCGTCAGGTCCACGTCGAAGCCGCTGCCCAGCTCCAGCATGGGCACCACCCGGGCGGCCCGCTCCACCTTGCCCTCCGTGGGCTTCAGGATGCCGGAGATCACCTTCAGCAGGGTGCTCTTGCCGGCCCCGTTGACGCCGATGACCCCCAGCACCTCTCCCCGGAACACCTCAAAACTCACGTGCCGCAGCGCCCAGAACTGCCGGTACCGGTTCTCCCGCTTCAGCGCGTGGATCACGTATTCCTTCAGGTTTGTGTTTTTATTCAGATCCATGCGGTAGCAGACGCCCAGGTCCTCCGCCCGGATCATCACCGGTTCAGCCATCCGCTCCGCCTCCTCACAGGTAGTAGATGAAGTCGTTCTGCTTTCTGCGGAAGACCCACAGGCCCGCCGCCAGGGGCAGCAGCGCGCACAGGGCGCAGATCAGGTAGGTCTTCGGCGGGGGCGTCACCCCGTCCAGCAGCAGGCAGCGGATAAAGTAGATGAACTGATACATGGGGTTCAGGTGGTAGAGGCGGATCCAGGAGGCCGGGATGATGGTCTCCGGGTAGAACAGCGGCGTCAGGTACTGCCACAGCAGCAGCACGACGCCCCACAGGAAGGCCGTGTCCCGGAAAAACACGTTCATGGTGGCCAGGATCATGCCGACGCCCAGGGCGAAGCACGCGATGCACATGACCGGGATGGGCAGCAGCAGCGCCGCCTTTGTCACCGGCACCCCGGTGAGCAGGATCATGGCGAACATGGGGATCATGGTGATGGCCACGTTCAGCATGGCGAAGAGCACCCGGCTGATGGGGTAAATGTACCGGGGCATGTAGACCTTCTTGATCAGAGCCGTGTTGGAGGTGATGGAATCCATGGCCAGGGTGGAGGCCTCGTTGAAGAAATTGAAGAACACGATACCGGTCATCAGGTAGGCCAGGAAGTGCGGGATGGCGGACTGGAACAGGGTGTTGAACACCAGGAACTGCACCAGCATGGTCAGCAGGGGATTGATGAAGCTCCACAGCACCCCCAGCACGCTCTGCCGGTACTTGTGGTTGAAGTCCCGGGCCACCAGCCGGGACAGCAGGAAGCGGTAGTGCTTCGTCTCCTCCACCAGCACCCAGGCCAGGGTCCGCTTTTGTAGCCGCCGGTTCCGCCGGTAGAGCAGGACGCCCCCGGTCCAGGCCGCGGCCGCCAGCCCCGCCAGGATCATGGCCCCCGTCCGGGCCCGCGCACTCCACTGATCCAGCACGATCCAGGAAAAGAGAAGCGAAAAAACCGCAAGCAAACCCAGGCCGCAGAGGATCAGCCCCGCGGGCGTCTGCAGGAAGCGGTTTTTCTCTTTCATGGTTTTCGGTTTCCTCCGTGATCGGGTCGGGGCTGTTTTCCATCGCGGCGAGGGCTGCCTTGTTACCCGTTATCTTTCAGGATCTCCGTCAGCCGCGCCTTCATCTTCTCTGCCGAGCGGGCGGGCGAGAAGTGCTCCGCGATCTGTCTTTGTCCTCTGGCGGCGATCTCTTCGCGCCAGGCCGTGTCCTGCTTCAGGCGCTTCAGGAAGCCGGCGGCCCGGTGGACGTCCGGTTCGGCCCAGCGGTGTTTTTCTTCTCCGTACTGGTATGCGTCGCCCACGGGCACCAGCGTGTACGGAACCAGGCAGGCGGTGTCGGGGGTCATGAACTGGGTGTTGGCGGACCAGCCCGTGGCCACCGTCGGCACGCCCAGCAGCATGGCCTCGGCCATCACCAGGCCGAAGCCCTCGCTGCGGTGGAGGCTGAGGTACACGTCGCACAGCCGGATCAGGCTGTTGAGCCGTTTTTTGGTCAGGGTTTCCCGGATGAGGGTATAGGGACCCTTCTTCCCCAGGCGTTCCGACAGATACCGCAGATCCGCCTTGGAGGGGTTGTTGAGCTTGATCACCAGCTGCGCGTCCCGGGTGTCGGGTCCGAAGGCCTCCAGGAAGGCGTCGATAGCCCCGCCGGGATTCTTCCGGGAGGCGTAGCTGTTGGAGTCGAACATCACCAGCACCAGGAACTTGTCCTCCGGCAGGCCGAAGTCCCGCCGGGTCAGGCCCTCCTCCACCGGCGCGGCGATGCCGTAGGGGATGGTGGTCACCGGCACCGGCGCCACCTTTTTCAGGGCGTCGGCGATGAAGTCCGAGGGCGCCCACAGCTCGTCGACGCACTTCAGCTGCTCATGCCAGGCCGCCGGAATGTCCTCCAGCTCCCACAGCCATACGCCCACGGTGTAGCGGCCGTCGAAGGTCTCGATGGGGTAGCAGTTGCAGGCCTCGTTCCACTGGTCCGGGTTGATGTGGATGACGTTCACCGCGTAGGGGGCTTCGGTGCCGAGGCGGCTGTCCCAGTCCGTGTCTCTTTGGGGCAGCCAGTAGAGGAAATCCGTGTTCAGCAGGCTGTACGGATACCCCGTCTGCGCCAGGGCCCCGGCGTACAGCTTGACCCCCTGGGCCAGGCCGTTCTGGGCCTTGAAGAAGCCGAAGAGGTTGACGCCGTCGGGGTGCAGGCCGGGCTGCCAGGGCTCCGGGGCCCGCCGGGGAGCGTTGCCCTGGCTGAGCCCCGCCGTGCGCAGCACCGCGTTCCGCACTTTGGCCCGGAAACCGGCCGGCAGGAAATGGGTCAGCGGCGCCACGGCCGCCACGGCCTTGCCCACGGCCTGTTTGCAGCGTACTTTCAACATCTTGCCGTTCATGGGGCTCCTTTCCGGGAGGCGTCGGAAAGCGCTTCTTTTCGCAGGGCGTCCCGATAAAGCTCCCGCAGGGCGTCGAAAACGGTCTTCTCCGGCTTCCAGCCCAGGGTTTCCCGCAGGCGGCGGCTGTCGCAGCACACCACGGGGTTGTCGACGGGCCGGAGCCGCGCCGGGTCCGTCTCCACCCGGATCTCCGCGCCGGTCATGGCGATCAGCGCGTCCAGCAGCTCCCGCAGCGGCCGCGCCACGCCGGAGCCCACGTTGTACACCAGCCGGCAGTCGCCCTTCTCCGCGATGAGCCGGTAGGCCCGGACCACGTCCGCCACATGGGAAAAATCCCTCCGGACATCCAGGTTTCCCACCCGGATCACCCCGGGCTTTCCGCTGGCGGCCACGGCGGCCGCCTGGGCCGCGAAACCGGGAAGCACAAAGGCCTCGGACTGGCCGGGGCCGGTGTGGTTGAAGGCCCGCACCCGGAGCGTCGGGACGCCCCAGCGCTCCCGGTACATCGCGGCCAGCTGTTCCTGGGCCGCCTTCGAGATGGCGTAGGGGCTGGCGGCGTCCAGGGGGGCGTCCTCGGAGAGAGGCGTTTCGGAGGGGGCGTACACCTCCCCGGAGCCCGCCATCAGCAGCCTGGGCTTTTTGTCCAGGCTCCGGGCGGCTTCCAGGAGATTGACGGCGCCCAGCACGTTGACCTCCAGCGTCTCCCGGGGCCGCTGCCAAGAGAGAGCCACGCTGCTGACGGCGGCCAGGTTCACGGCGATGTCGGGCCGGACCTCCGCCATCAGGGCCTTCGTTGCCTCCGGGTCCAGCAGGTCGGCCGTGCGGAAGTCCGCTTCAGCGGGGAAGGCGTCGGACGCGCGGAGATCGCAGCCCACGGTCCGGTAGCCGACGGAGAGGAATTCCCTGGCCAGCCACGGCCCCACAAACCCGCCGGCGCCGAAGATCAGCACCGTGCCGCTCATGCCTGTTCCCTCCGTGCGGCTTCCCGGCGCGCCAGCTGCAGGTCGTGCTCCGCCATCAGGGCGCAGAGAGCTTCACAGCCGGTTTTTTGCGGATCCCAGCCCAGCTTTTCCCGGGCCTTGGCGGGATTGCCCAGCAGGTTCACCACGTCCGCGGGCCGGTACCACTTGGGATTCACGCACACCAGCATCCGCCCGGTGGCAATGTCGTAGCCCTTTTCGTCCACGCCGCTGCCCTGCCATTCCAGCCGGATGCCGTCGTGGGCAAAGGCCATGGCGGCGAACTCCCGCACCGTGTGCTGGACCCCGGTGGCCACCACGTAGTCGTCCGGCGCGTCCTGCTGCAGCATCCGCCACATGCAGTCCACATAATCCGCCGCGTAGCCCCAGTCCCGCAGGGAGCCGAGGTTCCCCAGCTCCAGGTGGTCCTGCAGCCCGCAGGCGATGCGGCCGGCAGCCCGGGTGATCTTCCGGGTGACGAAGTCCTCTCCCCGGCGTTCGCTCTCGTGGTTGAACAGGATGCCGTTGCAGGCGAACATGCCGTAGGCCTCCCGGTACTGCCGGACCGTCCAGTAGGCGTACTGCTTGGCGATGGCGTAGGGGCTGCAGGGGTGGAAGGGGGTCTTCTCGTCCTGGGGGCAGGCTTCCACCCGGCCGTAGAGCTCGGAGGTGGAGGCCTGGTAAAAGCGGCAGGTTTCCGCCTGGCCGGTGATCCGGACGGCTTCCAGCAGCCGGAGCACCCCCAGGGCGTCCACGTCGCCGGTGTATTCCGCCGCGTCAAAGGAGACCCCAACATGGCTCTGGGCCGCCAGGTTGTAGAGCTCGTCGGGGCGGACATCGCCCACCGCCCGCACCAGGCTCCCGGCGTCGGTGAGATCGCCGTCGTGGAGCCGGATCCGGCCGGCCAGGTGTTCGATGCGCCCGGTGTTGGGCACCGAAGCCCGCCGGACGAGGCCGTGGACCTCATAGCCTTTCTCCAGCAGCAGTTCCGCCAGGAAGGATCCGTCCTGGCCCGTGATGCCCGTGATCAACGCTTTTTTCATGTCCGGCCTCCCGTCACAACAGCTCTGTCCGGCCTTCCGCGGCCAATCGGTCCACCAGCTTCCGGACCTCCTGGGCCCTCCCTTTCGCGCACACCAGCACGGCGTCCGGGGTTTCCACCACCACCAGATCCTCCGCGCCGATGACGGCCACCGTCCGGCCTGAGGCACGGACCACGCAGTTCCGGCTGTCCTCCGCCACCACGTCGCCCATCAGCACGTTGCCGCCGCTGTCCGGCTCCCGCAGCGCGTCCATCATGTCCCAGCTGCCCACGTCGTTCCAGCCGAAGCAGCCGGGCACCAGCAGCACGTCGCCCCGGGCGGCCGCGGGCTCCATCACGGCGTAGTCCACGGAGATGGCCCGAATGGACGGGTACACCCGCCGGACGGTCTCCGCCTCGTCCTCCGTGCCGACGGCGCTCCGGATCTCCGCCAGCTTCTCCGCGATGTCCGGGGCGTGGCGTTCCAGCTGCCGGAGGATGGCGTCCGTCCGCCAGATGAACATGCCGCTGTTCCAGGCGTAATCGCCGCTCTCCAGGTATTGCCGGGCCGTGGCTTCATCGGGTTTTTCCCTGAATTCGTATACTGTCCGCACCGGGGCGGCGGTGTCCGTGTCGTACCGGATGTAGCCGTACCCGGTGGCGGGCCAGGAGGGCCGGATGCCGATGGTCAGCAGTTTGCCGCTCTCCTCCGCGCTGGCCAGGGCGGTCTCCCACACGGCGCAGAGGCTGCCGGTGTCCCGGATGTAGTGGTCCGACGGGGTCACCAGCATCAGGCAGTCCCCGTGCAGGACCGACAGCCGGGCCGCGCCGTAGCCGATGCAGGCCGCCGTGTTCCGGCCTTCCGGCTCAATGATGATGCGGTCCCGCCGGAGCCGTCCGGCGCAGGCCTCCAGCAGCGCCTCCGCCTGCAGGGCGCTGGTGATGACGAAGATGTTGTCCGGGGGAATCACCCGGGCCATGCGGTCGAAGGTCTCGTTGATCATCAGATCCCGGCCGGTCAGGTTCAGCAGCTGCTTGGGAGCCCGCTGCCGGGAAAGCGGCCAGAAGCGCGTGCCGCCGCCGCCCGCCATGATCAGTCCGTACCGTTCCATGCTCGTCCCGTCTCCTTCCGGTTCCGGCATAAGCCAAAAAACAGCATAGATGCCGGCAGGGGAAGTTTACATGAATCCTTAAAGATTGTCAATATATCCGTAACATTTCAGCCCGCGCACGGCTCGCCCCGGACCGTGACGAAAGCGTGGCGCTTCCCGGTCGACTACGTTGCGGAAGTATTACGGAATCCTTAATTTACAAGTGTGCGGGCTTTTTGCGCCGACCCTGCCTTGACATTTGGGGGGCGTTCAATATAATCTTTTCGGGATGATATCCTTATCTTGACAAGAATCAGCAAAGGAGTGACATACCGTGAAGAAAACGCTCGCCATGCTGCTGTCCCTCTGTCTGCTGCTGAGCGCCGCGGTTTTCCCGGCGGCCCTGGCAGAAGAAGAGCTTGAGCCGGTGGACGAAATCATCGTTGAACCGGTGATCGAAGAGACTCCCGTTGTGGAGGCGACCCCTGTTGTGGATGAGACCCCCGCTGTGGAGGAAACCCCCGCCGCGGAGGAAGCCCCCGTGGCGGTGAGCGCGCCCGCCGTGGAAGACGATGCCTTCAAGCCCGGCTATTACAGGCTGAGCGCCGGCACCGTCCTGTACGTCAACGCCGCGCTGACCGGCGAGGCCGGCACGCTGGCGGAGGCTGCCGTGGTGTACGCCACCGAGGAAGCCGGCAAGGTCCTGGCCGTCACCTACTACGACGGTGCGGCCCTGGCCCAGGCTTACGTCCTCAGCGCCAGGGCGAAGGCCGCGGCCGCCCCGGCGGACGCCGTTGCCATCGGCGGTCTGACCCTTGCGCCGGTGGTCTTTGAGGACGCCGACGCGGAAGAGGTCCTCGAGGAGATCGTCTCCGAGGTTCCGGCTGAGGAGCCCGTGGCGGACGAGACCCCCGTCCCCGAAGAGGAGGAAGCGGCGGAAGAGCCCGTCGAGGAGCCCGTGGACGTGGAGCCCATCGACGTGGAAATGGCCGGCCTGACGCCGGACGAGTATCTGGATCAGAACTTTGAGCTGGATGCCGGCCGGACCACCATTGTCCGCTACATCGGCACCGATAAGACCGTCGTGATCCCCAGCACCATCACGGAGATCGGGCCCTTTGCCTTCACCGAGAAGCGGGATCTCAAGGCCATCACCATTCCGGACACCGTGACCACCATCGGCGTCGGTGCCTTCAATGAGTGCTCCAGCCTGACCACCATCGCCCTGCCGCCGACCCTGACGGAAGTGCCCGCGCAGTGCTTCAGCGGCTGCTCCAAGCTGGAGACCGTGTCTCTGCCGTCCTCCATCACCAAGATCGGGGATCGCGCCTTCTACAACTGCGTGGCCCTGGACGGCGTTTCGCTGCCCACCAACGTGACGGAGATCGGCGATCACGCCTTCGCGTACTGCATTACCCTGAGCGGGATGGTCTTCCCGGAAAACATCACCGAGATCCATGACCATGCCTTCCACGGCTGCACCGGGCTCAAGGAACTGAACCTGAACGAAAACCTGACCACCATCGGCGATTACGCTTTCGCTTCCTGCGTCAACGTCACCAGCCTGTATCTGCCCAGCACCCTGACCGAGATCGGCAGCTACGCCTTCAACGGCGACAGCGGCCTGGGCTTCATCCAGATCCCCGCCGCCGTGACCGAAGTGGGCGCCTACGCCTTCAAGGGCGTGGCCGAAAACGCGGTCTTCCAGGTGGATGACGCCTCCACCGTCCTCCGCATCTGCTCTCTGGGCGAGTCGAAGTACATCTACGGCGACGCCAACGCCAAGGAATACGCCAAGCAGTGGCCCAACATGTTCTACTGCGGCCCGGCTTCCGTTTCCGCCTTTGTGCAGCACTGCTACAACAAGCTGCTGAACCGTGACTGCGACAGCTCCGGCCTGCTGACCTGGTCCGTGAAGCTGGCCAGCGGCGAAATCTCGGCCCTGGAACTGATCGATACCCTGATCTCCTCCAGCGAGTTCGCGTCCAAGCAGTACGAGAACGACGAGGCCGTCGTCCGGGTCTTCAACTGCATGCTGGACCGCGACCCCACCACCACTGAGCAGGACGACGCGGAAGACGCGCTGAACAACTATGTGTCCCTGCACTGGCTGATCAACGACATCCGCACCAACCTCGACACGGAGTATGAGGCCCTGTGCGCGTCCTACGCCGTGGATCCCGGCACGGAAGTCCCCACTGAGCCCCGCGATGTGAACAAGGACGTCACGGCCTTCGCCGTGGCCTGCTATCGCGAGATCCTGGACCGTGAGCCCGACATCAACGGCCTGAACTACTGGTGCAACGGCCTGCTGAAGGGCACCGAGAGCGGCGCCACCCTGGTCAGCGGCTTCCTGAAGAGCAACGAGTTCACCAACCGCGGCCTGACGCCCCAGCAGGTCATCGAGCATCTGTACCTGGCCATGCTGCATGATCCCTCCGCCGATGTCGAGGGCGTGAAGTACTGGCTCGGCTTCTACAACAACGGCCTGACCCTGGACTGGATCGTCAACCAGCTGTGCGGCAGCACCGAGTTCACCACCAAGTGCGCCGGCTACGGCATCGATCCCGGCTCCGTCAAACTGAGCCAGAACCGCGAGATGAGCGGCGACCTGACCCTCATGGTCAACCGCGCCTACACCCAGATGCTGGTCCACGACACCTACAACGTGGGTTATCTGAACACCTGGACCGGCCGTCTGTTCAAGCGTGAGATCACCGTCGGCCAGTACATCAACACGGTGCTGGGCAGCAGCGAGTACACCAAGCGCGAGCTCGCGCCCGCCGCGGCGATCACCGAACTGTTCCAGGTCCTGCTGAACCGCGATCCCACCACCGGCGAGCTGGATACCTACACGGAGATGGTCAACAACGGCGTTTCCATGTACTACGTCGCCAACGCCCTGGTGGTGTCTCCCGAGATGTCCACCCTGTGCAGCGGCCCCTACGCCACGGCGCTGCCCGGCAATGTGCCGCTGACCCAGGCCCGGGATCAGAACCCCCTGGTCACGGCCTTCGTCGCCCGCTGCTATACCAAGGTCCTCAAGCGCACCTATGACGTGAACGGCCTGAACTACCACGTCGGCCGTCTGCTCAGCGGCAAGACCAACGCCCGGGCCGTGGCGGATGAGTTCCTCTTCAGCAATGAGGCGCTGGGCTGGAACCGCACCAACTACGAGTTCATCGAGGTGCTCTACAGCCTGTACATGAACCGCGTTCCCGACGGCGGCTACGTCGGCTGGCTGAACGCGCTGGACAACGGCACCCTGACCCGCAAGCAGGTCTCCCAGGGCTTCGCCACCTCCGACGAGTTCAAGGCCATCCTGGCCGTCTACGGCATCAAGTAATCATCGTCACCTTCCGAGCCTCCCTCCGGGGAGGCTCTTTGCGTTGGGACAGCCTTTGCCGTGGTCCGGCGGCGGCGCGAAAAAGCGGGCTCGGCCATCCGCGTGAAAGGCACTGTATCCTTGGAAAACGAAAAACAGCGATGAAAATGACATCGGGATGTTGTTTTCATCGCTGTTTTATGCCTGCTATACTGTTCTCAGTTAAGAAATTCAAGTCAAGTGAGGGCATGCAACCGAAGGTCCAGGGCGAACGGAAAGCCCTGGTCGAGGCCCGCAGGCCTCGAAATCCCATCTTGTGTACTCAACATTCTTAAGAAAGAAAAGTATAACTCATGAATGTTGCGGAGCCTGTCTGACCTTGGAGAGCCCAAGCAGATAGTCCGCTGACACGCGGTAGAGCCTGCACAGGGTGAGAAGATGGTGGATCGGCAGTTCGTTGGCCCCGCGCTCATACCGCGCATACATGGTCTGGGAGGTGCCGAGAATCTCAGCCACCTGCCGCTGCGTCAGGTCGGCGTCCTCGCGGAGGTTCCGCATGATTCTGCAGTAATCCACGATGACACCTCCCCTGCACGTGTTGTATGTGAGAATTACAGCAAGTACAAAATTTACGATTGTTTAGTAAACATATTTACTGCAATGTTTTCGATGTAAGGTTTGCGTGGCTCATGAAAACATCGAAATCGAAGGTGTGTATATGACATCACAGTTTAAAACCCGTCCAACCTGTCAAAAACAAATCGCCGTCAACGCGAATTCATGTCCGTATTGCGGCCACAGCTTTGTCGGAGACAAGACAATGGCAACAATTCACGCTGCCGGCCAGGCGGGAAGCGACGGGTGTGGATGGTTTATCCTTATTGTATTCGGAATTTTTGCTCTGTTGGTTTAATTGCCGGATGCCAACACTAATCGATGAAGACATATGCGAGCAGTGGGGTTCGTTCATGGGCCATACATCTGCTGATCAACGATTTCTTTCACTTTACAAGCCCGGACGGAACATCACGAAATTCATGATACTTCGGATGAGCGGGATGATGGCGGTCCTCTTCCCACTTGGCCGGATTGTTTTGAATATACAGTTGAATCTTTTCAAGCTCGTTTGCATCGCGTACAATATGATCATGATAATTGCGCTGCCACACACGGATGCCGGTGCGGCGTGAAACACCGGCCTTAAAGCCTCGCACAATGTTGCCCAGGCTGGGACGCTGCGCGGCAGGCCGAACGGCATTGTCATCAGGCGTGATAAACGACGTTCCTTCGGGCTGCATATCAATTCGTATCAGGAGATGCAGATGGTTCGGCATGATGCACCATGAATCAACAAAGACATTTTCGTAATGATCCGCAAGTGACAATATTTCGCACCGGATTGCTTCTGCGATTGAGTTGTAAACCATCTTGCCGTCTATCACGTCACCGAACAGCATCTGACGCTGGTATGCGCATATCGTGATAAAGTACGTCCCCGGCCTGGTATAATCATACCCTCGAAGCCGGTTGGGTTTTCTCCTGGGGAAACGTGAGTACCCCTGTTGCCCGTTGGTCGGATTGACCATTTCTTTTGTTCTCCTTTCTGTTTGGTTGATCGGATACCGGAGAGGATATAGGGAGGTGTTTGAGGTGTGGGTGCGGGGGGTATGGGTACGGGGGGGTGGGGGGCGCCGCAAGCAGCGCCCCTACATGATTTTTTATTAGTT
>JBGVCH010000035.1:0-24517 GCA_045226335.1 Christensenellales bacterium | reverse complement strand
CGGTGGATGAGGTCGTCCATCGGCCTGACGCGAAATCATTCCGTTAAGACTCCATTCACAGAATCTTCATTCATGCGTAAGCCCTGTCCGTTTTTCCCTCAGCTCTTCCCCGGGCCGCGGTTTTGTGGTATACTCCCGGTGAAACCATCGCATGGAGGGATGAGGATGCAAGCGCGGCCTGTCATCGGCATCACGCCGCAGTTCAACCGGGAGCGCGGGGAAGCGTGGTCCCTGGACACTTACGTCCGGGCCATCCGGGCCGCCGGGGGGCTCCCCGTGATCCTGCCCATCGGCGCGGACGAGGCGGAACTGCGGGCCCTCTGCCGGCGGCTGGACGGCCTGCTGCTCAGCGGCGGCGCGGACGTGGACCCCGCCTTCTTCGGCGAGACCGTCCGCTGGGACTGCGTGGTGCCCTCCCCAGAGCGGGACGCACTGGAACTGCCCGCCGCCCGGGTGGCGGTGGAGCTGGACCTCCCCCTGCTGTGCGTCTGCCGGGGCATCCAGGTGCTGAACGTGGCCCTGGGCGGGACCCTGTGGCAGGATCTGCCCGGGGACTGCCCTTCGGAGATCCTCCACCGGCAGTCTGAGCCCCCCACGGAGTTCAGCCACACCGTCACCGTGCCGGAGGGGACCCCCCTGCGGGATCTGGCCGGCTGCGAGTGCCTGCGGGTCAACAGCCTGCACCACCAGGCCGTCCGGGAACCGGCCCCCTGTTTGCAGGTCATGGCGACGGCGCCGGACGGCGTCATCGAGGCGGTCTGGCACCCGGGCAAGCGCTTTGTCTGGGGGGTGCAGTGGCATCCGGAACGCCTGTGGGAGACCGACCCGGTCAGCGAGGCCCTGTTCCGCCGCTTCGTCGAAGCCGCAAATCCCCCTGTACAACCCGCCCCACATGGGGTATAATGAGAGAGAAGACCGGACCGGAAGGAGGCCATTCCATGCCAAGCGAAAGCATCCGCTATATCGGCGTCAATGACCATGAAATCGACCTGTTCGAGGGGCAGTACGAAGTCCCCGCGGGCATGAGCTACAACAGCTGGGTGATCCTCGACGACAAGGTGTGCGTCCTGGACACCGTGGACCGCAGCCAGGGTTCCGTCTACATGGCGGAGCTGGAGAAAGCCCTGGCGGGGCGTCAGCCGGACTACATCGTGGTGTCCCACGTGGAGCCCGACCACGCCTCCTCCCTGCAGCTGTTCCTGGACCGCTACCCCGGCGTCACGGTGGTGGGCAATGTCAAGACCTTCCAGCTGCTGGAGAACTACTTCATCCTGGAGGGCGTGTCCCGGCTGACGGTGAAGGAGGGCGATACCCTACCTCTGGGCCGTCACACCCTGCGCTTCATCACCGCCCCCATGGTGCACTGGCCCGAGGTCATGATGAGCTATGAGGAGAGCGAGAAGCTGCTCTTCGCCGCCGACGCCTTCGGACAGTTCGGCGCCCGGGACGAGGCCCCCGAGTGGGACGACGCCGAGGCCCGCCGCTACTACCTGAACATCGTGGGCAAGTACGGCCCCCAGGTCCAGGCGGTGCTGAAGAAGGCTGCCGGGCTGGAGATCGCCGAAGTGCTGCCTCTCCACGGGCCGGACCTCAGCGGCGACGCCCTGGCCCACGCCCTGGAGAAGTACGGCATCTGGTCCACCTACGCCGTGGAGAGCGAGGGCGTCTTCATCGCCTACGCCTCCCTGCACGGCAACACCGCCGCCGCGGCCGAGCGCCTGGCGGACATGCTGGACAATAAGGGCTGCGCGGACGTGGTGCTGGCGGACCTGGCCCGGGTGGACATCGCGGAGGCCCTGGCCTGCGCCTTCCAGTTCGGCAAGATCGTCCTGTGCGCCTCCACCTACAACGCCGGCCTCATGCCCTTCATGGAGGACTTCCTGCACCACCTGAAGGCCAAGAACTGGCAGAAGCGCACCGTGGGCCTGATGGAGAACGGCTCCTGGGCCCCCATGGCCGGCAAGGTCATGCGGGAGCTGCTGGGCGGCATGAAGGAGATCACGGTGCTGGAGCCCGCGGTGACTCTGAAGGGCGCGCCCAAGTCCACTGATCTCCCGGCTCTGGAAGCCCTGGCCGACGCCCTGATGGCGTGACCGAATCAAGAGAAACCAAGGAGGGATCCGCATGAGTGTGGTTGGAAATTCCGAATTCAAAAAAGCCCGGCTGCAGGCCGTGGAAGGCACGCAGCTGGACCAGCGCGCCTACAACGCCGTCATCGGCTTCATGGTGCTGCTGGGCCTGGGGCTCAATTTCGCCGTGTATTTTCTCACGAAACAGGGGCTAGTGCTCCTGGAACTCTTGGGCAAGAATCCGAGCTTGCTCTGGGTTATGCTGATTGCCGTGCTGGCGGGCGGCATCATCGGCTCCATCATCACCCGCAAGGCCAAGACGACGGGCGTCCGCTTCCTGGGCTTCCTGCTGATGGCCGCGGTGATGAGTTTCTCCATCACCCTCATCATGAGCGTCTACGATGCGGCGTCTATCCTGTCCGCCCTGTCCATCACCGCGGTGGTGACGGTGTTCATGATGATGCTGGCGGTGATGTTCCCGGCATTCTTCCTGGGGCTCGGCCGGATCCTGGGCGCCTCGCTGCTGATCTGCATCGTGGCGGAAGTGGTGGGCTGCCTCCTGATGGGCGCCTCCATGACCTGGACGAACTGGGTGGTGGCCATCCTGTTCTGCGGATACATCGGCTTTGACTGGGCCTGCGCCCAGGCGTATCCCAAGACCCTGAACAACGCCATCGCCTCCGCCGCCGACATCTACCTGGACGTCATCAACCTGCTCATCCGCATCCTGGCCATCATGGGCCGGAGCAGGGATTGACCGCGGTTCCCATGCAACACAAAAAGCAGTCCGATGGGGCTGCTTTTTGCGTTGCGCCGGTTCTGTTCATCGGAGAAGGCTTTCCAGATGAAGCCGCGCCGCCTCCGCGTTGTCCGGGCGGGTGTTTTCCAGGGTCATGGGGATGCCCGCTTTTTCTTTGGCGAAAGCCAACAGGCGGGTGTAGTCCATCAGGCCCGTCCCGCAGGCGCAGGCCTCCACGTCCGGCTTTCCCGGAACCACCGTGTAATCCTTCATGTGCAGCACGTCGATGCGGTCCCCGAAGCGGCGGATGCTCTCCGCGATCAGGGCGTCCGCCTGGCCGTGATTGGCCGGGGTCAGCAGGTTCACCGCGTCCAGGATGATCCGCAGTCGGTCCGAGTTCAGCGCCTCCAGCACACGCTCCGCCCGCTCCGGCGTGTGGACGATGTGGCGGCAGACGGGCTCGACGGCGAAGCAGACGCCCTCCTCCTCCGCCCGGCGCACCACGGGCCCCGCCCGGCGGATGAAGAGAGCCAGCGCCTCCTCCGTCCAGCAGGCGGGCTCGGTCTTGTACCCGGTGTTGGGGGCGCCGGTCTCCGTGCCCACCACCACGGCCCCGATGAGGCGGCCGAAGCGCAGGTGGGCAAAGTAGATCTCCAGGTTCCGGCGGTACTGCTCCTCGTCCGGGGTGGCCAGGTTCAGGTAGCAGCCCAGCACGGCGCAGCCCATGCCCCGGGACGCGAAGGCCTCCCGGACCCGGGCGGCCAGCTCGTCGGTCAGCAGGGACGGCGCGTCGGCCATGCTGAAGCCGGCCACAGCCTTCTGCATGGCCAGGTGGGCGCAGGTGAAGCCCTGTGCCTTTGCGTGGTCCAGCCGCTCCTCCAGCATGCTGCCGGTGGTGTCGTGAAGACGGATGCCGATGTTCATCGCTTTCTCCCTTTCATCTCCCGCAATCCTTCAGCGCGATCAGGCCCGCCACCACCTCCCGGGGCTTCAGGCCGTCGCAGTCCAGGACGCCGTGGGCATACTTTTCGTAGAGGGGGCAGCGCTCGTCGTAGAGGTCCCGCAGGGTCTGGCCCGCCTGGAAGCTGACTCCCCGGGCGCTGAGATCCTTCAGCCGTGCCGCCAGGGTCTCGTACTTCATCCGCAGGTACAGCACCGTGCCCATCTCCCGGAGATGCCGCATGGCCCGCTCCCGGTAGATCACGCTGCCGCCGGTGGCGATGACGCACCCCCGCAGGTCCAGCGCCTCGATGGCGTCCGCCTCCAGGTCCCGGAAGCCCTCGGTACCCACCTCGGCCGTGAGCTCCGGCAGCTTTTTCCCATAGCGGTGCATGATCTCCCGGTCCGTGTCCACGAACCGCAGGCCCAGGTCCCGGGCCAGGAAGATCCCGTTGGTGGTCTTGCCGCTGCCGGGCATGCCGATGAGGATCAGGTTGTCCATGGGGTCCACCTCCGATAAAAAACCGGACGCCGGCTGTTGAGCAGGCGCCCGGATGGGGTTTGTCAGAACGCGCTCTCCCGCACCTCGATGTCGGTGTAGCGCTTGAGACCGGTGCCGGCCGGGATGAGCTTGCCGATGATCACGTTCTCCTTCAGGCCCAGCAGCGGGTCCACCTTGCCGCGGATGGCGGCCTCGGTGAGCACGCGGGTGGTCTCCTGGAAGGAGGCGGCGGACAGGAAGCTCTCGGTGGCCAGAGCGGCCTTGGTGATGCCCAGGAGGACACGGCGGGCGGTGGCGGTGCGCTTGGGCACGCTGGGCTCGCCGTTCTCGTCGGTGTCGGGCAGGGCCAGGTTGTACTCCACCACCTCGCGGTTGGCGGTCTCGAAAGCGAAGATGTCCACCATGGAGCCCGGCAGCAGGCTGGTGTCACCGGCGTCCTCGATGCGGACCTTGCGGAGCATCTGGTGCACGATGATCTCGATGTGCTTGTCGGCCACGGCCACGCCCTGGGACCGGTACACGGAGAGGACTTCCTTCAGCAGATACTCCTGCACGGCCTTGACGCCCAGAATGCGCATCAGGTCGTGGGGATTCACGGCACCGTCCACCAGGATGTCGCCGGCTTCCACGTGGCTTCCGGCCGGGACGGCCAGGCGCGCGGAGTAGGAGATCTGGCAGGCGCGGGTGTCCTGGGGATTGGTGTCGGAGACGATCTGCAGCATCCGCTTGTTCTTGGTCTCGTTCACCGTCATGGTGCCGCTGATCTCGGCCAGCACGGCCTCATGCTTGGGCTTGCGGGCCTCGAAGAGCTCCTCGACGCGGGGCAGACCCTGGGTGATGTCCTCCACGCCGGCCACGCCGCCGGAGTGGAAGTTTCGCATGGTCAGCTGGGTGCCGGGCTCGCCGATGGCCTGGGCCGCGATGACGCCGACGGCCTCGCCGATGTCCACCTTGCCGCCGTGGGCCATGTTCATGCCGTAGCACTTGGCGCAGACGCCGTTCTCACAGCGGCAGGTCAGCACCGAGCGCACCCGGGCTTCCTTCACGCCGCGGGAAGAGATGAGGCGGGCCAGCTTGGCGTCGATGTCGCCGTTGGTGGGCACCAGCACCTCGCCGGTGGCGGGATCCTTGATGTCCTCCGCGGCGGTGCGGCCCCGGAGGCGGTCCTCCAGGGATTCCACGCTCTGCAGGCCGCTCATGAGCTCGGACACCACGATGCCGCGGATCTTCTCGCCCCGGGCCAGGAAGCAGTCTTCCTCCCGGACGATGACCTCCTGGCTGACGTCCACCAGACGGCGGGTCAGGTAACCCGAGTCGGCGGTGCGCAGGGCGGTGTCGGACAGGGCCTTGCGGCTGCCGTGGCTGGACAGGAAGAACTCCAGCACGTTCAGGCCTTCGCGGAAGTTGGCGCGGATGGGCAGCTCCACGGTCTTGCCGGTGGGAGACGCCATCAGGCCGCGCATGCCGGCCAGCTGGGACACCTGCGACGCGGAGCCGCGGGCGCCGGAGTCGGTCATCATGCGGATGGGGTTGAAGACCTCCAGGTTGGGGAGGATCTTCTCGCGCAGGTCCTCGGTGGTGTGGGTCCAGATGTCGATGACGCTGCGATAGCGCTCGTCCTCGCTCATCAGGCCGCGGCGGTAGAAGTTGTTGATGCGGCGCACCTGCTCGTCGGCGGCGGCCAGCATCTCATCCTTGGCGGCGGGGACCCGGATGTCCGCCACGGACACGGTGGTGGAGGATACGGTGGCGTACTTGTAGCCCAGGGCCTTGATCTTGTCCAGCACGATGGCGCACCGGTGCTCGCCCTGGCTGTTGAAGCACATGTCCACGATGGTGCCCAGCTTCTTCTTGCCCACCAGATCGTCGATCTCCAGCTCGAACATGTCGTCGAGGCTGTTGCGGGGCTTGAAGCCCATGTTCTGGGGCAGGGCGTCGTTGAAGATCAGCTTGCCCAGGGTGGTGTCGATGATGCGGCTGCCGGTCTCGCCGTTGAACTCCCGCTCGATGCGGACCCGGATGGGGGTCTGCAGGCTGATCTGCTTCATGGCGTAGGCCATTTCCGCCTCGGCCATGTCCCGGAAGACCCGGGGCATGTAGCGGTAGTAGCGGTAGAAGCAGTTGGGGGCCAGCATCTTGTTGCCGTTGGCGTCGGTGACGTAGGCCTTCTTGTGGTCGTCGGGAGAGAGGTCGGCGCCGTCCCGGACAATCATCAGCCTGCCCTTGCTGTCCCGGAGGGCGCGGCTTTCGTCGCGGCCCATCATCAGCACCGGGTGGCCGGTCTGCTTCTCGTGGACGATCTCGCCCTTGCTGTCCCGCTGCCACACGGTGTTCAGGTCTTCCACCTGATGGCCGCTGCAGTCCAGCACGACAGGCACCTCTTTGGCCACCTGCTCGCCGTTCTCCTCGGTGTACACCGTGCGGGTGACGCCGTGGGGATCGTTGTGGTCCACAATGGTCAGGTAATAGCAGCCGATGACCATGTCCTGGGAGGGCTGGATGACGGGCTTGCCGTCCTGGGGCTTCAGGATGTTGTTGTGGCCCAGCATCAGGAAGCGGGCCTCCGCCTGGGCCTCCAGGGACAGGGGCACGTGCACGGCCATCTGGTCGCCGTCAAAGTCGGCGTTGAAGGCGGTGCAGGCCAGGGGGTGCAGCTTGATGGCCTTGCCCTCCACCAGCACCGGCTCGAAGGCCTGAATGCCCAGGCGGTGCAGGGTGGGCGCGCGGTTCAGCAGCACCGGGTGGTCCTTGATGACTTCCTCCAGGATGTCCCAGATGTCGTTGGAGGCGCGGTCCACGCGCTTCCGGGCGCTCTTGACGTTGGGGGACTTCTTCATGGTGATGAGCCGTTCCATGACGAAGGGCTTGAACAGCTCCAGGGCCATCTCCTTGGGCAGGCCGCACTGGTGGAGCTTCAGCTCCGGGCCGACCACAATAACGGAACGGCCGGAGTAGTCCACGCGCTTGCCCAGCAGGTTCTGGCGGAAACGGCCCTGCTTGCCCCGGAGCAGATCGCTCAGGGACTTCAGCGCCCGGTTGCCGGGGCCCGTGACGGGACGGCCGCGGCGGCCGTTGTCGATCAGGGCGTCCACGCTCTCCTGCAGCATGCGCTTCTCATTGCGGACGATGATGTCCGGCGCGCCCAGCTGCAGCAGCCTTTTCAGGCGGTTGTTGCGGTTGATGACCCGGCGGTACAGGTCATTCAGGTCGGAGGTGGCGAAGCGGCCGCCTTCCAGGGGCACCATGGGGCGCAGATCCGGCGGGATCACCGGCAGGGTGGTGAGGATCATCCACTCGGGCTTGTTGCCGCTGGTGCGGAAGGATTCCACCACTTCCAGGCGCTTGACGGCGCGGGTGCGCTTCTGGCTCTCGGTCTCCCGGATCTGGCCGGCGCGGGCGGCGTCGATCTTGGCGATCTCGGCCTTCAGCTGCTCGCTCAGGGTGTCCAGGTCCAGCTCCTGCAGGAGCATCAGCACGGCGTCGGCGCCCATCTTGGCCACGAAAGAGCCGCGGCCGCAGCGGTTTTCCACCTCATGGTACTTCTGGTCGTCGATGAGGTCCAGCCGGTGAAGGCCGGTCTCCTCGCTGCCGGGATCCAGCACGATAAAGTTGACAAAGTACAGGACCTTCTCCAGCACCCGGGGGCTGATGTCCAGCAGGATGCCCATCCGGCTGGGGATGCCCTTGAAATACCAGATGTGGCTGACCGGGGTGGCCAGGTCGATGTGGCCCATGCGCTCACGGCGGACCTTGGCTTTGGTCACCTGCACGCCGCACTTGTCGCAGACCACGTCCTTGTTGCGGTACTTGATGCGCTTGAATTTGCCGCAGGCGCACTCCCAGTCCTTGGTGGGTCCGAAGATGCGCTCGCAGTAGAGGCCGTCCCGTTCCGGGCGGAGGGTGCGATAGTTGATGGTCTCGGGCTTGGTCACCTCGCCGTGGGACCAGGCGCGGATCTGCTCCGGGGAGGCCATGCCGATCTGGATGGAATCCAGGTTGGTGAGTTCAAACAAAAGGGTTCACGCTCCCTTCAACATGCAGGGGAAGCCCTGCTTTGCGCGGTAACGGTTACAGGTCCAGGTCTCCGCCGAGGTCGTCCAGGTCGAAGGACATATCGCCCAGGGGATCCTCGTCCATGTCGTCCAGGGCGAAGTCGTCCTCGGTGAACTCGGTGTCCTCCAGGTCCTCGTACTCCTCGATGCTGGCGGGCTCGGCCTCAGGCACATATTCGTCCTCGGGGGCCGAGATTTCTTCCCGCAGGGTGGTCTGCTCGGGGCGGACGGTGTCTTCGGGATCCAGCTCGGGGATCTCCACCACGTTCTTGTCCGCGTCCAGGACCTTCACGTCCAGGCACAGGGCCTGCAGTTCCTTGATCAGCACCTTGAAGCTCTCCGGCACGCCGGGGGTGGGGATGTTCTGGCCCTTGACGATGGCCTCGTAGGTCTTGACGCGGCCCACGGTGTCGTCGCTCTTGAAGGTCAGGATCTCCTGCAGGGTGTTGGCAGCGCCGTAGGCTTCCAGGGCCCAGACCTCCATCTCGCCGAAGCGCTGGCCGCCGAACTGGGCTTTGCCGCCCAGGGGCTGCTGCGTCACCAGGGAGTAGGGGCCGGTGGACCGCGCGTGCATCTTGTCGTCCACCAGGTGGTGCAGTTTCAGGAAGTACATGATGCCCACGGTGACCGGGTGCTCGAAGGCATCGCCGGTGCGGCCGTCATACACCGTGAACTTGCCGGTGCGGTTGATGCCGATCTTCTTGCCCCATTCCGTCTCCGCGGCCTTGTCGATGCACTCCTCGATCTCGCCGTAGGTGGCGCCGTCGAACACCGGGGTGGCGATGTGCCAGCCCAGGGCCCGGGCCGCCATGCCGAGGTGCACTTCCAGCACCTGGCCCAGGTTCATACGGGAGGGCACGCCCATGGGGTTCAGCACGATGTCCAGCGGGGTGCCGTCGGGCAGGAAGGGCATGTCCTCTTCCCGGAGGACCCGGGACACGACGCCCTTGTTACCGTGGCGGCCGGCCATCTTGTCGCCTACCTGGATCTTGCGCTTCTGGGCGATGTAGACCCGGACCATCTTGTTGACGCCCGGCGCCAGCTCGTCCTTGTTCTCCCGGGTGAAGATCTTCACGTCCACCACGATGCCGCCCTCGCCGTGGGGCACACGGAGGGAGGTGTCGCGGACTTCGCGGCTCTTCTCGCCGAAGATGGCCCGCAGCAGGCGGTCCTCCGCGGTGAGGTCGGTCTCGCCCTTGGGGGTGGTCTTGCCCACCAGGATGTCGCCGGTGTGGACTTCCGCGCCGATGCGGATGATGCCGTTCTCGTCCAGGTCCTTCAGCTGGTCCTCGGAGGTGTTGGGGATGTCCCGGGTGATCTCCTCGGGGCCCTGCTTCGTCTCGCGGGCCTGGCTCTCCTGGCTCTCGATGTGAATGGAGGTGTAGATGTCCCACTTGACGAGCTTCTCGTTCAGCAGGACGGCGTCCTCATAGTTGTAGCCCTCCCAGGTCATGAAGCCGATGAGGGCGTTGCGGCCCAGGCCGATCTCGCCCTTCTCGGTGGAGGGGCCGTCCGCCAGCAGATCGCCGGCGCTGATCTTCTGGCCGGCGCTGACCACGGGGCGCTGGTTGATACAGGTGCCCTGGTTGGACCGGGCGAACTTCTCCAGGCGGTATTCGTGGCGCTCGCCCAGCTCGTCCCGGATCACCACATGGTTGCCGTCCACCTTCTCCACCACGCCGTCTTCACGGGCCAGGAGGCAGACGCCGGAGTCGTGGCCGGCGCGGAACTCCATGCCGGTGCCCACGATGGGGCCTTCGGGCACCAGCAGCGGCACAGCCTGGCGCTGCATGTTGGAGCCCATCAGGGCGCGGGTGGCGTCGTCGTTCTCCAGGAAGGGCACCATGGCCGTGGCCACGGACACCACCTGGCGGGGGCTGACGTCGATGAAGTCCACCTGGGCCGGCGGCACTTCGATGTATTCCGTCTTGGAGCGGACCTGGATCTTGTCGTGGAGGAACTCGTTGTTCTCCCCCAGGGGCTCGTGGGCGGTGCCGATCTGGTACAGGTCCTCCTCGTCGGCGGTCATGTACACGATCTCGTTGGTGACGTGATGGGTCACCGGATCCACCCGGCGGTAGGGGGCCTCGATGAAGCCGTACTGGTTGATGCGGGCATAGCTGGCCAGCGAACCGATCAGGCCGATGTTGGGACCTTCGGGAGTCTCGATGGGGCAGATGCGGGCATAGTGGCTGTAGTGCACGTCGCGGACCTCGAAGGAGGCGCGGTCGCGGTTCAGGCCGCCGGGGCCCAGGGCGGAGAGGCGGCGCTTGTGGGTCAGTTCCGCCAGCGGGTTGGGCTGGTCCATGAACTGGCTCAGCTGGGAGGAGCCGAAGAACTCCTTGATGGCCGCGGACACGGGCCGGATGTTGATCAGATCGCCGGGGCGCACGTCGCCGGCGTCCTGGATGGCCATGCGCTCGCGCACCACGCGCTCCAGGCGGCTCATGCCGATGCGGATCTGGTTCTGCAGCAGCTCGCCCACGGAGCGCAGACGGCGGTTGCCCAGGTGGTCGATGTCGTCGCACACGCCGATGCCGTAGGGCAGGCCCAGCAGGTAGGACACGGCGGCCACCATGTCGTCGGGGATGATGTGCTTGGGCACCAGCTGGCCCAGGTTGGCCCGCAGGTTCTCCCGCAGGGTCTCCTCGGTGGACTCCGCCATGACCTGCCGCAGGGTGGGCAGGTGCACGAACTCGTTGATGCCCACTTCCGCGGGATCAAAGGGCAGATAGCCCCGGGCGTCGGCGAAATAGTTGCCGACCACCTTGTGGGCCTCGCCGTCCACGGAAACCATGACAGCGTTGATGCCCTCGTTCTGGATGGCCCGGGCCTTTTCGAGGGAGATGGTCTCGCCGGCGGCGGCCATGACCTCGCCGGTCAGGGGGCTGACGACGTCCTCGGCGGCGACGCGGCCCGCGATCCGGGCGCTGAGGCCCAGCTTCTTGTTGAACTTGTAGCGCCCGACCCGCATCAGGTCATAGCGCTTGGTGTCATAGAAATAGGAATCGAAAAGCTTCGTGGAGCTCTCCAGGGAGGCGGGCTCGCCGGGCTTCTGCTTCTTGTAGATCTCGATGAGGGCTTCCTCACGGCTGGTGATGGAATCGTCTTTCTGCAGGGTCATGGCGAGGCGCTCGTCGTGGCCCAGCAGGTCGATGATCTGGTTGTCCGTGCCGTAGCCCACCGCCCGCAGCAGGATCGTGATCGGCATCTTGCGGTTGCGGTCGATGCGGACCCACAGCACCTCGTTGGAGTCGGTCTCGAACTCGATCCAGGCGCCGCGGTTGGGGATGACCTGGCTGGAGAAGAGGTGCCGGCCGGACTTGTCGATGGACTCGGAGAAATAAGCGCCGGGGGAACGGACCAGCTGCGAGACGATGACGCGCTCCGCGCCGTTGATCACGAAGGTGCCGTGGTCCGTCATGAGCGGGAACTCGCCCATGAACACGTCGCCTTCCTTGATCTCGCCCGTCTCGTGGTTGGTCAGCCGGACAAACACCTTCAGCGGCGCGGCATAGGTCATGTCGCGCTCACGGCAGCGGGTCACCGGATTCTTCGGCTCTTCCAGCGTGTAATCCACAAACTCGAGTTCCAGATTGCCGTTGTAGTCCACGATCGGGGACACATCCGCCAGCACTTCCCGGAGATCCACATCCAGGAATCGCTGGTACGAATTCTTCTGAACCTCGATCAGGTCCGGCATTTCCAGGACCTCGTCAATGCGGGAGAAGCTCATGCGCTTGCGAAGCTTCCCCATCTGCACCTCATGCACCATAGGCAGCCATCACCCCTTCATCCTGTCGTCCCGGGGGGACTCTTGCAATTTCCCCTTGCAATTTTCGTCTGTTATGCTACAATTACAAGGCGGAAAAAACCCACACCAGTAAAGATACTGATGCAATTTTTTATTGTACCACAAGGAATGCCTGAAGTCAACAATAAAGTTGCACCGGGGAAAGGAAAATTTTCGGAATCCATGAGCAAGCGCCATTTATATAGGAAAAAGCCGGTGCTGATCCTGCTGGCGGTGCTGCTGGCGGCGATTTCCTGCACTCGGGCGGAGGCTCCCGGCGCGGTCCGGGGCGGCGGCGTGCGCATTGTGGACGTGGTCTCGGTGCCGGAGGACACCCCGGTCCCCGACCCGGCCTATTCGCCGGAGACGACCCCGGGACCCGCCCCGGAGGCCGAGAGCCTGGAGGCCGTCCCCGCGGAGGCGCAGCCCTCCCCCGAGCCCACGGCCGCCCCGGAGCCCACCGCCACGCCCATGCCGGCTCTCCCGGTGATCATCGACCGCTTCAATGAGCCGGAGCGGTGGGCGGACTTCGCCTTCGACCCGGACGCGGAGCTGCTGCAGGTGATCTTCCCGCCCATCCGGGACTGCGACGCCCAGCTGATCCTCTGCGGCGGCGAGTCGCTGCTCATCGACTGCGCCTCCACCGAGTTCGCCGAGGCCCTGATCAACATGCTGAAGCGCGTGGGCGTCACCCACATCGACACGGTGCTCATCACCCACCCGCACCACGACCACGTCAACGGCTTCGAGCGGCTGTGCCAGGAGGTCAGCGTCGGCCAGCTGCTGGTGTGCTTCCCGGCGGACTACAACCAGCGCATGAAATGGCTGCTGGACCGGGCCGCCAACAACGAGATCCCCGTCCGGCAGTACGGGGACGGGGACGTGATCACGGTGGGCAAGGCCACCCTCACCGTCTACCTGCGCTGCCCGGAGACCTTTGAGTGCAACGACCGGTCCGCCCAGCTGCTGATGCGCTACGGGGACCGCACCATGTACTTCGCCGCCGACATCGAAAAGGCAGGGATGCGGTACCTGGCGGACAGCGTGACCGTGGGCGAGCTCACCGCGGACATCCTGCGGTACCCCCACCACGGAAAGGCCCCGCTGGAGACCGACTTCCACAACCGGATCGTGCCCCAGCTGTGCATCATCACCAACAAGGAACGGGACTGGAAGGGGCAGGCCTACCTCAAGCAGGAGGACGTGCCCAGCATCAACACGCGGATCTACGGCGTCGTGCTGACCACGGACGGAAAGCACTGGCTGACGGACAAGCTCTACGACCAGCCGGTCCGCTGACCAACAGAGAGAAGGGATACCATGTTTTGCGGAACCTGCGGAAAGAAAATCGAGGACGACGCGGCCTTCTGCCGTTTCTGCGGCGCAAAGGTCCGGGGGTTTGAACGGGTGTCAATGCCCGCCGGAGTCGCGGCCGTGCCGGTGCTGAGGTCCCTGGCCAAAATGGCGGACGAAGAAAAAGAGCCCGCCGCCGGACCCGTCGTGAAAGAGATCGCCGAAACGCCCACCCCGGAGTACGCCGAAAAAGAAGCCCCCGCCGCGGCGAAGGCGCCCCCGAAGCTCCGCGGCGCGGTCATCGCGTCCATGATCCTGGGCGCGTGCTCCCTGCTGCTGGGGCTGCTGGAGCTGATCTTCGTGCTGGATACGGCCTATCCCGGGCTGGTCTGCGGCGTGATCGCCGTGATCTTCGGCGCGATAAACCTGCGGTACAAAAAACCGAACCGCCCCTTCTGCATCGCGGGTCTTTCCGCCGGGGCGGCCGGTATCATCCTGTGCGTTGTGCTGATGCTGATCTCCGGTGAGCTCCGCCTCCGCACGCCCGTCATTCCCCAGACCACCCCGCCCACGACCACGATCGTGGACGGCGGGGACTACGCCATGTGACCCATCGCCCGCCGCTGGCGGGCGATTTCATAGAGGCAGGCGGTGGCGGCGCAGCCCACGTTGAGGGAGGACGCCGCGCCATAAATGGGGATCTTCGCCAGCACGTCGCAGCGCTCCTTCCAGGCCTTCGAGAGGCCGAAGGTCTCGTTGCCCACCACCAGCGCCACGGGACCCGTCAGGTCCACCTCGTCGATCAGCGCCGTGCCGTGGGCGCTGGTGCCGACGATCAGCGGGCGCACGGGCAGGCGGTCGAAGAAGGCCATGGCCTCCTCGCAGGAGGCCAGCGCCGCGTGGGGCACGTGGAACAGCGTGCCGATGCTGGCCCGGACGCACTGGGGATCGTACAGGTCGGCGCTGTGGCCGGTGGTGAGGACGCAGCGCGAGCCGAAGGCGTCGGCGGAGCGGATCACCGTGCCCAGGTTGCCGGGGGTGATGGGCCGGTCGAACACGGTGTACAGCGCGTCCGGGGCGTCGATGGCCCGGAGCTCCGGCCGCATCCGGACGAGGCACACCAGCTCGCAGGGGTTCTCCCGGTCGGAGAGCTCCTCCCGCAGGGTGTGGGCCATGCGGTACACGATGTCCGGATCGGCCCTGCGGATCATGTCCTGTGCCCAGCCGGACAGCCGCGCCTCCGCGTCGCAGCCGATGGCATGGAAGGAATAGCCTGCGGCAATCGCCTGCTCCACGGGGTGCACGCCCTCCAGGAAAAACAGCTGCTGCCTCGCGCGCTTTTCCCGGTTGCGCTTCAGGGTCTCAAACTGCTGATAGTCCGCGCCGCGGCTGAACAGATCCCGGTAGACAGGCAAAGAAACCGCCCTCTTTTCTCGTATTCGATCCGCCGACAGGATAGCATAATCCTTCCCCTATGTCAATTTCGCGCGCTTCCGCCAACCCAAACCGAAAGACCCGGCGGATCGGATGATCCGTCGGGTTTTTCCGATTTGGGTTTATCTGGAGATGGCGCTCTTTCTCTTCTCCTCCCTGCGGGCCTTCCTTTTGGCGAGGAGCCCCTTGGCTGCGCCGCCCACCGCAGATCCGGCGCCCCCGCCGGCGCCTCCGCGGCGGGAGGAACGCCAGCTGCTGGTGGGACGGGTCGTGGTGGTGCGGGTGCCGGCGGTTCCGCTGTAAGCGATGCCGGAGGGATTGCGGTTGGCGTTTTCGTTAACGACGTGATTGTCTTCATAACGTACGGTGACTGTGACGTTTTCGGGATTCGAAGACCCGCTCTTCTCGATTTCCCTTGAAACCGTGCACTCAAACCCCTTCTCCCGAAGCGCCGCGATCAGGGTGCCGACCCGGCTGGGAGAAATGCGAATCGAAACGTGCAACACGTTGTAGACCCCTTTCGCGTTCCTCCCCCCGAAGGAGCAGGAAAGCGCGGAGTACTTCGCCTCTTTCGCGCACTCTATCACCAGATCCTTTGCCCGGCGAAGGTTGACGGAAGATCCGCTGAGGATCACGCGGTAATCCGCCGAGCCGTGATCCGGGGCAGCGCCCTCGCCGCTGGCGTCCGCCCGAACGGCGGCGGGAACGGCCAGCGCCAGCATCAGCACCGGAAGGGCCAGAAGCCAGAAACGGAAGGCGCGGCGGTGCATCCGCCGGAAGAGGATTCTTCTGAGCAGGGACGGACGGAGCGAACGACGGAAAATGCGGCGGATCATCATGACAGTGCCCTCCTTTCGGCTTGATCGGATGTCCTTTTGTCAGCCCCAGCGTATCACGCGAAGGCCCGCCGCACAAGGGATTTTGCCCAAAAGCATCCCCGGGAGCGCCCAAATGTCATCCCGGGCGCCGGACGCCCCGGGCTTTTTTTCCGCGCTCCGGGAGAACGGCTTGCGCAAGACGTGTTTCCGGGTTATAATGGGGGCACGCCGCGCCGGGGAAAGACGCGGCAAGGGAGGCGAGAGACATGGAAGCCGGCATGACGAGAGAGGAAGCCCTGGCCGCCCTGCGGAAGTACAATCGTGAGCCCTTCCATCTGCAGCACGCCTTCACCGTGGAAGCGGTGATGCGGCGGTTCGCGGAGACGGAGGGCTTCGGCGCGGAGGCGGACTTCTGGGCCACGGTGGGCCTGCTGCACGACATCGACTTCGAGCAGTGGCCGGAGCAGCACTGCACCGCCTGCGTTCCCCTGCTGGAGGAGGCCGGCGCCACCCCGGAGCTGATCCGCGCGGTGTGCTGCCACGGCTGGGGCATCTGCAGCGACCTGAAGCCGGAGCACCAGATGGAGAAGATCCTCTTCGCCTCGGACGAGCTCACCGGTCTCATCGGCGCCGCGGCCCTGATGCGGCCTTCAAAGAGCTGCACGGACATGGAGCTGTCCAGCCTGAAGAAGAAGTTCAAGGACAAGAAGTTCGCGGCGGGCTGCTCCCGGGAGGTGATCCGCCGGGGCGCGGAACTGCTGGGCTGGGAGCTGGACACCCTGCTGCGGAAGACCCTGGACGCCATGGCCGCCACGGAAAAACAGGTGGCGGAGGAAGTCGCCGCCCTGTAAGACAGAGAGAAGCCAGGCCCGCCGTCTGTCGAAGAAAACGGGAAGAATCCGGGCCCGACGTTCGTTCAGCAAAGGAGAGAGGAGGCAGCCGGTATGAAGTATGTGCGGAGACTCATGGGCTGGTTTTCGTCCAGGCTCCTGCTGCTGGCGCTGATCCTGAGCCTTTGCGTGGTGGTCTTCTACGACGCCATGAACACGGCCAACATCCGGGTGATCCTCAAGGACGGCATGGCCAAGCGGGCCCAGGTCATCATGGGCATGGAGGACGTGGACGCCTTCCGCCTGTACATCACCCCCAACTATATGGAGTCAGACGGGATCCACGGCACCGTGGCGGAGGCGGCGTCCTCCGCGTACCAGGCCTTCGACGTGGTGGGCCTCGACCACCGCATCGACATGGATTTTGTCTGGTTCTGGCCCTGGGACACGGCCAAAACGGTGATGATCACCGAGCGGATCCCCAAGATCGACGGCCGGGGAAAGCGCGGCGGCAGCGGCGTGCCCACCTGGCAGAGCACCCGCTACGAGGTAACCCTCCAGCTGGACATCAACCGGCAGTGGAAAATCACCCGGGTGGAGGCCCGGGAGATCGTGGACCGCTGAAATAGACAACGCTCAGGCCAGCTTTACAAATCAACCAACCGAAACCCGAAGGTCCAGGGCGATGGTCAAGCCCTGGCCGCGCCCGCAGGCGCGGAATCCCTTCTTGTGCACTTGGCACTCACAAACAGGAATCATATTACAAATCAACCAACGGTGTGGAACCCGAAGGTCCAGGGCGACCGGAAAGCCCTGGCCGCGCCCGCAGGTGCAGAATCCCCCTGTTCCACTCAGCATTCCGGACAGAGATCAGCGCAGCGGGAACAAAGAAGAAAAAAGCCCGAGAAAGGGAGAATGAGCAATGTCGGAGACGGAACGCAGCAATTTCATCTGGGACGCCATCCGGGAGGATCTGGCGGAGGGACGGTACGCGGAGGTGCACACCCGCTTCCCGCCCGAGCCCAACGGCTACATGCACATCGGCCACTGCAAGGCCCTGATCATGGACTTCCTGACGGCGGAGAAGTTCGGCGGCAAGTGCAACCTGCGCTTTGACGACACCAACCCCGCCAAGGAGGACATGGAGTTCGTCCGGAACATCGAGAAGGACATCCACTGGCTGGGCTTCGACTGGACCGGCGGCCTTTTCTACGCCTCGGACTACTATGACGCCTGCTACGAGATCGCGGAGGACTGGATCCGCCGGGGCCTGGCCTATGTGGACGAGCTCTCCAAGGAGGAGATGCGGGCCTACCGCGGCACCCTGACGGAGCCCGGCAAAAACAGCCCCTGGCGGGACCGCCCGGCGGAGGAGAGTCTCGACCTGTTCCGCCGCATGAAGGCCGGCGAGTTCCCGGAGGGCTCGAAGACCCTGCGGATGAAGATCGACATGGCCTCCCCCAACCTGGTGATGCGGGACCCGGCCATGTACCGCATCCTGTACAAGGAGCACTGGCGCACCGGGAACAAGTGGTGCATCTATCCCATGTACGACTTCTCCCACCCCATCGGCGACGCCCTGGAGGGGATCACCCATTCCCTGTGCTCCCTGGAGTATGAGATCCACCGGCCCCTGTACGACTGGGTGGTGGAGCACGCCGCCAACATGCTGCCCGCCCGGCCCCGGCAGATCGAGTTCGCCCGGCTGAACATGACCCGCACCGTCATGAGCAAGCGCTACCTGCGGCAGCTGGTGGAAGGCGGCTACGTGGCCGGCTGGGACGACCCGCGGATGCCCACCCTGTCGGCCCTGCGCCGCCGGGGCTACACCGGCGCGGCCATCCGGGACTTCGTGGACCGCATCGGCATGAGCAAGGCGGACTCCGTGGTGGATTTCGCCCTGCTGGAGAGCTGCGTCCGGGACGACCTGGGCGAGAAGTCCCCCCGGGCCATGGCGGTGCTGGACCCCCTGAAGGTGATCCTCACCAACTGGCCGGAGGGCGAGACGAAGACCCTGACCATGGAGAACCACCCGGATCACCCGGAGATGGGCACCCACGAGGCGACCTTCGGCCGGGAGCTCTGGATCGAGCGGGAGGACTTCATGGAGGAGCCCATCAAGAAGTATCAGCGCATGTTCCCGGGCAACGAGGTCCGGCTGAAGGGCGCGTATATCGTCCGCTGCGACGGCTGCGAGAAGGACGCGGAGGGGAACATCACCGCCGTCCTGTGCACCGTGGACTTTGACACGGAGAGCGGCACCCCCGGCGCGGACCGGAAGATCAAGGGCAAGACCCTGCACTGGGTCAGCGCCGCGGACGCCGTGGCCATCGAGGCCCGCCTCTACGAGCCCCTGCTGGCGGACGAGGAGGGCATCGAGGCGGAGGACGAGACCGCCGAGGGCGAGGAGAACGCCGCCCCCGCCAAGAAGGACTTCATCAGCCGCCTGAACCCCGACAGCCTGAAGGTCATGCGGGGCTGGGCGGAACCGCTGGTGCTGGAGGCCCCCGTGGGCTCCACCTGGCAGTTCCTCCGCACCGGCTACTTCTGCAAGGACCCGGACTCCACCGACGCGCTGCCGGTGTTCAACCGGACGGTGGGCCTGCGGGACACCTTCGCCAAGCAGGCGAAGCGCTGACGGGAGGAAAGATCCATGGAACATCTCGCGGAAGCGACGATCCCTTTCCTCCGGACGCTGGAGAGCATCCGCACCCCCTTCGCCGACAAGATTTTCGCTTTGCTGACCTTCCTGGGGGATGAAAAGATCCTGGTGGCCATCGCCCTGGTGCTCTACTGGTGCGTCAGCAAGACCGCCGGCCTGTACACCATGACGACGGGCCTGTCCAGCTGCTCCGTCGGCATCGCGGCCAAAGTCTTCTTTCACGTGAAACGCCCCTGGAATTTCAAAGGGTACGAAGACATCGCGGTGGGCAGCGCCGCCGCGCATCACGCGGACGACTGGTCCTTCCCCAGCGGCCACACCGGCAACGCGATGGCCACCTATGGCACGGTGGCGGTCTGGTTCAAGCAGAAATGGCTCCGGATCATCTGCGTCGTTCTGGCCCTGCTGGTCCCCTTTTCCCGGATGTATCTGGGGGTTCACACCCCGGCGGATATCCTGGGCGGGATCCTGCTGTCCCTGGTGATGCTGCTGATCTTCCTGCCCCTGTTCCGGGCCGGAATCAGGCAGAAGATCCGTACGGCCCTCTTCATCAGCATGCTGATCAGCCTGGTCTGCCTGGCCTGGACCTACCTGGCCGCAGGAAACCTGACACAGCTGAACGCCGAGGACCAAAGCAACCTGGCCAACGGCTTCAAGAACATCTGGCAGCTGGTGGGCGCCAACGCGGCCGTCTGGATCGCCTGGGAGTATGACGAAGCCTTCCTGCACTTCGATACGAAGGCCGTGTGGTGGGTGCAGCTGATCAAGATCGCCGGCGGCGGGATCCTGCTGCTGGGGGTCCAGACCGCCATCCGCAAGCTCTGCGGCGACAACAACGCCAGCTACTGCGTGGCCAACTTCGCGGCCGTCCTGGCCGGTGCCATGTTCTGGCCCATGAGCTTCCGCCGTCTGGCGGCGCTGGGGGAGAAGCGGTAGACAGGGGGTATCCGTGTCCGCTACTGGACAATTTTCCCCAAAGCAGTAAAATTGTCCAGTAGCATTGGACAATTCCTTTCAAAACCAAGTAGCGCAAAGGCCGCCCCGCGCCGGGACGGCCTTTGTCATGCCCGAAAAGTCACAGTTTCCGCCGGTACCCCAGGACCAGCAGCGCCGCGGCCAGCACCAGCGCGGGCAGGATGATGATCACCAGGGTCCCGAGCCCCAGGGTGCCCACCGTCAGCTGGGGGCGGACAGCGGAGCGGGCCCCGATCATCAGATTGCCGGAGGCGGGCCGCAGCCAGTTCACGAGGCTGTAGAGGAAGGCTTCGGTGTCCGTCCTCGCCCAGATCCACTCCTCCGTCAGCACGGCGGAGGAGCCCAGCACCACGGCCTTCGAGAGCTCTGCCCGGCCGGTGATCCGTTCCGTCAGCAGGCCCAGGGCGTAGGGGCCGCCGCTGCCCTCCACGGGTGTCCCGGAGGAGGTCAGGCTGGCGCTCATCCCCGTCAGCACCGCGGCCGAGGAGGAGGACAGCAGCACGTCGGTGGAACGGTAGGCGTCCGCGTCCTCGGGAACGGCAAAGCCCCGGGCGGCGGGAAACAGCAGCGTGGCGGTCTTGTTCTCCACCAGGGTGTAGGTGGCCTTGGTGTACTGCAGGGCCGGCAGGAGCATGTAGCGGTACTGGTCGTAGTACGTGGCGGGCTCGTCCGCCGCGGCGTAGACCACGGTGCCGGTGGCCTCCGGCAGGAAGCCGTAGTCCCGCAGGAGAGCCGCCCAATTGGGCATCTGCTCCACCGGGTCGGAGAAGTCGCAGGTCATCAGCAGGCTGCCCCCGGCCTCGGCAAAGTCCTGGATCTGCTTCAGTTCCGTGTCGGACAGGTCCCGCTCCGGGGAGAGGATCAGCAGCAGGTCCTCCGGCTCCAGGGTGATCTCCCGGGCGTTGAGGGTGAAGTAGTAGACGTCGTAGAAGGCGCTGTCCAGCAGGTTTGCCAGCAGGACCGTCATGTCGGCGTCCAGCTCTCCGTGGCCCTGCAGGATCATGACCCGGGGGATCTCCGCCGCGGCCACATAGGTGATGGCGGAGGAGAGGATCCGCTCGTACTGCAGGCCCTCATAGACCACGTTCCCCTCGTCATCGATGGTGTAGCGCAGCATCTGGGCGTAGGGCACCGCCTTGTAGCGGCCGGTGGCCTCGCAGTAGAACACCAGGCTGTCCGCGCTGATGGATGCGTCCGGCGTGGCCGCCCGGAAGCGGGAGACCAGCCCCGGATTCAGGGCCAGGTCCGTCTTCTCCCAGGTGAAGTTGGGGCAGTTGGCGGCGTAGCGGTCCAGCAGGGCCAGCAGGTAGGCGTCCTCCTGGTACACGGCGTAGACGTGCACCGGCACGGTGAGGCTGTCCAGCACCTTGCCGGTGTCCTCGCCGTAGGAGGTGAGGGAATTCCAGCTCATGTCCGTCCGCCAGCCGTGCTTCTCCTCCATCCGGGTGACCAGCAGATTGACCCCCAGCAGCACCCAGAGGGTCACGGCCAGCAGGATCGCCGCCGCGGTGCCATAGCGCCAGCGCTTCGGGATTCGCAGCTTTTTCACGGCGCACCTCCTCACGACCGGCGGCGCCGGTCCAGCGCCCACACGGTGACCGTCAGGGCGGCGGCGATGACGCTGAGGTCATAGAAGATCCCCGCCCAGGACAGCTGCCCCATCAGGAAGGGCTCGTTGCGGGAGTACAGGCTCACAAAGCGCAGCACGCCGCTGAGCCAATCCGGGGTGAAGGCCGTCACCAGATCCATCATCCAAAGAGCAAAATTCACGCCGAAGGCCGCCGTGGCCGCGATGATGGGGCTGCGGACCAGGCCGGACACCAGCAGGTCGATGGCCACGAAAGCGCAGCCCTGGAGGATGAAGCCCAGATAGCCCGTCAGCAGCTCCCCGGGATACACCGCGCCGTAGATCGCCACCACCGCCACATAGGCCCCCGTCAGCAGCACCGTGGCCAGCAGCACCGTCACCGCCGCCAGGTACTTCCCCAGCACCACGCCGGTCAGGGACACGGGGCTGGTCATCAGCAGCTGGTCGGTGCGCTTCTGCCGCTCCTCCGCCAGGAGCCGCATGGTGAGCACCGGCGACAGCAGCATCCACAGGTAACTCATGTACCGCAAGAATGTCAGCAGGTCCGAGGACCGCTGGGCCAGGATCAGCAGATAAAAGAAGATGGAAGCGAGCCACAGGAACACGCCCGTGAACACGTAGGCGATGGGCGTGAAGAAATATGCCTGCAGCTCCTTGCGCCAGACAGCCGTCATCCGCGTCCCACCTCCCGCTGTGTCACCCGGAGGAATGTCTCCTCCAGGCTGGTGCGCTCCAGATCCATGCGGATCAACGGCAGATCCCGGGCGGCCAGCAGCCGGAAGAGCCGTTCCTGGGGCCGGTCCTCCCCTGCGGGGGCGTCCAGCACCAGGGTGCACTCGGTGAGGCCCGGGCCGGGGCTGGGCTGGGGTTTGAGGGTCCGGAAGCCCGGGGCATCCCGCAAGGCCCGGGTGACATCGGTCTCCCGGCCCGCCACCGTCACCCGCAGGCTGACGCGATCCGTCGGCTCCTCCTCCCGCAGGCTGTCCTCCCACACCAGGCGGCCGTCGTGAAGGATGGCGGCGTGGGTGCACAGCTGCTCCACCTCCGCCAGCAGGTGGGTGGAAAAGATCACGGTATGGGTCTGACCCAGGTTCGAGATGAGGCTCCTCACCTCCACCACCTGGCGGGGATCCAGGCCCACGGTGGGTTCATCGAGGATCAGGGTGGAGGGATCGCCGCAGAGGGCCTGGGCGATGCCGGCCCGCTGGCGGAAGCCTTTCGACAGCTTACCCAGGGGGCGGCCCGCCACCTCCGTCAGCCCGCAGAGCATCAGGATTTCCCGCACATGGGCCGGAATGGCGTCGGCCTTCACCTCCCGCAGCCGGGATACGAAGGTCAGGTAGGCGGTGACGGTCATCTCATCGTACAGCGGGGGGTGTTCCGGGAGGTAGCCGATGCGCCGCTTGCAGAAGCGCGGGTTGGCCAGCATGTCGGTACCGTCCACCAGCACCTCGCCCCGGGTGGGCGGGAGGTAGCCGGTCATCAGGTTGAGCATGGTGGTCTTGCCCGCGCCGTTCACGCCCAAAAGCCCCAGAATGCAGCCATCCGGCGCCTTCAGGGAGACGTTTGTCAGGGCCTCCGTTCGGCCGTAGCGTTTGGTGACCTTCCGCAGCTCGATCATGGTCCCTCCGGCAGACACAAAAATGCGGGACGGGAGACCGCCCCGGCTTCATTATACCGGCAGCGGGCCGGCGCGTGTGTGAATAATCTGTAAAACCGCGTCAGAACCCCAGGTTCTCCCCCACCAGGATCACATGGATGCGCCCGGCGTGGCGGGAGAAGCGGGTGATGAGGAACTGGCAGCAGATGGTATCCATGGACTTGCAGTCGCAGCACTTGCCGGTCTTCGCGCAGGGGGTGGAGAGGCCGAAGCGCTGGGCGTTGGCCGTGGCGGCCACATTCCGGGCGCGCTTCATGGCGCTGTCCGTGTCCGGGCAGACCTTGTTCATGCCCACGATGAAGATCACCTTCCGGGGCCCCTGGGCGATGGCGGAGACGCGGTTGGCGTTGCCGTCGATGTTAACCAGGATGCCGTCATCGGTCATGGCGTTGACGCTGGAGAGAAACACGTCCGCGTCGTAGGCGGCCAGCATGGCGGCCCGCTTGTCCGCATAGGCGTCCCGGTCGATAAAGTTGTAGTTTCCGTTCTTCAGCGCCTCCACCAGGCCGATCTCGTGGGCGCTCATGGCGCCGCCCATGGTGACGGAGCTGCCCTCGGGGATCAGCGCCAGGGCCTGCTTCAGGGCAGCCGCGCCGTCCTCCGCGTAATAGCCGGTCATGTTGCGGGATTCCAGCCCCCGGATCACGACCTGGGCCAGCAGGGCGTTGCGTTTGCGCAGGTTTTCGTTCATGTTCTCTCGCCTCCTGTCTTTCGGAGCTCTCTTACCGGTCCCATTATATCGGATGCCAGGCCGGGTGTCAATCCGGGGTTTCACGGACCCGGCGAGCCCCGATCCGGCGCAGGGTTTCATTTGACAGCGCGCGGCGAATCTGATATAATGGCCGGGAGCACCTTCGGGGGAGGCATTTCGATGCGAAAATTCATCCGGTCCGTACTCGGGATCATTCTGGCGCTGTGTCTGATCGCGCCATGTTTTTGCACGGCGGAAACGATTCCGTTGGGAACTTACTGGAAGAGCAGCACAACGGATGAAGGTACAGTATGCGTAACACAGTACCTGGGGCATGATGCCGAGGTCGAGATCCCCGAACAGCTGGACGGACAGCCTGTGACGGCCGTCGGCAGCAGGATTTTCAGTGACCCGAAGAATTACCCGGTCGCATCGGTTAAGCTCCCCGCGGGCATCACAGAGATCGCCGACG
>JBGVCH010000034.1:0-105266 GCA_045226335.1 Christensenellales bacterium | reverse complement strand
CCCATTGCGATGGGGAGCCTGGGGATTTGCGCCTCAGCCTCCCCACCGCAGTGGGGAGGTGGCCCGCAGGCCGGAGGGGTCCCCGTGACAAATCCTCCTGATTGCGAGGTGAACCATTGGATTTTTCAGTTTCTTTTCCATGCCCCCGTCGCCCCAGCTTGCTGAGGTGATGTCGCCCGCAGGCGACAGAGGGGCAGCCTGCGCGGGTCCGCGCGGCAAAAATCCCCCGACCACTTCATTCCTTCCTGCAGATGTACAGCAGATGGTTTGTGTTCCCCAGCAGCTCCCGCTTTTCCGCAAAGGCGAGATACCACTCCGTAAACGCCGCGAAATCGGCGTCCGTGATCTCAAAGTCGGCGCGCTCCTCGATGGGCTCCAGCGGGCCGTCCGTTCCAGCGGTGGTGATCCACCGGACCGGTTTTTGTTTGAACAGTTCCTCAAACTCGGTGACGTCGTAGCCGGTGAACAGCTGCTCCTTGAAGTGCCGGATCTTGTAGTCCGCCGTGAAATTCTCCTCCTGCCCGGCGGCCCAGTTCCCGCTGAGGTAGTTGGCATACATGATCCCGAAGACCGAGATGAAGGCGAACAGGAGGACGCCGCCTTTTTTCGTCACGCGGATGGCCTCGTCGATGGCGCGGTGGATGTCCTCAGGCTCGTAGAGGTGGTACAGCGGGCCCAGCACCAGGGTCATGTCAAAGGCGCCGTCCGGGAACCGGCTCAGGTCCGTGGCGTCCCCCTGGAACGACCGCAGGCCCGCCACGCCGCGGCCGTTCTCCCGCAGCACCGCGAGATTGCGCTCCACCAGCTCCACGGCGGTCACGTCGAAGCCCTCCTTCGCCAGCGCGACGGCATAGCGGCCCGTCCCCGCGCCGACCTCCAGGACCCGCGCGCCGGGCGCGGCAAAGCGGTGGATGTAGCGCATGGTCACCGCATACTCCAGCTGTCCGTGCCTGGACCGACGCAGCCGGCTGTCCTCGTCCACCCGCTCATAAAAGCCGCCGACGATCTCTTCCCTGGTGCTCACGGTTTTCGCCTCTTTCTCTTTGAATTGGCGGAAAGTCCCTCGCGCCCCCGCCGCCCGGGCTATGCCCGGATTATAGCGGGCAGCCCATCCCGTGTCAAGCGATCAACCATCCGTTGAAAAGAAAACAACAGATTGATGATTGCTTTCACTTCGGGGCTCTGCTATCATGAAACCACACCGGTGAATCCACGCGGAGGAATCAGAAGATGATCAGACTTGGAGAGCGGATCCGGGAGCTTCGGCTCCGGGACGGAAGGACACAGGAAGCGCTGGCAGAGACGCTGGGCGTGACGGCCCAGGCGGTCTCCCGCTGGGAAAAGGGGGTCTGCTATCCCGACATGGAGATGATCCCGTCCATCGCCAACTGTTTCGGCGTCACCCTGGACACGCTATTCGGCTATGAAGGGGATCGGGCGAAGCGAGCGGAAGCCCTGGCGGCGGAGATCAACGGAATGATCGCGCAAAACAATGGGCAGGACGTCTGCATGGACGCCTGCGTGGCCCGGGCCCGGGAAGCGCTGATCGAGTTTCCGGGCAGCGAAAGCCTCACCCTGGCGCTGGCGTCGGCCCTGTTCGCGGCGGGATATGTGCGCCACGGCGAGCACCACATCTCCGACCGGGACGGGTACAGCGTCTACGACACTGAAAGGCACCGGCGGTACGTCGAGTGGCAGGAGGCCGTCAAACTGTACGAGAAAGTCCTGCCGTCCATTCAGAGTGGAGAGGAACGCCGGCGGGCGGTGTCGGAACTGTCCCAGCTGTACAAAAACACCGGGGAAAGGGAGAAAGCCCTGCGGCTGGCGGAGGATGCGCCGGACCTGGACGGGACGCGGCTGTTTCTGCGGATCGGCGCGTTCTCCGGAAGGGAAGAGCTCACCGCCGCCGGTGAAGCCCTGCTGGACACGGTGCTCCACTGTACGGAGCTGATGGAGCGCATCGTCCGGACAGACCTGCACATGCCGCCCGGAACGGCGGCCGCGATGCTCCGGAACGCCGCCGGCCTGTTCGACCTGGTGTGCGCGGACGGGGATCAAGGGCGGTTCGGCGCCTGGCTGGCCTGCCTGCACATGCTGCGCTCCTTTTACCTGTGGCGCGCGGGAGACCGGGACGGCGCGTTTGACGCCCTGAACGAGGCCCTGACCGGAGCGGAAGCTTACGACCGGCTGCGGGAGCGCGGCCCGGTGCCCTATGCTTCCCCGCTGCTGCGGCATGTGACGTCCCGGGCGGAGACCGTGCCGGAGCACAGCGCCTTCCGGGCGGAACTGCCGGAGGTCTGGCCCTGGTGGTGCGTGCCGGAACGGGACCGGGTGAAGTCGGAAATGCAGGCCGATCCCCGCTGGGAGGCCTGGGCCCGCAGGGCGGCGGGAGAATAATCAGAGAATCGAAAAGGCCCGGACCGTTTCGCTTCGGTCCGGGTCTGCCTCTTTCGGATCAGGGCTCCGCCCCGCTCCCGAGCACAAAGTCCGCGATGTCCCGGATGACCTGTTCGTCCACCTTCTCCGCGCGGTTGTAGGCCGCGGAGCCCTCGGTCTTCAAGCCGGGGGTAAAGAGATGGGTCAGGCCGGGGCAGGAGATCAGCCGCCAGTTCTCCCTTTCGCCCAGGGCGGCCTGCCAGATGGCGAAGTCCTCCATGGTGACCTGGTAGTCCTCCTCGCCCTGGAGCAGCAGGCAGGGCCGGTCGATCTCCTCCGCCGCCGCCAGCGCGTCGTAAGCCGCCAGCCACTTCCAGTAAGGTGCGCAGACGCCGGCCACCGTATCGGTCTCCGTCAGGGCGTCCAGGTCCTGCAGCTTGTCCAGCTCGGCGAACATGGCGTCCTTCTCCGCCTGCATCTCCGGGGTGACCTCCGGCAGCAGGGCGTACAGGAAGTCGTACTGTTCCCGGATCAGCACGTCCAGGGGCCTGGGAGAGGCGGCCATCATGATGTACCCGCAGGCGCGGACCGGCCGGTCCCGCAGCGCCTGATGGATGGCGGGAACGGCGTTGCCCCCCAGGCTGTGCCCCAGCACGAAGATCCGCCCGGGGTCGATCGTCTCCTGCTGAGCCAGGAGCTGCACCGCCGCCGCCGCGTCCTCGATGGTCTCGTCCACCAGGGTGATCCCGGTGTCGGTCACCATCTCCGCGCCGTACACATAGGTCCGCTTGTCATAGCGGTAGACGGCGACGCCCCGCGCCGCAAGGCCCTCCGCCAGATCCCGGAAGGGCTTCAGAGCGCCGGCGGTCTCGTCCCGGTCGTTGGGGCCGGAGCCGTGCACCAGCACCACCGCCGGGAAGGGGCCTTCCCCCTCCGGCAGGAGCAGCGTGCCCGGCAGTTCGCCGTTCAGGGACGGGACGGGCAGGGCCAGGTCCACAGCTTTGTAAGCGCCGGTTTCCGCCGCGGCCTCCCGGCCCCCGGTGTAGGCCCCGGTGTTCAGCCCGGCGATGGCCCCGTCCTGCACCACCAGCACCAGGTCCAGCGGCATGGCGGAGAAGACGCAGGGCACATAGAAGGCGGTGTACCCCTGAATGGCGCCCACATAGGCGGGCTCGATCTTTTCCACCGCCCCCAGAGCGGCCAGGGACGCGGCCATGCCCTTCATGCCCCCCATCCGGGCGGCGGCCGCCTGCATCTGCGGCGTCATGAGCCAGACGCCGTCCAGGGCCTCCGGCGTCTCCCCCAGGAAGGCCGCCATCCACTCGTCGGCGTCCGCGGCGGTCTCCATCCTGCGGGCTTCCGGTTCCGCCGCGGCCAGTCCGCAGGCGGTCAGCAGCATCACGGCCAGCAGCGCGGCCAGGGTTTTCTTCATCTTTTTCATTTGGCTTCCCCTCCCCAGGTCTCCACGCAGAAGCCGCGGCGGCCGCACTTAACACAGGTCAGCCGGCGGGTTCTGGGCGTGTGGTTTGCGAAAAACATCTCTTTGAAGGACGGTCTGAACACCTCGTGGCACTGTGGGCAGATGTAGGCCGTGTTCCGGTAGTAGTACCGGGAAGCCCAGACGCCGTAGGGGATCGCCAGCACGGCCCACAGGACGAAGGGCCACCAGATCCCCTTGAGGACCCAGAGCAGAACGGCCGCCACCTCCAGGATCCCCAGCGGGATCGCCGGCAGGAGGATGCGGGTGTGAATGGCTTTCAGTTTCTTTTTGTTTTCCATGATGGACGCTATGTCACCGATGGTCTGAATGGAGAACGACGAGGCGGTCTTCAGCTCCCGCTTCAATGTTTCCAGCCGGTCCAGTTTTTCCTGATTCTCCGAGATCTCATCCTTCAGGACCTGTTCCTGCTGTTCCAGCATGAGGGAGACCACGCGGCCGGGATCCTCTTCCTTCATCAGCTGTCCGATGGTGTCCAGGGACAGGCCCAGGTTCCGCAGAAAGCAGACGATCTTCATTTTCCGCAGGTCGTCGTCCGAATACAGCCTGCGCCCGCCCTCGGTCAGCGCGCTGGGGCTCAGGATCCCCCGCTGGTCATAGAACTGAACGGTCCGGACGGTGACGCCGCAGGCCTTCGCCAGTTCTCCGGTGGTGTATTGTGACACAGTCTTCCACCTCCTTTCGCCGCCAGCATAGCACATGACGCAGCGTCACAAGCAAGCCCTGACGCAGGGGGATTTTTCATTTTTCGTGAGATTCAAGCTGTTTTACCCGTCCAGACGCTTCGCGAAGGAGACGTGCCCTTCCAGCTCGCAGAAACCGAGGCGCCGGTAGAAGGCATAGGCCGGCACGTCCTTCCCGGTCTGGAGGAAAATCTGCCGGATGCCGTGTTCCAAAAGGTACGCTTCGACGGCCCGCATGAAGGCGGTGCCGACGTCCTTGCCCTGCAGGGCCCTGGCCACGCAGAACTCGTCGATGAGGTACTCCGTGGCGGTGTACCAGTGCTTCACATGCCCCATGGCCAGCGCCGCCAGCCGGTCCCCGTCGAAATAGCCCAGGGTGAGGGAATAGGACTGGCCCGTCAGGTCGGCGATGTAGGCGTCCAGCTGGTCCCGGTCGCTCCAGTCGTCGTTCCAGGGCTCGTTGGTGAACACATCCCGGAACAGCTCCGTGATGATCTCCCTGTCCCTCAGGGACAAAACGCGCAGCTCCATTTTCTCTCCTCTGTCCTTCCGCGTGGGCATCTTCATCGTCCGGAACGCAGCAGCGCCTCCAGGAAGGCCGCGACGCCGTCCTCGTCGTTGCTGTCCGTGACGTGGTCGGCGGCCTCCCGGACGCAGTCCAGGGCGTTGGCCACCGCCACGCCGCAGCCGCAGCGACGGATGGGCTCCAGGTCGTCGTTGTCGTCCCCGAAGTACACCGCCTCCGCCGGGTCGATCCCGTAAGCCTCCAGCATGACCCGCACGCCGTTCCACTTGGTGGCGTCCCGGCCCATGACCTGCACCAGCTTCCGGTCGGCAACGGTGCTGTAGGTGTCCGTGGGCAGGCGGAGCGGGATCCGGTCCGCCGGGATCTCCGGATGGCTAGCCAGGATCTTGTAGATCTTCTCCCGCCCGGGCAGGCCCCGGAGGTCCGGCAGCACCGTGGGCTGCCAGACGGGGATGTCCTCGCTGGCGTAGAAGCCGCTCCCCGTCTCCAGGGAGATCACCGTGCCGGAGAGGCCGTACAGCTGATCCAGCACGGCCATCGCGCCGGCGGCGGGGACGGGGTTCTCGTACACCGCGTCCCGGGTGACGGTCCGGGCGCCGTTCAGGGTGGTCACCGCGTCGAAGGCGACAGCCTCGCGGTATGCCGTGATGGCGCGCTCCGGCCGGGCCGTGGCGGCGAACAGCCGGGCGCCGGCGGCCCGCCAGTCCCGGAGCGCCCGGAGGCTGCGGTCCGAGATGGTCTTGTCCGTGCGCAGCAGGGTGCGGTCAAAATCGACGATGACGGCGCGGTACGGCACAGGCGTCCCTCCTTCTCACCGGGCGATGAACATCCCGTATTCCTTGGGCACCCGCAGGACCCCGTCCCGCATGTTTCTCTCCAGCACGGCCCGGACTTCGCTCCTGGGGAGGCCCTGCAGTTCGGTCATGCCGCTGAGGGAGAAGATGTAGTCCACCAGGTCCTCCGGGTCGGTGACCTCCAGCGCGTCCTCATACAGCCGCTTTTCCACGTCGGAGAAGAAAGGCCGCAGCTTTTCCGCGCCGTTCTGCAGGGTGAAGCCCCCCTGATCCCGCGGCGGCTGCAGGCCGAACAGGCCGTGGATGTGCGCCATGATGCCGTTCTCGCCGTAGGTGGCGCAGCAGAAGACGCCGCCCTGCTTCAGCACCCGCCGGACCTCCCGAAGGCCCCGGGGAAGGTCCGGGACATGGTAGAGCATCATGTTGGCGATGACGAGGTCGAAGGACCCGTCCGGGAAGGGGATGTCCTGGATGTCCACGGCGCGGTACTCGATCTCCGGCATATCCCGGAGGTTCTTCCGGGCCGTGTCCAGCATCCCCCCGGAGAGGTCCGTCAGCACCAGCCGGCCCCAGCGGCGGACCAGGTCCTTCCGGCCGAGCCACATGGATCCCGTGCCGCAGCCCAGCTCCAGCACGGCCAGCCCCTCCCGGTCCGGGTAGTGGCCTGCGATCCAGTTGCCGAAGCCCTGTTTGTTGACGGAATACTTGTCGTGGATGGAGATCCGGGTGCTCAGCCGGTCCGCCGTGCCGTACTGCTTCTCCAGCCTCCCCGGGTCCGTCAGGGGGGATCCGGCGGCGGGCAGCCGGTCCCACAGGGCGGTCAGGGCCGTGTACTCCCGGAGATACATGCCGCGCCGCATCTCGTCGGTGTCGGTCCAGTCGGCGTGACGGGAGAAGATCCCCACGATCTCCTTCAGCGGCAACCACCGCGGCTCCATGCCCACCTCCTTTTCGCGGTCGGTGAGCCGAGTCTCGCAGCGCCCCGTCACGGTGCCGAAGAAATACCGGTTGACCCACTTCCAGTCCTGATAGTACTCGTCGATCTCCAGCGCGCAGGCCGAGGGCCGGATCACATAGCCGGTCTCCTCCGCCACCTCCCGGGCACAGCAGGCCTCCTCGGACTCGCCGTCCTCCAGGCCGCCGCCGGGGAGCATCCACTGGTCTGTCTTTGTCTCATAGGACAGCAGGAGCTTTCCGTCCTGCAGGATGACCGCCCTGCACGCCGTGCGGGTGTGATCCCAGTGTCCGTCATAGTTCGCGCCGACGATGTCGATGATCCCCGGGGCGCCGTTCTCCGCTGCCGCCATCCGTCTCCGCCTCCCGCGCTCACAGCCTGATCTCCATATACCCGCAGGTGAAGGGAAAGAAGTCGAACTTCTTCGTGCCGGTGTGCACGGCGCCGTTGCGCTCGTACCACCCGCGCAGCCGCCGGTTCTCCTCCACGATCCCGATGTGCATGAGGGTGCAGCCCGCCGCCCGGGCCTCGGCCTCCGCGTGGGCCAGCAGCGCCCCTCCGATGCCGGCGTGCCGGTCCTCCGGCGGGACCGCCAGATTGCTCAGCTCACAGGAGCCGTCCTCGGCCGGGGACAGGGAGTAGTACCCCCGGAGCCGCCCCGCCTCCTCCCAGACGAACATGGGCCGCCGCTCCTCCTCCAGCTGCCGCAGCAGCCGGGCCTCGTCGGTGGCAAAGGCCGTGAACCGGGGTGCGTTCTCCTCCGTCAGCCCAAACTCCTCCGCCACGGTCATGAAGCTCCGCCGGATCAGGTCCGCGCAGGCCGCCAGGTCTTCCCGCCGCGCCGGGCGGATCGGGGTCGGCCGCGGTTGGTCCTGCCGCCTGATCTCCCGCACCATGGCGTACTCGTTCAGCAGGGTGCCGTCCTTCAGCCGGATGGCGTTGGGCCGGACGCCGACGATCCGGAAGCCCATCTTCTCGTAAAGCGCCCGGGCCCGGGTGTTCCCCTCGACGAATTCCAGCTCCATTTGCAGGATGTTGGGGTTCTCCTCCGCGATCCGGATCATCTCCCGGAACATCCGGGTGCCGATGCCCTGGTTCCAGTAGTCCTTCAGCAGGGCGATGGCCACGCTGGCGCGGTGCCGGGTCTTGATGCTGGTCTTCCAGGCGATCATGCTGTTCCCGACCACCTTCCCCTCCACAAGGCACACCAGCATGGCCTCGTGGTCCGAGGCGTTGTCCCGGTCAAACAGGGCCTTCTCCGCCTCGACGGTGTATTTGTCACACTCCTCGGGATAGCGGATGATGAACTCCGTCTCGCCGGCGGAGACGTACAGGTATTCCAGCATCCCCGGGATGTCCTCGTCCCGCGGGCTGCGGATCAGGGCCTCCCGGCCGTCCTTCAGGGTGAATCTGATCTCCGGGATGATCATTCCGGATCCCTCCTCTTCCGAATCAGGCCTGTCCGCGCCGGCCCTTCCGCCCCGCGAACACAATGGAAACCACCACCGCCGCCATCAGCAGAAACGGATAGAGCAGCCACGGCAGGATGGTAAAGCTGCTGACCCCCGTGAGGCCCGCCGCCACCAGCAGCTGCGCGCCGTAGGGGATGACGCCCTGCGTGACACAGGAGCAGGTGTCCAGCAGGGACGCCGTGACCCGGGGCGGCACGCCGAACTCCCCGCTGATGTCCTTTGCGATGGGCGCGGCGACCACGATGGCCACGGTGTTGTTGGCGGTGGCCACGTCCATGAAGGCCGTCAGCAGCGCAATGCCCAGCATTCCGCCGCGCTTGCCGCTGAAGTGCTTCCGGATGAAGCCGAGGATCGCCTTAAAGCCGCCGTTGGCCTTCATCAGGGCGGAGATGGACGCGACGAGGATGGTCACGATCATGGTCTCAAACATGCCGGTGGTGCCGTCCCCCATGGCCACAAAGGCGTCGACGTATCCGATCCGGCCGAAGCCGGTCCCCGCCGCCAGGAACAGCAGCACCCCGATCAGCAGCACCACGAACACGTTGACGCCGAACAGCGCCAGGATCAGGACCACGAAGTACGGGAGCGTCAGGACGGGGTTGAAATCAAAGCTCCCCACGGGCGTCGGGGCGCTCCGGAGGGACAGGACGATCAGCAGCAGCAGGGTCGCCAGGGCCGCCGGCAGGGCGATCCTGATGTTGGTCAGGAACTTCTCCTTCATCTCGATGCCCTGGGTCCGGGTGGCGGCGATGGTCGTGTCGGAGATGACGGAGAGGTTGTCCCCGAACATGGCGCCGCCCACCACCGTGCCGACGCACAGGGGCAGGGACAGGCCACCGCTGTTGGCCACCTCCACCGCGATGGGCGCGAGGACGGTGATGGTGCCCACGCTGGTCCCCATGGCCATGGAGATCAGGCCCGCGATGACAAACAGCCCCGACACCGCGAACTGCGCCGGGACCACGCTGAGGAGCATGTTGGCCGTGCTGGCCGCGCCTCCCGCCGCGCCCGCGATGCCGCTGAAGGCCCCCGCCAGGAGGAAGATCAGCAGCATCGTGGTGATGTTGTCGTCGCCGATGCCCTGGGCGCAGAGGTGGATCTTCTCGTCGAAGGACAGCCGCCGGTTCTGCAGGAAGGCCGTGATCAGCGCGATCCCGAAGGCCACCACCACGGAGATGATGTAGAAGCCCATCTTCCCCTCGATGGGGCGGACGTACTCAAAATAGATCCCGTTGCCGAGATAGATGACCAGGAAGAGCAGGATGGGCAGAAGCGCCAGGGCGTTGGGCGCCGGGGCCTCGCCGGAAGGGCGCGGACGGTCCGTATTTCGCATATCCATCACCGTCGGGCATTATACCACATCGCCCCGCGTCCGCGCAACAGGATCGAGAAGGAGGGGGTGATTAACCCCCGTCCTCTCACCGCACCGTGCGTGCGCTCGGTACATGGCGCGTCCAATGCAATCAGATTGAATAGACCCGTAAGCCTGGGAGAGATCGAGGTACGCCTCTTTTCTCGTATTCGTGGTCGAATACGTTCAGGTACACGTTGGCCAACAGCGGGGATAGCGGGCCACCCTGTGGGCTTCCCTCTTCCGTTGCCGTCACGACCCCGTTCTCCATGATACCGCTTTTCAGAAAGCGCTTGATCAACTGAGTTACCCGCTCGTCGTCGATTTCTCTCCTGAGCAGATTCAGCAGCTTCTCGTGGTTCAGCGTGTCGAAGTACTTGGACAAATCCAGCCAGACTGCCCATTCGTACCCGTCATTGCCGTGTCCCCGGATCTTGCAGATCGCGTCCTGCGGGCAGCCGCCGTTCCCGGCGTTTTCTGCTTTTTCCATGCTGTCCTCCTTCCGACCGTTACTCCGGCTTGCATTGGTTCGGCCCTTCCCGGTTGCCCGGTATTATGGCCTCGGCTGGCTTCTGTACGTTCAGCACGGCTTTCCTTATATGGCCGCGGTTACCTTTCCCGAGGCGTTCCGTGCAGATCTCCCCGGATACCACACGTTTCTTCCCCTCCATCTGCCTGCCACATCTACCCCGCATGATTCCGTACAGCTATTGGGCTTCGGCTTGTGGTGCAGTCTTACCCTCATGCGTGACCTTATATGTGATTTCTGTTCGTCAGGCCAGAGGTTTGCCCGCGGTTAGTCTGTTCCCACATCCGGCTTCCTTCAGATCCCGCCTCGCGGCGGACACCCTTGCCTTCGGCTGTATCCTTCCCACTGCCGGGCGGATTCGGGTCTTTCACCCGTTAGAAACGTGCGCCGCCGGGCGCACTCGAAGAAAACACCTTCCGGAACGCGAACCCGGGAAGGTGTTTTTGAAGACCCCGTTCGAAGGATCATTTCAGGGAATCATCCGAAAATGCCTTGGCGCCTTCTCAATAGCCGCGGCGTTCCCCACAGTCTATTCCGCCTGCACCTCCGCCATACCCCCGAGCCAGCCCTTCAGCCGCCTTTCCGTTTCCCTGTCCCCCACCTTCCGCGCAAAAATCAGAAAGTCCAGGGCCAGGTAGATGTGATAGGCGCTTTCAAACAGATCGAATCCGGCCCGGCCGGATGAAGCGCGGTAATGCTCCAAAAAGCTGCTCCGAAAAAGCGAATACGCCTGTTCGCTTTCATCCAGACGCATCCGGAAGGTCAGCCGGGATACATCCGCCATCCAGTTCAGGGCGATGGCATCATCCCAGTCGATCAGCGTGTTCCCGCCATGATCCCCGATGATGACGTTTTTCCTGGACAGATCGCCGTGGCACAGAACCGGGGGCAGATCCTCAAAGCCTCGCATCACGCCGAAGAATCGCCCTTTCAGCGTTTCGATCTGAGCTTCCGGCAGCGTGTCCTTCAGTTCGTCTTCAAGCCTTTCCCACTCATCCCGAAAGAAGTCGTCAATCCTGTCATAACAGGCGATGCCGCTGCCGATATACCCGTAGTTCGTGATGCCGATGCGATGCAGGTCGGACACCAGCTCCGCCAGCCCGGCATAAAACCCGGCCTCCTGCTCCCGGTCCATCTGCACCCGGTCCGCCGACGTGCCTTCCACCCTGCGCTCGATCAAATAGCCGCCGGGGCGGATCGCGTCGTCCCGGCTGTACGCGATCAGTTCGGCATGCGGAATCCCGTGCCGGGCCAGGCACTGATAAACAAACGGGATCTTCCCGTCCTCCGGCCAGTCCCTGCTTCTGAACAGCTTCAGGAAATACCGGCCGCCCGCCGCCGTAAAGGAACAGACGAGGTTGTTGGTCCTGTGCCCGACCTCCCTGATTTCGTCTGCGCCGCAGCCGAAGTGATGCCGAATGATCCGATCTGCGGTTTCAGCTGTCCTTTCGGGGGTGTCCATGTCCTCTCTGTCCTTCCTTTGGGCCGGATGCGGAACGCCCGTAATAGGGTGAATCCCCGTAAAACCGGTCTTTCAGCGTGCTGCCGGACCAATACCTGCGGAAATAATAGTAATCGTCACAGTACCGGTTATACCGGTAATCGTAGACCGTTCTCTTCTCAAAGAGCCGGAACCCGCTTTTTTCGGCGGTCCTGCGGGAAGCCGGATTGTCCACATCCATGACGGCGATGAGATAATCGATCCCGCGCAGCCTGCAGACATACTCGGCCAGGGCTTCCGCCGCCTCGGCCGCGTAGCCGTTCCCGCTGTATGCGCGGAGCATCATCCATCCCAGCTCGTATTCACGGAGCATGTTCTGTTTGCCGAAGGTCAGGGCGCCCATGACGTCGCCGGTGATCCTGTTTTCAACCGCATAACAGCGCCACGCATCAGGATCTCCGGTATGCTCGATCTCCGCGAATGCGCGGATATACCCCGGCATATCCGCGCGCCCCGCGTCAACATCCAGAAAATCCGGGCAGTACGCCGTCACCTGCGGGTCTGTTTTGATCCTGTACAGCGCGTCGGCGTCTTCCTCCCGGAAGAGCCGGATAATCAGCCTTGGCGTTTCAATCATCATTTTCTTTTCTCCGTTCCGCGGACACGGAAAACGCCGATGTGTGGGCGGTTCAGGCTTTGGTCAGCAGGCATACCGTCTCCACCCCGCCAGTCCAGCAGAACATGTCCACCGGCTGCACGCGGTCCACGCGCCAGCCCTTCCCCGCCAGGAGGCCGGCGTCCCGGGCCAGGGTGGCGGGGTTGCAGGACACGTAGACGATGCGCGCCGGGGAGGCGGCGTCCATGGCGTCGATGACGGCGGGATCCAGGCCCTTCCGGGGCGGGTCCACCGTCAGCACATCGGGGCGCAGGCCTTCCCGCACCAGGGCCGGCAGCAGTTCCTCCGCCTTCCCCGCGCGGAAGTCCGCGTTGCCGATGCCGTTGCGCTTGGCGTTCTCCCGGGCGTTCTCCACCGCCTGCCGGACCACCTCGATGCCCAGGGCCGTGCGGCAGTGCCGGGCCATCATCAGCGTGATGGTGCCCGCGCCGCAGTAGACGTCGCAGAGGGTCTTCTCCGCGGTCAGCCCGGCGAAATCCAGGGCCAGGCCGTACAGCACCTCCGTCTGGACCGGATTCACCTGAAAGAAGGCCGGGGTGGAGACCTCGAAGGTCAGGCCGCAGAGAGTGTCCGTCAGGGCGTCGCGCCCCGCCAGCGTGCGGAAGTCCGGGCCCAGGATCACGTTGGTGTCGGCGCGGTTCACGTTCAGCACCGCGCCGATGGCCCCGGCCCTCATCAGGGCCTCAGCCAGCTCCGCCTCATGGGGCAGCCTCTCCGCGTTGGCCGCCACACAGGCCACGGCCTCCCCGGCGCGGTTCACCCGGACCACCAGGTGCCGGATCAGGCCCTTCCGGGTCTCCTCCCGATAGGGGGCGATCCGGAAGCGGCGCATCCAGTCCAGCAGCGCGTGGCCGATGGTCGGGGCCGGGGGCATGGCGTTGGGGCAGTCCGCCGCAGGGATGATGACGTGGCTGCGGGGGGCGTAGAAGCCGATCACCGGCGCCTCCGCGGTGCCGCCCACGGGCAGGGCGGTCTTGTTGCGGTAGCGGAAGGGCTCCGCCATGCCCAGCACCGGCGGCACTTCCACCGTCAGATGTCCAATGCGCCGGAAACAGTCCGCCACCTGCTGCCGCTTGGCCGCCAGGGTGGCCTCATAGCGCATGTGCCGCCCGGCGCAGCCGCCGCAGCGGGGCCAGGCCGGGCAGTCCGGCTCCCGTCTGTCCGGCGAAGGCACGCCGGTCAGGGACATCAGCCGGCCAAAGGCAAAGCGCGGCTGCACTTTCACAATGCGAACCGCGCCGGTCTCGCCGGGCAGCAGGCCGGGCACGAAAACAGCCATGCCGTCCGCCCGGCACACACCTTCCAGATCCGCCCCCAGGCTCTCGCACGTCAGGGTCAGCAGGTCGTTTTTTTGCATGAGCGTCTCCCGTTTCGGTGAAAGTCGCCGGGCTCAGGGCCGCAGGCGCAGGATGCCGTTCTCCTCCGCGTAATCCGCGGCTTCACTGCCGTCCGGCGCGATGATCATCAGGGGGGAGCAGCCGTCGAAGGCGCCCTCGCCGATCTGAGTGGCGGGATTGGGGATCTCCACGTACTGCACGCTGCTGTTGGCGAAGGCATAATCGCCGATGGAAAGGCAGCCGAACGGCACCGTCACGCTGGCGGCGTCGGTGCCCTCAAAGGCGCTGTCGCCGATCTCCGTCAGGTCGGCGGGGAGGTCCAGCGACCCCGTCCCGGCGTTCATCCAGCCCAGGACCGTGACGGAAAACACCAGGGTGGACGTGTTGAAGGAGGCGTTGACCCGCAGGGTGTCGGTCGCGTTCAGGGGCAGCCCCTTCGCGCTGAGGCCCAGGGCAAAGATATACCGGTTGCGCTTGGCCGTGGCATTGGTCGCGTTGTATCCGAAGTAGCTGTAGCCGCCGCCCCCGGTCTGTGTGACGCTGGTGGGATAGAAGGCGTCTGCGGTGACGGTAAAGGAGGCGTCCCCGGCCTGGACCTGCTCCGCCATCAGGTCGGCATAGTTCAGGATTTCCGGCGCGCTGAAGTAAACACCGTAATTCCGCCACTCTCCCGTGTGGATCGGGTGCCAGGCGTCCAGGGAGACGCAGGTGCCGACGCAGGACGGCTCCGTCACATGAACGCTCCGGTCATCCAGCATGCCATAGAGCAAGTCGTCGTTCACGCAGAAATAAGTGTGCGTCTCATTGCCGCTGACCGCCGCAGACGAGCCGGAGGGGTCGTCCCAGGTGACGTCGATGTGATACCACTTGCCGTCAAACTGCGCAATGTTCCAGGCGTGGGTCTCGCTGAAGACCCGCTCGTTGGGGATCCCGGCGGCGTTCAGCAGGAACTGGTAGGCCTTCGAATAGCTGTCGCAGACGCCAAAGCCCCGGAAGAGCACGTCCTCCGCGCCGTAATAGGAATACGTCAGGTCGTAGTAGGCGTGGCTGGTCAGCCAGTCGTGCATGTTCAGGGCGGTCTGCCAGTCATCCCCCTGCACCCTGCACTGGGACACGATCTGCTGAACCTTCTGCGCCACGGTGGGGTGAACGCCGTCCTCGGCGATCACGATGTCCTGGTATCCGGCGTAGCTCTCCCCGTCCGCCAGGTAGACGTAGACCGCCAGCCGGTACGAGCCCGGGGCGACGAATGTCGGGGAGACGACGGTGTCCACCACGCTGTTGTCGCCGGAGCGATAGAAGGTGGTGTAGGAGCCGGTCGCGTCCACGGACATGAAGTAGACCAGCATCCGGGTGGCGGCGCCGTGCTCGGTGATCAGGTCCTGATCCACGGTCACGGACCAGGCGCCGATCTGTTCCATCGACGGCGACTGCAGTTCGTCGAAACTGATGCCGTAAAGCCAGGCGCGGCGATTGAACAGCCGGTTCATCATCTCCGATTCCGGCCGATAGGGGTTGGACGGCATATCCGCCAGCGCGGAGGCCGTGAATGCCAGCAAGGCCGCCAGGATCAGCACCGGCAGCGCCCAGAGCTTCCATGTCCGTTTCATCTTCAGGTCCCTCCTGCCTCTGATGAGGTTATTGTATCAAAACAATTGTAACACGTCAAGCGACCCCCGGGCCGCGGCTTGCGCGGGAGGGCGGGATGTGCTATGATGAACGCAGGCGCCGACCCGCGCCGGAACGGAGGGAGATGTCATGCGGAAAACCGCGCTGCTGCTGGCGGCCATTCTGACGCTGCTGGCCCTTGTGCCCGCCCTGGCGGAGGACCCCGCCGCCTTCACGTGGACCGTGAAAGAGGACGGTACGCTGGAAATCACCGGCTATACCGGCGGAAGCGCCGACCTGACTGTTCCGGCCGAGATCAACGGGATCCCGGTGACCTCCGTCGGCCGCTGGGCTTTCGAGAGCCATCAGGAGCTGACCTCCGTCACCCTGCCGGAGGGCCTCACCGCCATCGGCGGGTATGCCTTTGCCTCCTGTTCGGGCCTCACCCGGGTCACCCTGCCCGAGAGCCTGCGGGAGATCGGCGAGTGCGCGTTCATCCTCTGCACCGCCCTGCCGGAGCTGACCATCCCCGTCGGGGTGGAGACCGTGGGCGCCAATCCCGTGGCCTACTGCACGGTGCTGGGGTCCCTGACCCTGGCCGACGGCAACGGCGCCCTCTTCCTGGAGGACGACGCGCTGTACGCCCGGGACGGCGCCCGGCTGGTGGCCTGCCTGAAGGCCCCGGAGCGCGTGGAATTCAGGGTCCGGGAGGGCACGGAGATCATCGGGGCCTACGCCTTCGCCGGCTGCAAGGACCTGACCTACGTCCTCCTGCCGGACAGCCTGACCGACATCGAGGCCTACGCCTTCTACTACTGCGCCGGCCTCTCCGCCCTGACCATCCCGGAAGGGGTGGCCTTCCTGGCGGACACGGCCTTCTTCTGGTGCGGGAAGCTGGTGCTGACCGTCACCCCCGGCTCCGCCGCGGAACAGTTCTGCGTTAGCGTGGGCCAGCCATATACATACACCGGCTTCTGACGGAGCGGCAAACGGCAAAGGTCCGGGCGCGATGGGGTCATCCCCGTCCGCCCGGACCTTTTTGTCTCTGCTTTTCGTACAGATACCCTGAAAGTGCGCTTGGATCAGTACGCAATGCCCAGCTCGTCCAGCCGTTCGTGGCGCGCCTCCGGGTCATCGATCACCAGCACCTTGGTGTTCTTGCCCAGGTGCGTCCAAAGCCAGAAGGCGTTGATGCCGCCCTCTCCGGCCGTGCGGGCCACCCGAATGCAGCCGTGGCTGGCCTTGGTGCCCAGCGCGGCTTCCTGGGCCGCCAGACCGTCCGGAATGCTCATCCGGGTCCGCCAGCCCACCTGGTGGATCAGGTTCAGGCCGTCGATGCGCATGGGATACTGATAGGTGACGCCCTCCGTGGCGAAGCTGTTCCAGCGGCTCCCGATGAAATAAGCCCCCGCGCGGGTCTCGCTGTTGAGCAGGTATTTGCCTGTCAGCTGAAAGCCGGTGGAGACGGCCACCCTGCCGATGCAGCGGCCGTCCTCATAGACCCGGAGCTCCTGGGTGCGCTTGTCCACCAGCACGCCGTAGCGGACGTTGGGCATGGCCACCGTCAGCTCGCTCTGCTTCACATAGCCCTCGATGTACTCGCCGCCGCCATTGCCCCAGGCTCCCACCCGGGCCCAGCCGTCCTCGCCGAGCTCCAGCACCGTCAGGGCCACGGTGGCCCGGTAGACGTCGCCCACGACTTTCCCGCGGACATTCTTCTCCGCCAGCAGGTGGAGCTTGTGCTGTTCAAAGCCCGTGCCCACCACCGCCGGCGCGGTGATGGCTGCCCAGACCGCGGCCTCGTCCTCCGGGTCCTCCGGAAGCACCGGCCCGGTGAGGAAGAGCGCATCGGAGCCCGGTTTTTCGGCGGTCAGGGTCACAGGTGTCTCCACGATCCAGTCCGGGCAGGCCCGGGTCCACGCCCGGAGCACGTAATCTCCCGGCTCCAGCGGCGCCCGGGGACGGGTCCAGTTCCAGGTGACCCTGGCCAGGTTCTTCCCCGGCTTGACCTGTCCTCCCCAAACCCAGACAGCCTCGCCTCCCGCCGCGGGGACCAGCGCCATCTGGACGTTGCCCTCGGCGCTGACGCCCACCTCCACCCGCATCGGATCGCCGCCGATGACCCAGGTGGACTGCTCCGGCAGGCAGCAGAGCACAGCGGGACGGGCTCTCCACACCCGGACCTGCCGGTGAACGGTCTGGACCGGGCCTTCCGCGGGGGTCAGGTCCGCGTACAGCTGCACCAGCCCCATGGTGATCGGTTCGCCGCCCCAGGACAGTGCGCGCCAGGTGACGGTGGTTTTCCCGGCCTCCACAGGCAGGTCCGTCACGGCGTCCATGTAGCCGGCCACACGGATGGTCAGCAGGCCGGGCTGATCACAGACCACGGTCAGCTCGTTCTCCGCGAAGGGGTTGATGCGCCCGGCGGTCAGCTCCATGGCCGCGGCATGGCCGGCAGCGGCCAGGAGCATCAGCAGCGTCAGCAGGAGCGGCTTGCAGATCTTCATGGTGAACCTCCATCCGGGGAAGGTCAGGCGGGGAGAAACGCCATCGCGGGGATCGCCTCACGGCTTCCGCTCCTTGACCGCCTTGCCCTCCGGCAGTTCGCCGGGCCGGACGCCGTAGGCCGTGCGGAGGGTGACGCCGTCGCTGATCACCAAAATGTTGCCGTCGTTGTTGGAGTAAAAGCGGGGATAGAAGCGGATACTGGATTCGTTGAGCATGAAGTTCTTCACGTTCTTCTCGTTCTTCAGCGGGCCAGGGATCAGCACCACCCGGGGGCTCATGGTCCGGATCGCGGGGCTGGTCATGCAGATGGGCGTGAGGCCGTGGTGCGGGAAGGACAGCACGTCGATGTCCGTGATGGCTTCCCTCCAGCGGGTGTTCACCGACCCGTCCACCCAGTCGCCGGTGAACATGAAGGTATGCTGTCCGTAGTACACGATGAAATTAAGGGAGTGCCGGTTGTTGGTCCCGTCCAGGTCGTCGGCGGCCGGGCCCACGCACAGGATCTCCAGCGGTCCCACCGTGACCCGGTCCCCGTCCTTCAGCTGCCGGTAACAGCCGTGGACCAGGGGCTGAAAGCGCTCCGGCAGTTCCGCGGAGGTGCCGTACACCACGGTGTCCTCCCGGCCGGCCATCTCATTGATGGCGTTGACGTTGTAGGCGTGGTCGTTGTGCCAGTGGGTGACGAAGTGCGCGTCCACGTGGTCAATGCCCAGAGCCTCGAAATAGTCGAACAGGCGGCCGTTGGTGTCCGCATTCGCGTCCGTGTCCAGGCCGGCGTCCACGATCACCACGGTATCCCCCACCGTCAGCAGGTAGGCGTCCGCGTGCCCGATGGCGATCTGATGGAGGTAGAGCAGGTCGGGCTCCGCCAGAGCTGTCCCCGCCGCCAGGCAGAGGAACAGCAGCGCCAGCAGCCGGATCATCTTCCGGGTCATGGCCTCGCCTCCCGTCACGGGACCTTGTCCCCCAGGGAAAGGGTCCCCGGAGTCACCCAGGTGGCCGTCCACAGGTCCACCCCGTCACTGGTCACCAGGGCATTGCCTTCCTTGCCGCTGAGGTAGACGGCATCCCGCTTCACGCGGGCCGTGTACAGCGCGAACTCCCGGGCGTTGCCCCGCTCGTTGCTGGGGATCATCACCACCCGCGGGTTGATGACCGCGTAGGTCTCCTTGTTGATGGCGATGGGCTTCAGGGCGTGGTGCGGGAAGGAGAACACATCGATGTCGGTGATCTCCTGCTCCCAGCGGGTGCGCACGGTCCGATCCACCCAGTCGCCGGTGAACATGAAGGTGTGCTCCCCGTAATAGACGATGAAGTTCAGGGAATCGATGTTTTTCTCGCCGGTGATCCTGCTGCGGGCCGGCCCGACGCACAGGATCTCCAGCGGGCCGACGGTCAGCCGGTCGCCGTTCTTCAGCTGGCGGTACACGCCGTTGGGCAGGTTCCTGAATTCCGCGTAGATCTTCTCCGAGGGACCGTAGACCACAGTGTCTTCCGTACCGTAAAGCCTGGAGAGTGTGTCCACGTTGTAGCAGTGGTCGTTGTGCCAGTGGGTGACGAAGTGCGCGTCCATGTGGTCGATGCCGCTGGCTTCCAGGTAGTCGAACAGCGGCGCGTTGGTGTGCCGCTCCCGGATGGGATCCGTGGTGTTGGTTCCGCAGTCCACCAGGATCACGGTGTCCTCCACCGTCAGCAGGTAGGCGTCGCCGCAGCCGATGTCGATCTGGTGGACCCGCAGCAGCGGTTTTCTCTCTTTTTCTTCTTCCGCCTCCGTCGTTTCCTCAACGGAAGCCTCTTCGGAAGCCTCCTCCCGGGGCTCGACGGATTCCGTCTCCGGGGGCAGGATCTCCACCGGCGCTTCCGCGGAGGGTTCCGCGGTTTCCACAGATTCCGCGGCCTCGACCGTCTCCGCAGGCTCGGGCGGCGGGGTCTTCTTCGGCTTGATCTGGGTGGAGGTGGGGACCTTGATGGTGGTGGTGTGGGCGCTGGCCGCGGTGAGGACGCAGGTCAGCAGCAGGCAAAGGCACAGAATGCCGCAGAAAACTCGTTTCATTCCTTCCCCCTGGGCGCAAAGCCGATTTTCTTCTGGACCTTCCGGAGGGTGCGCAGGGCGAGGCGGTTGGCCAGCTGGGCGTTCTCGTCGATGACGCCCTGCAGGTAGGCCTTGTCCGCCATCAGCCGCTTGAACTCCGCCTGGAGGGGCTCCAGGGCCGCGATGACGCAGTCCGTGACCCGGGCCTTCAGCTGGCCGTAGCCCTGCCCCTGCATCTCCGCGCACAGGCTGTCGATGTCTCCGGCCCCCAGCGCGCTCATGATGGCCAGCAGGTTGCTGACCCCGGGCTTGTTCTCCGGGTCAAAGCGGATCTCGCCGTCGGAGTCCGTCACCGCGCGCTTCAGCTTACGGCGGATCACGTCCGGCTCGTCCGTCAGGGCGATGAAGGTCTCCTCCGGGTCGGACTTGGACATCTTTTTGGTGGGCTCCTGCAGGCTCATGATCTTGGCCCCCACCTTGGGAATGTAGCCCTCGGGGATGGTGAAGACGTCGCCGTAAACGCCGTTGAAGCGGATGGCGATGTCCCGGCACAGCTCCAGGTGCTGCTTCTGGTCCACGCCCACAGGCACCAGGTTGGTCTGGTACAGGAGGATGTCGGAGGCCATCAGCACAGGGTAGGTGAAAAGGCCCGCGTTGATGTTGTCCGCGTGGGCCGCGCTCTTGGCCTTGAACTGGGTCATGCGGCTCAGCTCACCCATGTAGGTGAAGCAGTTGAGGATCCAGCCCAGCTCGGCGTGGGCGCTGACATGGCTCTGGCAGTAGATCAGGCTGCGCTTGGGGTCAATGCCCGAGGCGATGTAGATGGCCGCCAGCTCCAGGCACCGCCGGCGCAGGTCCGCCGGGTTCTGCCGCACGGTGATGGCGTGCTCGTCCACGATGCAGTAGATGCAGTCGTAGTCGTCCTGCAGTTTGGAGAAATTCCGCAGCGCGCCGATGTAGTTGCCCAGGGTCAGCGTGCCGGAAGGCTGGATGCCGGAGAAGATGACCGGCTTTTTCGCGGGGGCTTCGCTCATGGTTTTTTCCTCCTTTTATCTGAAAACGGCGCCCGGGGACTGAAAAAGGCACCCTCCCCTCAGACCCTCCGTCGGCCTGAACCGATCCGGGTCCTGCTGGGGACAGGTTGCCTGCGGTGCCACCCCATTTGAGCGCCGTTGAGACGCTCCGCTCGTTGTCCCTTTCACGGTGGATCTCCGTCGCAGGATACTCGGCCGTACCTTTCCCCCGCGCCCTCAGAACCCCGGCCGTCCTGCCCTCCGCCGCCGGGCTTGCACCGTCCCCGGCTCGCTGAAGGTTTCCGGACAGGCGGCCCGTTCGTCAGCGGTTTAGGGGTATTATACATAAATCGGAGAAAAATGCAAAGGGTTTTGGCCCGATGGCTGTGTTTTTCTTCGGGTCCGGTTCCCGCGAAGGAAAAGGCGGCGCGCATCCCGCAAACCGCCCATTGAATCATAACTTTTCAAACGTTTTGTTTTTGACGATTCGGTTCCCCAGCGATGACAGCTTATCGCTCAGTTTGTCCAAAGGCTTGGCATAGACCCTCTCGAGCAGATTCTTTCTGATCAGTCCGGATTATTTGCTTGGATTGACGGATTGTACCGAAAGATATCGACTGACTGAATAAGAAATCGCCCCTGCAAAATAGCATCGTCAGCAAAACAAACCATCATTGCCATTCAGGATGGCTTTTTGCGTTTTGAGACTTATCGTGAAACGTTCATAAATCGTACGATTTTTTCCTTTGCGTAATACGAAATCGTACGGAATTGTTGACATTCAACTAAAATTCGACTAAACTGTTGCCAGAAGGGAGGCGTACATCATGGAAGTCACCGCCACCGAGTTCAAAACAAACCTCGGGCATTACCTGAAGCTGGTCCAGGCAGAGGATATCTGGATCAGCAAAAACGGCAAACGGATCGCCAAGCTGGTCAATCCCAACATCTCCTCCGTGGACGCCATCACAGGCATCCTGAAGGACACCGGCGGACCGGCGGACCGCCACTCCATCCGCGAGGAAAGGCTGGCCGGTTATGAGATACATGATTGACACCAACGTCATCCTGGATGTCTATCTGGGCCAGGAACCGTTTCTGGACGCATCCAGACGAATCCTCCGCATGTGCGAGGACGGCAAGATTCAGGGCTTTGTCTCCGCGTCTGCCGTGACCGATCTCTTTTATGTGGTCCGGCGGCGCCTGCACAGCGCGGACAAAGCCTATACGGCACTGGGGCATGTACTGAACATCGTGAAGGTGCTCACGGTCACGGGCGAGGATGTGAACACCGCCTTTCTCCGCCGTGCCCCGGATTTTGAGGATTGCCTCATGGCGGTCTGTGCCCTGTCCGGCCGCTGCGACGCCATTGTCACAAGAAACAAGGCAGACTTTGAGGGGCTGGGGATTTCGCTGCTCTCGCCGGAGGAGGCGCTGGCAGCGACCGCGAATTGATGAATCATCGGCAAAACCGATCATACACAAGGAGGTCACCACACCATGCAACTACAGGAAGCCATCACCCGCCTGAACGAGGCGGAGAAGAGCCTGCTGGCCTATGACCACGCCATGGGCGTGCTGAGCGTCGACGGGGACACTGTGGCGCCGAAGAACAGCGCCGCGGGGCGGGCCGAGACCATGTCCGTCCTCAGCGGTTTTTACCACACCATCATCACCGATCCGGCGCTGCGGGAGGCCTGCGAGACCATCCTGGCCGCGCCGGAGGCGGACACCGCCACCCGCCGCCGGGCGGAGGAGCGCAAGGAGGAGAGCGACGACTTCTTCATCATCCCGAAGGATGAGTACATGGCCTACGAAGCCCTGCTGCAGGAATCCGGCGCCGTGTGGCATGAGGCCAAGGGCAAGAGTGACTGGGAAGCTTTCCGGCCGTATCTGGAGAAGATCGTGGACTTCAGCCGCCGGTATGCCGCGCGGAAGGACGCCTCCAAGGCCGCCTACGACGTCCTGCTGGACAACTACGAGAAGGGGACCTCCATGGCCTTCCTGGATCCCTTCTTCGCCGATCTGCGGGACAAGCTGACGCCCCTCATCGCGGCGGTGGGAGAAAAGCCGCAGCCGGACACCTCCTTCATCACCGGCGTTTTCCCGGTGGAGAAGCAGCGGATCTTCTCCGACCGGCTCATGGCCCTGATGGGCATCAACCGCGACGACTGCACCATCGGCGAGACGGAGCACCCCTTCACCGACAGCAACAACAAGCACGACGTCCGCATCACCACGCACTACCACGAGGACGACCCCCTCTCCAGCATGTACAGCGTGATCCACGAGGGCGGCCACGCCCTGTACGAGCTGGGGACGGCGGACGAGCTGGAGGGCACCTGCCTGGCGGGCGGCTCCTCCACCGGCATCCACGAGAGCCAGTCCCGCTTCTACGAGAACATCATCGGCCGCAGCCTGCCCTTCTGCGAGACCGTCCTGCCCATCATGCGGGAGTGTTTCCCCCAGATGAAGGACGTGACGGCGGAGCAGCTCTGGCGCGCGGTGAACAAGGCGGAGCCCAGCCTGATCCGCACCGAGGCGGATGAGCTGACCTACTCCATGCACATCATGATCCGCTACGAGCTGGAGAAGGCCATGATGAGCGGCGCGCTGGCAGTGAAGGACGTGCCCGGGGAGTGGAACCGCATGTACAGGGAGTACCTGGGCGTCGAGGTGCCGGACCACCGCCGGGGCGTGCTGCAGGACAGCCACTGGTCCTTCGGCGGCATCGGGTACTTCCCCGGCTACGCCCTGGGCAACGCTTACGGCGCGCAGATGCTGACGGTGATGGAGCGGGAGATCGACGTGTGGGGCGCGGTGGCCCGCGGAGACCTGTCGCCGGTCACCGGCTGGCTCCGGGAGCACGTCCACCGCCACGGCCGCCTGCTGAAGCCCGCGGAGATCCTCCGCAGCGCCGTGGGCGGGCCCTTCGATCCCTCCTGCTACACGGATTACCTGACGAAGAAGTATACGGAGATCTATGGGCTGTGAGGGTGCTGTAAGGACAGAGCGACCTCATCCACCGCAAGCGGTCCCCCTTCCCCTGAAGGGGAAGGCACCTCCGCAGAGGCGGATGAGGTCGTCCCTTTCTTCCGGCCCAACAAATCCATCCGGTATCCCATACTGTTTGAACAGCCGCAGGCCGGACATTTCACCGCGGACATGACCTGGGCGTACTGAATCGACAGGGAGGACAGCAATGAGATACATGACCAAAGCATGGTATGAAACCATGCAAAAAACGGACTGGGGCATATTGACGAAAACGTCCGTAAAGGCGGAAACCTTCTCCGAGGCGTTCTATCGGGAGTGCTATCGGAAGGAAGAGGCCGCTTGTCTGGAACTCCGCAGGAAAGCCAATTCGCTGCAGGGCGCACCTTGCGACGAGAACGAAGTCAGGAGGGACTTTCGCGCTTATCACAGACTGAAAATTCGATACTGGAAAAACAATCTCCCGAAACATATCCTGTCATCCGTTGCCGATATCCGCCTGTTCGCGCTAGGGATCACATCCGGGAAGGTTAAGCGGATGCTGCTGGCGCAAAGCCAAAAATACAAACGGGCTGTCCGGGCCGCAACAGAGTCTTATCAGAGAGAATACAGAGAGAACTTTGGGGATCACGAACCTGATTTCGGAAAGGCACACCTGCATGACAGCGTAGTGCTCTCCTGTCGAAAAAAGGGACAGGACATCGTCATTGATTTGGAGCCGGACCTGACGAACATCAACCATCTGATCTTCAAAAACTGTGAAATCATCCGGCAGGATCGTCGTCTGTACAATGCGTTCTGGCTGTATGACGAGATTTATCCTGCCGATGGCGGATATGAAATTCATGTACTGTTGGACAAAACCGGCAGGCAGGACCTGATCGAGTGGACGGTCCACGCGGCGGATATTGTCTGCGAGGAGGAAGAAGAGAACGCGGAAGATGATTCTTGAGCACCTGAATGGCAACGCTGCGGCACGGCGCTCCCGAAATCAAACGCCCGCGAATGATTGACAATCCCGCCCGATTGCGATAGACTAACCGGTGAGGGAAATCCCATTGACGCAAGGAGGGACCTGATTATGAAGAAACCCGTTGTGCTGGTTGTCATGGACGGCGTCGGCGAAACCCCCGAAGAACTGGGCAACATGGTCCTGAAGGCCACCACCCCCACCCTGGACGAATTCAAAGCCACCTGCCCCTGGCAGTGCATCAAGGCCCACGGCGGCGCCGTCGGGCTGCCCACGGACGACGATATGGGCAACAGCGAAGTCGGCCACAACGCGCTGGGCTGCGGCCAGATCTACTCCCAGGGCGCCAAGCTGGTGAACGAATCCATCGAGTCCGGCTCCATCTTCCTCAGCAAGACCTGGCAGGACCTGGCGGGCTCCGTGGCCGCGAAGGGCACGACCCTGCACTTCATCGGCCTGCTGTCCGACGGCAACGTCCACTCCAACATCTCCCACCTGATTGCCATGATCCGCGAGGCGAAGAACGAGGGCATCAAAAAGGTCCGGGTCCACACCCTGCTGGACGGCCGCGACGTGCCCGCCACCTCCGCCCTGGAGTACATCGGCCAGCTGGAGGACGTGCTGAAGGAGCTCAACGACGCGAGCTTTGACGGGCGCATCGCCTCCGGCGGCGGCCGCATGCAGATCACCATGGACCGCTATCAGGCCAACTGGGCCATGGTCCAGCGGGGCTGGGACGTCCACGTCCACGGCGTGGGCCGGCAGTTTGCCTCCGCAGCCAAGGCCATCGAAACCCTGCGCTCCGAGACCGGCGCCATCGACCAGGACCTGCCCGCCTTCGTCATCGCGGAGAACGGCAAACCCGTGGGCGCCATGCAGAACGGCGACAGCGTCATCCTCTTCAACTTCCGCGGCGACCGCGCCCTGGAGATCTCCATGGCCTTCGACGGCGACGCCTCCTTCGACAAGTTCGACCGCGGCGTGATCCCGCAGGTGAAGTATGCCGGCATGCTGGAATACGACGGCGACCTGCACATCCCCCACAACTACCTGGTGAATCCGCCCCAGATCCGGGACACCCTCACAGAGCTGCTGGTGGCCGCGGGCATCAAGGAATACGCCGTGTCCGAGACCCAGAAGTACGGCCATGTGACCTACTTCTGGAACGGCAACCGCTCCGGCAAGGTCTCCGAGGAACTCGAGGATTACTGCGAGATCCCCAGCGACGTGCGCTCCTTCGACGAGTGCCCCTGGATGAAGGCCACCGAGATCGCCGACAAGGTCATCGAGGCCATCCAGAGCAAGCAGTACGGCTTCATCCGCTGCAACTTCCCCAACGGTGACATGGTGGGCCACACCGGCAGCCTGTACGCCACGGAGATCGCGGTGGAGAGCGTGGACCTGGAGCTGGCCCGCATCCGGAAGGTCTGCGACGCCGAGGGCTGCATCCTCATCGTCACCGCCGACCACGGCAACTCCGACCAGATGCTGGAGAAGAACAAGAAGGGCAAGATCGAGGTCCGCACGGCCCACAGCCTGAACCCCGTTCCCTTCATCATCTACGATAAGGACGAGCGCCACGAGATGAAGGAAGGCCACTTCGGCCTGGCCAACGTGGCCCCCACCGTCGCGCAGCTGCTGGAGCTGAAGCCCTTTGACAGCTGGGAAGAGAGTATGCTGAAGTAAGGCAAACGCAAGGAACACCGCGCATCATCCCTCGGGTGGTGCGCGGTGTTTTCTCTTTGACCTCTCCTTTCTGCCGTTTTTGCCCTGTACAAACAATCATTGGTTTTTGTGCACTTTGAAAGACTTTTGCGGAATCCTTCAAATCACCGCAGCGACAGAAGGGCAAAGTGTCGGCCAGGGCAAATGCCAAGCCCGGGGCGACCTCATCCACCGCTGCGGCGGTCCCCCTTCCCCTAAAGGGGAAGGAAGGTGTTCGTAGGCAAGTCTCTCGGTCTTCATACGATTCTCAGATAGAATGACCGTACCATAGAGCGGACCCGAAGGTTTCCAAAGGGCGATGGTCAAGCCCTTTGATCGCGCCTTCAGGCGCGAAATCCCCTGCGTGAGATTTGTCATTCTAAACGAAGAAACAGGATCAAACCCCGATCTCCCCTGAAAGGGGAGATGTCGCCGCAGCGACAGAGAGGTTTGCAGCGGAAGAGAGAATACTGCCCGTGAACCAACCTCATCCACCGCTGCGGCGGTCCCCCTTCCCCTAAAGGGGAAGGCAAGGATAATTAAGTAACTAAAAGCCTTCCCCTTCAGGGGAAGGTGGCCTGCGCACATACACTTTCACATGACAGCTCAGCTTTCTTGCGCAGGCCGGATGAGGTCGTTGCGGTGACTTTTGATCCCTGCTCCATTCATGCGTAAGCCCTGACCTCTGTCTTCCAACCCTTGCCCGAAGTCCCGCCCTGTGCTATACTGTCCTCACGAATGAAAGCGACGTGAATCGGGAGGGCATCCTATGAACGCAACCAAAGCGCTGATCGCCCTGGACCAGGGCACCACCTCTTCCCGGGCCGTGGTGTTTGACCTGAACGGCCGCATCCTGGCCGTGGCCAACGAGGAGTTCCCGCAGATCTTCCCCCAGCCGGGCTGGGTGGAGCATGACCCCAAGCAGATCCTGCGGACGCAGGTCTCCACCCTACAGCGGGCGGTGCGCCGCAGCGGCGTGCACCCGGAGGACATCCTGGCCATTGGCATCACCAACCAGCGGGAGACCACCCTGCTGTGGAACCGGGAGACCGGGGAGTGCCCCCACAACGCCATCGTGTGGCAGTGCCGCCGCACCGCGCCGGACGTGGAGCGCCTGGTGGCGGCGGGCTGGAAGAACGCAATCGTCGAAAAAACCGGCCTGGTGCCGGACGCGTACTTCTCCGGGACCAAACTGGCCTGGCTGCTGGACAAGGCGGGGCTCCGGGAGGACGCCGAGGCGGGCAGGCTGTGCTTCGGCACGGTGGATTCTTTCCTGGTGTGGAACCTGTGCGCCGGCCATCCCCACGTCACCGACGCCACCAACGCCTCCCGCACCATGCTCTTCAACCTGGCAACCCAGGACTGGGACCCGGAGCTGCTGCACGTGCTGAACATCCCCCGGGTCTGCCTGCCCAAGGTGGTGGACACCGCCGGCGTGGTGGGCACGCTGGACCCGGAGATCCTTGGGGTGCCGGTGCCCGTGGCCGCCATGGCCGGCGACCAGCACGCCTCCCTCTTCGGCCAGGCCTGCTTTGAGCAGGGGATGGTGAAGAACACCTACGGCACCGGCTGCTTCATGCTGATGAACGCCGGCGGAGAGATCCCCCGGGGCAAGGGCGGCCTGCTGAGCACCATGGGCTGGCGGCTGGACGGCACGCCCACCTACGCCCAGGAGGGCAGCGTGTTCATGGGCGGCGCCACGGTCCAGTGGCTGCGGGACCAGTTGCAAATCATCAAAACCGCGGCGGAGACGGAGGAGATCGCGGCCTCCGTGGCGGACACGGGCGGGGTCTACCTGGTGCCGGCCTTCACGGGGCTGGGGGCGCCCTGGTGGGACATGTACAGCCGGGGCACCCTGGTGGGCATGACCCGGGGCACGGGGCGGCCGCAGATCGTCCGGGCGGCCCTGGAGGCCATCGCTTACCAGAGCGCGGACCTGCTGAACACCATGGCGGCGGACTGCGGCTTCCGGCCGGAGACCCTGCGGGTGGACGGCGGCGCCAGCGCCAACGGCTTCCTGATGCAGTTCCAGGCGGACATCATGGGCATTCCGGTGATCCGGCCCCGGGTGCTGGAGACCACAGCCCTGGGCGCGGCGCTGCTGGCCGGCCTGGGGGTGGGGGTCTTTGCCTCGCCGGAGGAAACCGCCTCTCTGTGGCAGAAGGACATGATGTTCGAGCCCCGGATGCCGGAGCAGCGGCGGGCGGACCTGCTGGGCGGCTGGCACCGGGCGGTGGAGCGCGCCCTGGGCTGGGCGAAGAACTGATACGGTTCCTGCTTGAGTATGCCGCGTGCGGAAGAAGGGATTTCGCGGTCTGCGGACCGCGACCAGGGCTTTCCGTTCGCCCTGGACCTTCGGGTGCATGCCCTTGCTTGACTTGTCATCCTTAGCCAAGAACAGGTTGAAATCCCATCACGATACGCCGGTATTGTGACCGCGGCAAAAAGAGTGTATCTCAATTTCACAGTAGAAGGCAGAGGAAGAGAAAGATGAGAGAAAAAACGACAGCCGTCCAGATCGTGCTGGCGCAGCACTGCAACGGGCATCCGGTGCCGCGGCTTTTCGGCGGCCAGCTGATGTCCTGGATCGACATCATCGGCGCGGTGGCGGCCCGGCGCTGGGCGAAAATGCCCGTGACCACGGCCAGCGCGGAGCAGCTGAGCTTCCTGGCGGCGGCCCACATGGGAGACACCGTGGTGCAGGAGGCGGCGGTGACCTGGACGGGCCGCACCTCCATGGAAGTGCGGGTGGACACCTATGTGGAGCACCTGAGCGGCCAGCGGGAAGCGGTGAACCGGGCCTATCTGGTGTACGTGGCCCTTGACGAGAACGACCGCCCCACTCCCGTGCCGACCTTCGTGCCGGAGACGGAGGAGGAAAAGGCGGAATGGGAAGCGGCCGGAAAGCGCAGGCAGCTGCGCACGGGCCGCTGACGGGGGCCGCATGGACAGCCTGAGCATCCTGAAGCAGGTCTACGGCTACGATTCCTTCCGCCCGGGACAGGAGGCGCTGGTGAACGCGCTGCTGGAAGGCTGGGACGCGCTGGGGATCATGCCCACCGGCGCGGGGAAGTCCGTCTGCTACCAGGTCCCGGCCCTGATGCGGCCCGGCACGGCGCTGGTGATCTCGCCTCTGATCTCGCTGATGAAGGACCAGGTCGGCGCGCTGGTGGCCAACGGCGTCCCGGCGGCCTACCTCAACTCCTCCCTGACGCCGCGGCAGATGGACCTCGCCCTGGAGCGGGCCCGGGAGGGCCGCTACCGGGTGATCTACGTGGCCCCGGAGCGGCTGGATACGGCCGCCTTTCGCAGTCTGGCCCAAAGCCGGGAGATCAGCCTCATCGCCGTGGACGAGGCCCACTGCGTCTCCCAATGGGGGCAGGACTTCCGGCCCTCCTACCTGCGGATCGCGGACTTTATCGCCAGCCTGCCCCAGCGGCCGCCGGTGGGAGCCTTCACCGCCACGGCCACGGCCCGGGTCCGGCAGGACATCGTCCGCCTGCTGGGGCTGCAGGCGCCGGTCACGGAGATCACCGGGTTTGACCGGCCCAACCTCTTCTTTCACGTGCAGCCGGTGACCCGGGGCCGGAACGACGTCCTCCTGACCCTGCTGTCGGAACTGCAGGGTCAGAACGGCATCATCTACTGCGCCACCCGCAAGAACGTGGAGATGGTCTGCAACAAACTGGTAGAGCGCGGCTATCCGGCGGTGCGGTACCACGCGGGGCTGGAGGAGGCGGAGCGCCGGGAGAACCAGGAGGCCTTCCAGTACGACCGGGCGTCCGTCATGGTGGCCACCAACGCGTTCGGCATGGGCATTGACAAGAGCAACGTGAACTTCGTCATCCATTACAACATGCCCAAGTCCGTGGAGGAATACTACCAGGAGGCCGGGCGCGCCGGCCGGGACGGGGAGCCGGCGGTCTGTACCATCCTGTACGCGAAGTCCGACATCATCACCAACCGGCAGCTGATCCTCTCCGGCGAGCCCAACCCGGAGCTGACGCCGGAGGAACGGCAGGCGGTCCGGAGCAGGGATCTGGAGCGGCTCCAGGCCATGATCCGGTACTGCGAGAGCGCCGGCTGCCTGCGGGAAAGCATCCTGCGGTACTTCGGCCAGCCCATGCGGACCCCCTGCACCGGCTGCGCCGTTTGCGCCCCGGGCCGCTTCCCGGAGACCGCCGCTGTGGCGGAGGGCCGGAAGTCCGCCCCCCGGAGCGGGTCCGCCGGCAAAGCGAAAAGCGAAAAGCCCGAAACCGTGACGCAGGCGGACAGCGACCTCTACGAAAAGCTCCGGGCCACGCGCCTGGAGATCGCCAGGGCCCGCAATGTCCCGGCCTACGTCATCTGCCACGACAGCACCCTGCGCAGCATGGCCGCCCTGCGACCAAGGACCCGCGAATCCCTGCTGGCCGTCTACGGCATGGGCGAGCGCAAGGCCGCGGACATCGGCCCGGCGTTCCTGGCGGTGATCGGCGGAGAGGCCGCGGAGACTCCCCCGACGGATCCCGCCCCCGAGCCCCCGCAGCCGGCCGCCCCGGAACCCCGGCAGGAAACCGCGCCGGACGGCGGCCGTCTCCACCACAAAATCGCCGCCGCCTGGCAGGCCGGGCAGTCCTCCGCCGACATCGCGAAGGTCTTCGGCATCACCCGGGGCGAGGTGCTGGAGACGCTGGAGGATCTGGGGATGCTCCGGGGCGGAACGTGAGCGTTATTCAGCCGAAAGGAGGCAACCGCAATGAAACCCATCACCCGAATCACTGTCCTGCTGTTCCTGGTCCTGGCCTGCGGCATCGCGGGGATCCGGGCCGAGGAAGAACCCGCGGTCCACATCGCTGCGGGCTGTTTTGTGACCTTCGGCCGCTATGAGCAGGACAACGACCCCGCCAATGGCCCCGAGCCCATCGAGTGGCTGGTGCTGGACTATGACGCGGAGAACAACCGCGCGCTGCTGCTCAGCCGGTACGGCCTGGACGCAAGGCCGTATCACGGGAGCGGCGCGGGGACCACGTGGGAGAAGTGCGCGCTTCGCGCCTGGCTGAACGGGGACTTTCTGCGGGAGGCTTTCTCGCCGGAGGAACAATCCGCCATCCTGATCACGAAGGTGGACAACGGCAAAGGGCAGGGGTTCGGCCAGTGGAATGCCAAAGGCGGGAAGAACACGCAGGACAGGGTCTTTCTCCTGAGCTTCAAAGAGGCGAACACCTGCCTCGGCGTGACCTATGAGGATGTGTTCAACACGGTGTCCCGGACGGCGCCGACGGCTTATGCCCTCGAACGGGGCGCGTATACCAACGACAGCGACCGGACGGCCGAGGGCACGGCCGCCGGCTGGTGGTGGCTGCGCTCGCCCGGGATCAGGCAGCGCTATGCCGCGATGGTGTACACCGACGGCTCCCTCATCCCCGGCGGCGTGGACGACCCCACCGGCCTCGTCCGCCCGGCCCTCTGGCTGGATCTGGGCGCGGATGTCTTCTGAACCGGCCGGTCTGTTTCCACGGCAAAAGAGGCCTCGCGTGAGACCTCTTTTCGTTCGGCTTCAGAAATTCCTGGTCAGATCATAGCGCTTGTAGAAGTCCTCCCGGTAGTCCAGGAAGCAGTCCTGGGCGATGGCCTCCCGGATCTCCTCCATCATGTGGATCAGGAAGCGCAGGTTGTGGATGGAGGCCAGGCGGCCGCCGGTGATCTCGCCGGAGCGCAGCAGGTGCCGGACATAGGCCCGGGTGAAGTGGGTGCAGGTGTAGCAGTCGCAGTTCTCGTCGATGGGGGTGAAGTCCCGGGCGTATTGGGCGTTCTTCACCACCACCCGGCCCTTGCCGGTGAGCACCGTGCCGTTGCGGGCGATGCGGGTGGCCAGGACGCAGTCGAACATGTCCACGCCCCGCAGCACCGCCTCCACGAAGCAGTCCGGCGTGCCGACTCCCATGAGGTACCGGGGCTTCCGCTCCGGCATGTAGGGGCGGATCTCGTCCAGCATCTCGTACATGACGGGCTTGGGCTCGCCCACGGAGAGCCCGCCGATGCCGTAGCCGATGAAGTCCATGTCCCGGAGGGCCTTGGCGCTCTCCACCCGGAGATCCTTGTAGAAGGCGCCCTGGACGATGCCGAAGAGGGCCTGGTCTTCGCGGGTGTGATGCGCCTTGCAGCGCTCCGCCCAGCGGTGGGTGCGCTCCATGGCCTCCTGGGCCGTCTTCCGGTCGCAGGGGTAGGGGGAGCACACGTCAAAGGCCATGGCGATGTCTGAGCCCAGGGCCTGCTGGATGTCCATGCTGGTCTCCGGGCCGATGAACTGTTTCGAGCCGTCCAGATGGCTCTGGAAGGTGACCCCTTCCTCTTTGATCTTCCGGATGCCCGCCAGGGAGAAAACCTGGAAGCCGCCGGAGTCCGTCAGGATCGGGCCGTGCCAGTCCATGAAGGTGTGCAGCCCTCCCGCCTCCCGGATCAGGTCTTCCCCCGGCCGCAGGTGCAGGTGGTAGGTGTTGGAGAGCAGGATCTTTGTGCCGATCTCTTCCATCTCCCGGGGTGTCATGGCCTTGACACAGGCCGCCGTGCCCACGGGCATGTAGATGGGCGTCGGAATGTCCCCGTGAGGCGTATGCAAAACGCCCAGCCGCGCGCCGGACTGCTTGCACACATGGAGGAGTTCATAGGAGAAACCGGTGTTGCTCATAAATCAGAATCCTACCTCCCGGAGACCATTTTGAGTGGCTTTCCGGGGCCTTTTCTGTTTTTGTAAAAGCATTCGTTAAGCCATTGCCGGAAAAGCAGCTTCGATGATTATTGCACAGTGTGAACTGGTCAGAATGGCCGGATAAGCGTTATAGGTGGATGGCTTGACGCTGGCCTTGTGAATCGGCATCCAATAAACGGCGTAATCGGTCAGAGTTTGGGGGTTGATGATGGCCCCCCTTTTTCCGTACTGCTTCTTTTTTCGATCAATTCCGCTTCCGTTTTTGCCTTGATGTGGTGGTCTGAGACTTCAGCGTGGAATAGCCGCCCTTTTGCTGTTTGTAGTGAAATGTCTTTGCGCGGGGCATGGTGTTACCTCGATGGTTTCATAAATGTACAGGACAATTCTCCACTCGAATTGGTATCCACGACAAAATACCAACCATCATCGAAAAAACTCCACCCCCTGTTACCCGTCTTCCTGTATTCTATATATGCGGATAGCGGATTGTAGCTTTTCCCTGCTAGTGCGTATGATGCTATATAAGCCACCATCAATGCGTCCGAATCCTGAGCGGATTTTGCGGTGACTATACAGCATGTGGGGGTTTCGTTATCCATGAAAATATAAACCACTAATCCATCTATCGTATAGATATACATTTCGTCTTTTTCGACAGGCTCGCGCAAATTGCTATATCCTAACTCATCCTCCAATAAAACTTCAAACAAAATAAGATAATAGTTTGTCCCTGAATACCCAGCACAGGCGACCCCGCACAGCAGGATCATGGCGGCAGTCAGCGCAAGCAGTCTTTTCATGGGTTCACCATCCTTCCCAAATTAACCCGTGGATCGAGGGCGGTTGGTTTTGTCAGACATAGGTTACGGCTTTTTCAAAGGAAGATCAAGTCGCCCGTTATTCTGTTTCGGGGAGCAAAGGATCTTTCCTTTCCGTGCTGTTGCCGCAAAGAAGGAACAAACTGAAACAGGTATTCCCAATCGTCCCTGGGCCCTCGAGATGATGCTCTCACAATCCTGACGCTTCAATTCACCTTAGGCTTGCCATCATTCGGAATTCCGAATTCCGAATCAGTTCTGCTGATACCTCCACGCCCGCGCCCGGTCGCCTGCGCTGAGGGTGCGCTTGCGCATCCGGAGGTTCCGGGGGGTGACCTCCAGCAGCTCGTCGTCGTCGATGAACTCCAAGCACTCCTCCAGGCTCAGGGGATGGACGGACACCAGCCGCAGGGCGTTCTCCGAGGCGGCGGCGTTGCGCATGTTGGTGACGTGCTTCGTGCGGCAGACGTTGACCACCAGGTCGCCCGGGCGGGCGTTCTGGCCCACGATCATGCCCTCGTAGACCTCCACCTGGGCACCGATGAACAGGGTGCCGCGCTCCTGGGCGTAGAACAGGCCGTAGCTGTTGGACACGCCGGATTCGTGGGCCACCAGGGCGCCGAAATTGCGGTGGGGGATGTCGCCCTTCACGGGCTCGTATTTCTCGAAGACGGCGGACATGATGCCCTCGCCCCGGGTGTCGGTCATGAACTCGGAGCGGTAGCCAAAGAGGCCGCGGGACGGCACCAGGAACTCCAGCCGCACCCGGTCCGCGCCGGACATGTGCACCAGCTCGCCCCGGCGGCGGCCGATCTTCTCAATCACCGCGCCGGCGCTGGCCTGAGGCGTGTCCACCACCAGCCGCTCCACGGGCTCGCACTTCTTCCCGTCGATCTCCTTGTAGATGACCCGGGGCTTGCTGACGGCAAACTCATAGCCCTGCCGGCGCATGTTCTCGATGAGGATGGACAGGTGCAGCTCGCCCCGGCCGCAGACCTCGAAAGCGTCGGTGGAGTCGGTTTCGTTGACCCGCAGGGACACGTCCGTCTGCAGCTCCCGCATGAGGCGGGCCCGCAGGTGGCGGGAGGTGACGTACTCGCCCTCCCGGCCCGCGAAGGGGCTGTCGTTGACGGAGAAGGTCATGGTCACCGTGGGCTCGGAGATCTTCACGAAGGGCAGGCCCTCCACGCAGGCGGGATCGCACACCGTGTCGCCGATGGACAGGTCCTCGATGCCGCTCATGGCCACGATGTCGCCCATGCTGACGCGCTCCGCCTGCACCCGCTTCAGGGCGTCGAACTGATACAGCCCGCTGAGGCGGAAGGAGGGCGAGGTCTTGCCGGTCTCCAGGTTGGTGTACACCACCTGCATGCCCTCCCGGAAGGTGCCGCGCTGGATGCGGCCCACGCCGATGCGGCCCACATAGTCGGAGTAGTCGATGGTGGAGATCAGCACCTGGGCCGGGCCCTCCGGGTCGCCCTCGGGGGCGGGAATGTACTTCAGGATGCTGTCGAACAGCGGCCGCAGGTCCGTGCCGGGCTCCGCCAGGTCCAGGGTGGCGGTGCCTTTCCGGGCGGAGACGTAGAGGATGGGGTTGTCCAGGGTGCTCTCGTCCGCCTCCAGGTCGATGAGCAGGTCCAGGATCTCGCTCACCACCTCCTCACAGCGGGCGTCCGGGCGGTCGATCTTGTTGACGACGATCAGCACCTTCAGCTTCAGGTCCAGGGCGTGCTGGAGCACGAACCGGGTCTGGGGCATGGGGCCTTCAAAGCTGTCCACCAGCAGCAGCACGCCGTCCACCATCTTCAGCACCCGCTCCACCTCGCCGCCGAAATCGGCGTGGCCGGGGGTGTCCACGATGTTGATCTTGTGGCCCATGTAGTGAACCGCGGTGTTTTTGGCCAGGATCGTGATGCCGCGCTCCCGCTCGATGTCGCCGGAGTCCATCACCCGGTCCACGGTCTGCTGGTTCTCGTGATATGCGCCGCCCTGCTTCAGCATCTGGTCCACCAGGGTTGTCTTCCCGTGGTCCACGTGGGCGATGATGGCGATGTTGCGAATGTCTTCCCGAATCATGTCTTTCCTCTTCTTCCTCTGCCTCTTCGTCTTCCTCTTCCGATGCGCCGGCCGCGACGGTTCCGCGTGCGGCGCTACCCATTATAATGGCGGCCGGCGGGGATGTCAAGCCGCGTTCACGGCCATTTCGCGCGGTTCGTGCCGCGGCAACGGCTTCTTCCGCTCTTGCATTTCCCGGCGAAAACCCTTATAATGCACTCATCAGAACACCGTTTTTCGGCCTGTACCGGCACGAATGGAGGAATCACCGATGCTGAAGGACTTTGACGTGAAGAAAATCGAGGACAAGCAGGCGCTCAACGAGGGGATCGACGCCCTGCGGGAGCGGCTGCTGAAGCTGCATCAGGAGGCCAAGGAGAAGAAGCTGCCGGTGCTGGTGCTGTTGGAGGGCTGGGCCGCGGCGGGCAAAGGCAGCCTGATCAAGGAACTGATCAGCGAGATCGATCCGCGGAACTACACCGTGGTCTCCCAGCCGGTGATCCCGGAGCGGGAAGCCCGCTACCCCTTCCTCTACCCCTTTGCCACCGCCATCCCGGAGAACGGCAAGATCCTCTTCATGGACTCCGGCTGGATGGAGAGCGCCGTCCGGAAGCTGATGCACCGGGAGATCACCAGGGAGGAGTACAAGCGCCGGGTGCGGCAGGTCAACGAGTTCGAGCGGCAGCTGCGGGACGGGGGCTATGTGGTGGTGAAGCTCTTCCTGCACATCAGCAAGGACGAGCAGTACGCGCGCCTGGCCGCCCTGACCTGGGACGCCAACACGGAGTGGCGGGTCACGGAGGAGGACCTGTGGCAGCACCGGGAGTACAAGCGGTTCCGGGAGGCCTACGAGGACTTCATGGACGAGACCGACACCGTCATCCCGTGGCATGTGCTGGACGGCAGCCGGCGCAAGACCGCCATTCATGACGCCCTGGACGTGCTGACCCGTTCCCTGGCCGACGCCCTGGAGGCCGGCCGCTATGTGGGGGATCCCTTCGACGAGAACTTCCCTCTGCTGCCCATGCCCCTGCTGAAGGACGTGGACCTCTCCCCCGCCTTGGAGGACAAAGCCTACAAGAAGGAGCTGAAGGAGCTCCAGGACCAGCTGAGCCATCTGCACAATGTGATCTACCGCAAGAAGATCCCGGTGGTGCTGTGCTTCGAGGGCTGGGACGCGGCGGGCAAGGGCGGCAACATCCGCCGTCTGGCTTATCCGCTGGACCCCCGGGGCTTCGACGTGCGGCCCATCGCGTCCCCCGAGCCCCATGAGCTGGCCCGGCATTACCTGTGGCGCTTCTGGACCCGGCTGCCCCGCTCCGGCCACATCTGCATGTTTGACCGCACCTGGTACGGGCGGGTGATGGTGGAGCGGCTGGAGGGCTTCTGCAGCGAGAAGGACTGGAAGCGGGCCTATAACGAGATTAACGAGTTCGAGCGCCAGCTGACGGACTGGGGCGCCGTGGTGCTGAAGTTCTGGATCCACATCGACAAGGAGACCCAGCTGGCCCGCTTCAACGACCGGCAGAACACCCCGGAAAAGCAGTGGAAGATCACCGACGAGGACTGGCGCAACCGGGAGAAGTGGGACCAGTACGAGGTGGCGGTGAACGAGATGCTGGCCAGGACCAGCACCGAGAACGCCCCCTGGTACATCATCGAGTCCAACGACAAGAAATACGCCCGCATCAAGACCCTGAAGCTGGTCATCAAGGCCCTGGAGCGGGCCTGCGACGAGAACTTCTCCAACATCATGCGCTGAGCTCGTCCCGGCGCGGACCCCCTGCTTCCCGCGAGGCAGGGGGTTTTTGCGCGCCTTCATATTTGGCACCTGAAAACCCCCGCGATTGCTCGCGGGGGCGTGGTTACTTTGTCAACGATGAATTACTCAGCGTTGTACTCGGCGCACAGAGCGATCCAGGTGGGCATGCTCTGCTCGATCTGGGAAGCGGGGGTATCCCAGCTCAGGTTCCACAGCAGGGTGCTGCCGATGATGTCGTTGTTGGTGCCCAGGGCCAGCGTCATGTTGAACGCAGAGTGCTCGGGCTGACGCAGCATCGCATAGGTCTCCAGCACGGCGCGGCTGTCGGTGTAGTTCAGCTTGTTGCCGATCCAGCTGTCCTCATCGTCGAAGCCGGGGGTGGGGTTGGTCCACATGTCATAGATGAAAGCGATGTCGGCCGCTTCCTTATCGGTGTAGACGTTGGGCATGAGGGTGATGTTGTCGGAAACAACGTGCAGATAGGTGGAGCCGTTGGGGCCGATGGGGAACGCAACGCAGCCCCAGTCGTCTTCCATGTCGGCCATCTCAGAGTTGTCGTTGAATCCGCCGTAGGTCTGATACATATAGAAGCCGCAGTAGCCCTGCTTCCAGGCGTTCTTGTACCAGTCCCAGTTGGCGCCTTCGCCCGCGGGAGCGGAATAGGCCGCCCAGGTCTCTTTGCCCCAGTTCATGCCTTCCATGGCCACGTCGCTGTCCATGACGGGCTGCAGCTTGCCTTCCTCGTCAACCGCGAAGAACGCGCCGCCGTTGGAGAACACGGACATGATGTAGAAGTCGGTGCCGTCGCCGATGATGCCGTACACGTCATAGACGCCGTCATTGTCGGTATCCTTGGTCAGCTGCTGGAGCAGGGCCACGAAAGCGTCCCAGGTCCAGGTGCCGTCAGCCTGCATGTCATAGATGGTGTTCCAGTCGATGCCGGCATCCTCGAGAACCTTCTTGTCGAAGTAGAGGCACTGACGGGGTTCAGCCTCGCCGGTGTACACGCCGTAGACCAGGCCCTTCTTGGTGGTGAAGGCCAGATCCTGGTCGTTCCACTTGTCCTGGCTCAGGTCCACCAGGTCGTTCCAGGGATAGCAGTAGCCCTGGTTGATGGCGGTGGCCACGGAGCCGGGCTCGATGATGTAGAGGCAATAGGTGCCGTCGGGAGCGGAGACGAAGTTGGTGAACTCATTGATCTGAGAACCCCAGTCGCCCTTCTGCTTCTGCACGATGTGGCAGTTGTAGGTCTCCATCAGCCAGTCACGATAGGCATACTGAGCGGCCTGCTCCTCGGTGGGATCGTCGGAACGGGCATCGCTGCCTTCCTCGCCGGACCAGTAGTCGTAGATGTAGATGGTGGCGCCGCCAAAGTCAACGCCTTCCCTCACTTCGGGGTATCCCTCCGGAGCCTCGGCCAGCGCCGCGCAGCAAACCAGCACCAGAGCCAGCGCCAGGAACAGGGAAACCAGTTTCTTCATGTTGGGTTCCTCCTTTTTTATTTTCCACACATGCGTCCGTCATCAGACCGGTTGCATGCACAGATTCGGATTGTCTTTCCGGCCCGCGCCGGGATGAGTGTATTTTACTCCTTTGAGCCCGACATTGCAATACTTTCCACAAAAGTTCTTTGTGTGAAAATGTAAAGAATGATCAGCGGGATGCAGCAGATGAGCACGCCGATGGCCACCAGCTGCTGCTGACGGGCCGGCGGCACGATGACCGCTTTCTCGGCGTCGGCCGAGAAGAAGCGGCCCATGCGCGTCAGGATGGAGGAGAGCTCTGTGGAGTAGATGGGCATGCCGCGCAGGAAGTTCCGGGTGTAGAACAGGTCCGTCCACTGCCACACGAAGGAGAACAGGAAGCAGCTCAGCACCGTGGGCATGGCGTCCGGCAGCATGATGGTGGTGAAGGTGCGGAGGGTGGAGCAGCCGTCCACGTAGGCCGCCTCCTCCAGGGATTTCGGGATGCCGTTGAAGTACTGCCGCAGCATGTAGATGTACAGGCCGTTCTTCAGGCCCATGCAGGTCATGCTCATGAGCAGATACGGCGTGATGTTGCTCAGCAGGTTCAGCGGCTCGCCGTTGACGGTTTTGAAGATCCCGAAGACGTCGAAGTAGCGGAAGTTCATGTACAGCGGCGTCGCGATGGTCTGGGGCGGGATGATGATCATCATGACCACGCAGGCGAACCAGAACCGCTTCAGCGGGAACTCATACCGCGCGAAGCCGTAGCCTACCAGCGTGCAGGACGCCACCTGGAAGATGCTGACCAGGAGGGAGGTCCAGAACGTGTTGAACATCGACCGGGGAAAGGTGGTCAGCTGCGCCACGATGCTGTAATTCTCCAGGGTCACGTTCCGGGGCAGCAGCACCACCGTGGAATCGTACAGGTCACGCTCCTGCATCAGGCTCGAGCCGAAACGGGTCAGCATCGGCTGGATGATCATGAAGCACAGGCCGAAGACCAGCAGGCCGCGGATGATGGAGACGGCCCATTTCCGCACACCGGCCTTGAGCAGATAGCCGCCGCTCTTCTTGTTGGCGGAACGCCTGTCCTTGCGGGGGATGGATTCTGTCTTAGCTGTCATACTGCTTCACCACCCTGCTGATCACGAAGGAAGCGATGCCGATGAAGGCCAGCGCCACCCCGAAGTAAATCCAGCTCTCCGCCGTGCTCTCGCCGTAGCGGGCCCGGTTGAACTGCGTGTTGATCCACTCCATCACCTTGTTGTCGTTCTTCATGAAGAAGTCGATGATGGTGTAGATGGCGTTCACCAGCAGCAGCGGGCTGACCATCGGGAAGGTGATCTTCCAGAAGGCTTCCCAGGCCGTGCAGCCTTCCACGTCCGCCGCTTCGTAGAGCGAGGGAGAGATGGCGGACAGGCCGGACAGGAAGACGATGATCTGGATGCCGCTGGCCATGACGATGTCGTAAATGGCGTCGATCATGTCGAAGAGGACGTCGAAGACCCTGCTGCCGATGCCGGAGACGGACAGAAGGTCCTGCAGCTGCGCCGAGATGTTCACGCCGGACTGGGCTGCGATCTCATCCGACACACCCTGAAGCATGTTGAAGTCCAGCTGGCTTTCAACACCCGGCAGCACGCCGGAGGCCAGGATCACGGGGAGGAAGAAGATGGCACGGGCCGCGGTGCGTCCCCTGAACTCCTGGTTCAGGATGACCGCGATGACGAAGGACAGCACCAGGGTCGCGATGGCGTTGATGGCCATCCGGCCGCTCTCTTCCACCAGGTACTGGCTGAAGTAGGGGTCCACGCCCATGGCGTACTTGTAGTTCTCAAAGTTGTTCCAGGTGAGGGCGTAGCCTTCGCCGGGCACCAGCTGCACCTTGTTCAGGCTCATGGCGATGGACTGGGCCAGCGGACTGACCATGAAGAGAAGGAAACCCAGGATGAACGGCATGATGAAGAGCACGCCGGTTCGGGCATTGCGGGAGCGCATGGTGTCGTAGTTGTCGTTCAGCGGCAGCAGCGCCGTGATGGCGTCGCCGGGACTCCAGCGCTGGCGCTTTTCCTTTTTCCTCTTGCGCGTCGTCATTTCGCATCCCCTCCTTCCTCTGAAGCTTCAACCGGTGCGTCGGCACCCTCCCCGGGGGGAGCCTCTTCGGGCTCGCCCCCGGCGGGGCTGATTTCACCGGGGCCCAGCGTGACGCCGCCCACGGTGACCTCCGCGTCCGTGAGGTTGATGATCCGCACCAGGCCTTCCACGTCCGGCGCTTCCTCCAGCGCCTCCATGTCGGCCCAGTTGTTGCCCTGGACATTGGTACTGCCGATCTTCACCTGAGGCGGCATCGCGGTGTGGCGGAACACGCGCACGGTGCCGTCAGGCAGCACCACGATCTGCAGCGCCGCTTCGCCCACAGGCACCTTGGCCCATCCGCCGGCCGGGATCTCGGTGCCGTCGATCACCAGCGCGGTCTCCGTGCCGTTGATCCAGAGCTCGCTGTTCACCGTGGCCTCGCCCTCCGTCTCGGACAGCACTACGGTGTCGATGGCGGGAGGCTCGGTCTCCAGCAGGTAGTTGCTGGCCGCGATGTTCCGGCTGCCGGCCTTGACGATGGCGCCGGTGTAGTTCACCACCATGCGGCTGCCGTCGGGCAGGAAGATGACTTCCACCGTGTCGCCCAGCTGCGCTTCCGCGACACTCCCGGCCGGGACCGCTGTGCCGTTGGCATCGATGTCCGCGTCGGTCTTGTTGACGTAGATCCGCGCGTACGCCTCGCCGCCCAGGAAGATGACGTCCAGGGGCTGCTCGTTGGAGACAGTCAGGCTGTTGGAGGCCGGAATCTTGTTGGCGCCGGCGGTCAGCTCGGCCGCCGTGCGGTTCACGTACAGGCTGTCCGCTTCGCCGATGTACACGATCACGGGCTCTTTGCTGTCGCTCCACTGATAGCTGCGGGCAGCCACGGTTTCGCCGGCCACCGTGACGGGTTCGTCGGTGGCGTTGACCCACACCACGCGGTACAGCGGTTCCGCGGGCTCCGCCTCGGCGGATTCATCCGCAGCCGCTTCCACAGGCCCGGGCTTGATCACCACGGCGTCCAGCGCGATGGGATCGCTGACCCGCGCGTAGCCCATGGCAGGCACGGTCACGCCGCCGGCCAGCATGTCGGCGTCGGTGTAGTTGACGTAGGTCCGCTCGCCGTCGGAGGTGAAGATCACCTCAAACTCCATGTCGTCCGTCACCCGCAGGGATTCGCCGGGCTGCACGGTTTGGCCGTCCGCCACGGTGATGGGCTCGCTGTCGGCGTTGACGTAGAGGCGGGTCCCCTCGCCCAGGAAGATCACGTCGGCCTTCCGGCCGTCCCGAACCTTCGTGGTGGAGCGGGGCAGGACCTTGGTGTCGCCCGCGGTGTAGGTCGCCGCGGTGTAGTTGACGAAGCTGCGCGTGCCGTTGGCCTCCACCACCGCCTGAAGGTCGGTGGTGTCATCCCGCAGCACGGCGTAATCCCTGGCGGGGATCGTTCTGCCGTCCGGCAGGGTGTAGTCCCGGTCGCCGTAGTTCACATAGACCCGGGTGCCGTCCGCGTACTCGGTCATGGAGACCTCCAGCGGCAGCACGATGTGGCCGGTGATGGCCGTGCGGTTGAGGCCGGCCATTTCCGTCTGATACCGGTTGATCTCCGCCACGGCCGCTTCCTCCCAGGAACTGAAGGTGGAACCGTGGTACGCGGAGTGGACGGTATCCTGGACGATCTTGGCGTCCTCGTACATGAAGGTGAAGTTGAGGCCGGCGCCGTACTCGGCGCAGCGCAGCAGCTCCGTCTTCCAGTCGCTGGTCTGGTTCAGGGCGGGACCGGTGTAGTTCACGGAGCCGTGGATGGCGATCTGGTAGAAGGGCACGGACGCGTCCAGCAGCGAGTAGTCGATGCCGTTGAGGTCCATGTCGGTGATGATGTCCGCGTAGGGCATGGCGTAGTCAAAGCCCTCCCGGATCATCACGCGCTCGCCGTTGTCGTGCGCTTCCTGCAGCGTCGCGATGTTCATCTTCTTCACGGCTTCGCGGGTGGTGGTGTTGTTGGGATCGTAGTTGCCGCTGAGGAGGTAACCGATGTCGCGGAAGGACACGCCGCCGGCCCCGCGGTCCTTCAGGGCCTTGATGAGGTTGGAGGCGTTCTTCTGCGCGTACTCGGGGCGCGTCAGGTAGTAGACGTCGCGCTCGTCGTCCTCAGTGTAGTAGATCTGGGAATAGGGGGTGATCTCCACGATCTCGCGGGTGGTGTAGCGGGCCGCGTCCGCCCGTGGCGTGAAGCCGCCCAGGAACTTGGGATCGTAGGCGAAGGCGGTGATGCCGTCGAAGTACAGGTCGACGCCCTTCTCCTTCGCGTAGGCGATGAGGCTCTTCATGCCGCCGTCGCCGCCCACCGCGCCTTCCACGCGCACCCCGGTGAGCACCTGCTGCGTGACGCCGCCGTTGGCCCAGCCGGAGACCCGCACATGGAGCTCCTTGACGCCCTTGTCGCTCAGGACGCCGATGATGGTCTTCATCTGGTCAAAGGTGGTGGTGGACAGCACGCGCTGAACCGGCAGACCCGCCGTCACGACGCGCTTGTCGATGGCGCCCACCAGCTCCACGGTCACGGGCATGTCCTCGGACGCGTCCGCCTGCGCCATGGAGGGATACCGCTCCCGCAGGTAGTCGCCGTAGGTCGTGGCCATGTCCACGTAATTGTCGCTGCCGATGAAGCGGTAGCGCTGAACCACCGTCTCCTGCGGCATCTCCTTCTCGTACATGATCACCATGTTGGCCGTCTTGGCCGACACGTTGTACTGGTCGGAGTGCAGCACGTGATACTTGGCACAGGCCGTGTTGTAGCTGTTGGGATGGAAGGCGCTGCTGGATTCGCCCTGGCCGTTGATGTCGGCCTTGATGATGGCGTGGGCCGAGCCTTCCTCGATGATGCAGATGAAGGAACTGCCGTTGTTGGTCATGCCGAAGACCGGGAAGGTGTTCTTGGTCTCGCTGATGGCCTCCGACCGCTTGGTGGAGTAATCCCAGCCGTAGAGGTTGGCCGTGTAGTAGTTCTGCTTCAGCTTGCCGTTGTTGTAGTTGATCAGCGCGCCGCCGCCCTCGGGAACGAAGATGAAGCCGTGGTCGTACTGATCGGGGCCGGCCGCGCCGAACATGGGCAGGACCGTGATGTAGGTGATGGGGGCTTCTTTGTTGTACTTGATCCGCTCGTAGGGGATCTCGACCACAAAGTCGGGACCGTCCAGGCGGTAGCGCATCGTGACCTCGAAGAGCACCGTCAGGTTCTCTTCGGCGGGCAGCTCCCATTCCGCGTCCTCGAGGTATTCCTCGGCGGTATAGTTGATGCCCTCGGTGCGCTCGTCGCCGTAGAGCGCCTTGGTCAGGTTGTCCTTGGCGTTGCGGAGCAGGCTGTCGCCGATGAAGAAGGTCCGGTCCAGGACCGCTTTCCGGTCCGGATCCTCGTCCGCGCTCCGGACCATTTCCGCCACGGCGGCGCTGTCGTAGTCCTCGGCGCCGGAGGCCTCCAGGGCCTCGATCAGCGCCACGGCCCAGGCGTTGCTCTCCTTGGCCATTTCCGCGTCCGCCACCTTGTCGGTGATGCGGTCGGCGGCCGTCTTCTTGTCGGCGTGCTCGTCCGAGTCGATCAGGGCGATGAGCTCTTCCACTTCGTCCGCCTTGTCGCCGAAGAAGTCAGCGGTGTGCGCCTGGATGGTTTCCTTCACCGCTTCCAGATCCACGGGCTCCACGGTGGGCCGCTCGATGAGGGCCACCAGCTGCTCGTGCCAGGCGGGCTCGGGTTCGGCCTCGAGGGTCTCGGACTGCTCCGCCGCCTCGGCCTTCTCTTCCTCCGCGAACTGGTCCGCCAGCAGATTGGCGGCTTCCCTGCGCTCTTCGTAATCCTCGGAGACCGCCTTCGCCAGGAAGTCCTTCGTCTGGTCGCCCAGGATCTCTTCCAGCTCGGCGGTGTGCTCGTCCAGCATGGCCTGAGTGGCCTCCGGGTCGAAGGCCACGATGGAGGCGTTGTTCAGGGCCGTGATGGTGTCGCGGACCCACTCATAGTCATCGTTCTCCAGTGCCTTCTGGGTGAAAGAGAGGAGCAGGACATGGGCGCCGAGAAGCCGGTTCTTCACGTCCTTGGCCTCGATCAGCTCCCGCATGGTCTTCTCTTTGAAGTTGGAGGACAGGGTGTTCCGCAGGCTCTTGGTGTTGCTGTCGGCGGAGTTCTTGATGCGGTCGAACAGCTCTTTGTAGCGCTCGGCGGTCAGCACCGTGGGGATCTTCGACACGCCGGACATCTGGCCCACGGAGTAGTGGACCTCAATGGCCTCGGTGCCGTCTTCCAGCTCCACCTTCTCGATGGTGTAGGCCTGCTTGTCGATGGAGTACTCCCAGTTGTTCAGGTCCTTATCCGCGCTGGAGGAGGAGTAGGAGACGATCAGGGTGGAACGCATGTCGTTGATCTTGGAGGCGCCGATGGCCACCCCGTTGGGGTCCTTCAGTTCGCCGGTCTTCAGATCACCGGGGTTGGAGTTCCACACGCGGCCCGTCTTCTTTTCCTTCAGGGTGAACTGGGTCGTGTCACGGTAGAGGGTGAGCTCCAGGTCTTCGTTGGCGATGACATAGGTGGCCGGCTCCACGTCGTAGTTGATGCGGGTGACAGTGGGCTTGTTGGCCTGCTCGGGCTCGGGCTTGTAGAGCTCAAACCCCAGCCAGACGACGCCGCCCAGCACCGCCAGGATCAGCACGGTCGTGATGACGCGCTTGATGATCACGGATTTCTTGAGGCGCTTTTTCGGCGTCTTCTTTTCCTTTTTCACTTCACGTCACCCCCTCAACTGAGTCTGAACACGATCTCGCGATACAGGGAGGCGAAGTAGCCGAACGCATCGCTGAGAAGGCTGAAGAACACGAGCAGCAGGAAGATGATCACCAGCGCGCCGAAAATGGTGGCGATAATGAAGATCAGCGTCTTGCCCGGGCCGTAGTCGTGGACCTGCATCAGGCCCACAAACGCCAGGAACAGGCACCAGATCTCCGAGAAGGAGATCAGCACGTAGTAGAACGCGCCTTCGTCAAAAGCCAGGATGTTGCTGATCAGGATCAGGGGCAGCTGGATGATGACGTAGGGCACCAGCGCGTAGCACATGGCCATGTAGATGTCCTTGAACCGGCCCTTGCCGTCGAACAGCGTGGAGAGGCTCCAGTTGGACAGGCACAGGATCAGGAAGGGCAGCAGCAGCGACGCGCAGCGCTCGTAGATGTTGATGTACTGGATCGGCGCGGTGATGAACTGGAAGCTGGTGTACATCAGCTTCAGCACGTAGGTCATCAGGAAGAGCACCAGGAAGGTGTTGGCCGCCGCCAGGGACCCGCGCTTCTCGTGAATCAGATCCCAGAAGCCGTCAAAGGGGTGAAACAACACGTACTTGGCATAGAGAAGCGTCTCTTTGTAGCGGCGCAGGCGCGGGTGGTCCTTGCGGGCCGCGCTACTTAGCGACTTTATTGTGCTCATACGCTTGCACCTCCCATTTTACTTTCCGGATGATTTTGCGGATGATGGTGTAGGCCACCAGCACCAGGATGATCAGGACCACCCACCAGATGTTCTTCTCCACCCACTCTTTGCGGTAGTAGCGGAAGGCCCGGCCGTAGTTGCCCCGGTCATGCGCCATCTTGAACAGCTCCATGGCCTCCTCGTACTCCTCGGCCCGCATCTTGGAACGGCCGATGCCGATGAAAGCCAGGTTGTAGTTGGCGTTGTCCCGCAGGACTTCCTCCCACTTGGCGGCGGACTCGTCGTACTTGCCGTCCAGGTACAGCCTGGAGGCCTCGTAGATCATCTCGCCGTAATCCGTGGGGGTGAAGACCGTGATGCTGCAGTCCAGATCATCGAGGACGATCAGGTCGCTGCCGATGTGCTCGATGGACACGGCGCTGTTGAAGGCGCCCTCCGAGGGCACGCCGCTGGTGCCGAAAGCCCAGAGCATGATGCCCTGCGGATCATAGCCGAAGAGCCGGCCGCGGGTGTGGTCGATGGCCACGTAGATGTCGTTGTCCAGCACCGTGATGTCGTAGAGCTTCGAGGGGCCGTGGTCCGAGGAACCCTCGACCCAGTCCAGATCGCCGATGGGCGGGTAGCGGTCGTTCTTGATCAGGATGTCGCTGCCCACCGCGTTCAGCCGGCGGATGGGCTTGGCCCCGTCCCAGAGCAGGTCATACTCGCTGAAGGCGATGTTGGTGGCGTAGATGAAGTCATCCTTGTCGATGTAGATGTTCTGGTATTCCGTGGGCACAAAGGCCGCCTGCTGGGAGCGCTGCTCCTTGGTCATGAAGTAGGTCTTCCAGATGTAGTCCCACAGGTTGTAGTTCACCTGGTTGGCGCCGATGAAGCCGGTGAAGACGCCGTTCGCCTCAAACTTGACCAGGCCCTTGTTGATGTTCATGGCCAGGACAAAGCAGCGTCCGGAGGTGTCCACCACGATCTTGTTGGGCAGGAAGGCCTGATTCTGGTCGAAGTTGTTGTCCGCGGGCTTGATGAACTCCATGATGAGCTCACAGCCCTTTGTCATCTTCACGACCCGATTGTTGTAGGTGTCGGCGACGTAGATGTTGCCCTCCTCGTCCACCGACACGTCGCCGGGGGTGCTCAGCCTGGAGACCACCTGGGCGTCCTCGGCCTCGCTCTCCGGGCTCCACTGGGTGTAGAGGTGGATCTTGCTCTCCGCCGCGAACACCTTGCAGTCGTCCGCGAAGGCTTTCTCCGCGGCCGCTTCCAGAAGGCCGACCTTCTCCGCCATCCCGGCGGGGGCGTTCACCATATCGGCGAAGCAGTCCCGGTTCTCGCCGGAAGCCTTCACCAGGGAGTCCGCCGCGCTCTGTACGCTGCCAGCCGCCTCGACAATGGCGGCCGCGGCCGCGCGCGCTTTCCGGATCCGGGCTTTCGCTTCGGTGATTTCCTCCGGCTCGCTGCCCGATTCGTCCGCCTCCGGGAAGCCGGCTTCCTCGGCCTGCAGCGCTTTCTCCAGGGCCTCCGCGTCGGCTTCCACCGCCGTTTTCAGGGCGCTCGCGGCCTTCTGGACCTCTGCCGCCGCGCCGGCGGAAGCGTCCATGGCGGCCAGGGCCGCATCAAAACCCAGCTCCGCGGGAAGCGCTTCCACGGCCTCCGCCGCCCGCTCCGCGGCTGCTTTTGATTTCTGGGCGGCCTCCAGGGCGCCGTCCGTGGAAATGGTCTCGGCCGTCAGAGGCGTCATGGCCTCCACGATGGCCTTCACGCGCAGGTCGGCATCCGTCGCGACGCGGATCACGCCGGTCATGGCATCCCCGGCAGCGGCCGCCGCCACGGCGTCGTAGCCGGCCAGGGCCTGATCCACGGCCTTGTTCGCGGCCGCCGTCATCTCAGCCAGGGCCTGCCGCGTGCCCTCGGAGAGATAGTCCCAGTTCTCCGTCAGCGCTTCCAGGGCCTGCACCTTCTGCAGCACCTGGTCGGCGCCGGTTTTCTCCGCGCCGGCGGCCGCGATACTTTCGGCGGGCGCCTCCAGCACAGCCTCCACGCTTTCGGAAGCGGCCGTAGCCGCCGCCAGCACGTCCGACGCGGCGTTGTACCGCTCCTCCGCCACCGCCAGGTCGTCGGCCTCCGCCGTCACGTGGTCGATGATCCGGACGAACTCAAACTTGCCGTCGATCCGGGTCAGCTGGATGATGCGGTTGTTGCCGCTGTCCACCACGTAGAGGTCCTCGCCCTGCACGAAAAGGCTCTTGGGGGCCTTCAGGGCCAGGCTGGGGTCCATGTCCTTGCTGTAGATCACCTGGGAGACGCGGTAGGGGTCCGGGCTTTCGCGGACCTCACCCCAGTAGTCATAGTTGTAGGAATAGGTGCTGGTGAAGCCGTCAACCGCAGCAAACGCAGCCGTCACAGGCATGAGGAGCATCACCGCGGCGAGCAGCGCCAGCAGCCTTTTCATGTGTTTCACTTTCATTTCCCTCCTGTCTTTCTGTTCGGTCGCGCGCGCGGATTAGTCTTTCAGGCCGGAACTCGCCATGGTTTCCAGGATCCGGCTCTGAGACAGGATGAAAATGACAATCGGGACGATCATGACGATCACGGTGACCGCGGCCGCCTGACCGGTACGGGCAATGCCGCCCAGCTGGATCTGCTGCAGGGCGTAGACCAGGGTCTTCTTGCTCTCCGTGTAGATGACCGTGGCCGCGTTGGTGTTCCACAGGCCCTGGACGGAGAAGATGATGATGGTCAGCCACGCGGGTTTCACGTTGGGCATCACGATGCTCCAGAAGATGCGGAACTCGCCGGCGCCGTCCAGGTGGGCCGCCTCGATCAGCGCCGTCGGCAGGCCTTCCATGAACTGTTTCATCAGGAAGAGGCCGATGGGCGCCGCGAAGGCCGGGAGGATGATGGCCCAGTAGGTGTTGATCATGCCCAGCCGGCTCATGATCACGTAGTTCGGGATGCCGGTGACGTAGCCCGAGAACATCAGGGCCGTGACCACGATGGAGAAGAAGGTCCTGCCGCCCGGGAAGTCATACTTGGCCAGCACGAAGGCCGCCATGGACGCGATCAGCACGTGGCCGAAGGTGCCCACAAAGGTGATGAACACCGTGTTGGTCAGGTACCGGGAGAAGGGCACATAGCTCTGGCCCATGGTGACGAACAGGTCCGCGAAGTTGTCCATCGTCGGATGCTGCGCGAAGACCGTGGGCGGGAACCTGAACAGCTCGTCCAGGGGTTTCAGGGAGGCGGCGATGGAGAACACCAGCGGGAACACCATGGCCACCGCGAAGATCGCCATCATGAAGTAGATGCCGAAGTCGCCCCAGAAGCTGCGGTTGGGCTTGCGGCGCTTGGGGTGCGCCAGCTTGACCAGCATGAAGACGCCGTAGACCACCAGCAGCACGATGACGATCAGGCGGGCCAGAACCCAGGTGGAAACCGAGTTGTCGATCTCCCGGGTCGTGCTGACCGCAGCGGTCGCCGTAGCCGCAGCGGCTGTGGAAGCCGCAGCCTCGTCCCCCGCCGTGTCGCTCTCCGCCGCGGTCTCTTCCACCGCCTGGGGCTTGGGCGCCATGTTGTCCGCCACCGCGCCCAGCACCAGCACGGCGATGAGCAGCAGCAGCAAAATCGCCGCGCAGAGGATCAGCTTGTGCCTGTCGGCCCGGAGCTTGGGGTCTCTGCTGTAGAAGACATAGAATACCACCGCGCCGGCGATGAGGAAGAACAGCAGGATCAGGCGGATGATCCGGACGGGCTGGGAGTGGTCTTCCACCTGCAGCACGTCTTCACCGCTGTCTTTCACGTTCTTTTCCGCCGAGATCTGCTTGCGGGTGTCCTTGGCCAGGGTGTTCACTTCCGACATTTTCGCGTCGGTCCTGGCGTTCAGTTCAAGTTCTTCGGCCTGGGCGCTGGCGGCTTCCTCCGCCAGGCGGTTGATCGAGTCAACCTCCTCGTTGTACGCGCTGATTTCGTTGACCTTCGTGTTGGTGAAAATCAGGCCCGCCACCAGGATGACCACAATGATCGCCGAAATGATCAGAAAGCGCTTGGTGTTGAGCTTGGGCGCCTCTTCCTCATACTCGCCGCGGAGCTTGGCCAGATAGCGAAGCTGCTCGACGCGGTTGTTCGTCGTAGGCGCTTCGATCTTCTGAATTTTCGGTTTCTTCGCGCTCATGTGCCCACCTTCCTCAACGCCGACTGAATGGCCTTGTTGCACAGGATCATGACCAGGAACAGCACCGTGGCAATGGCTGAGGCATAGCCCATCTCAAACCGGGAGAAACCGTAGTCGAACAGGTGCGTGACGATGGTGCGGGCGGCGTAGTCCGTGGAGGGGTAGCCGGCCAGCGCGCGGGGCACGTCGCACACGTTGAACGCGGAGGTGATGGACATCACGGCGCCGAAGAGCAGCATGGGCTTCATGCTGGGCAGGGTGATGTGATAGAGCTCCTGCCAGCGGTTGCGGACGCCGTCCACATAGCCGGCCTCGTACATGGAGCGGTCCACACCCTGCAGGCCGGCCACGAAGGACAGGAAGCCCGTGCCCATGCTCATCCACAGGATGACGATGATGATGACCGTCAGGATGTACCTGGGATCGGACAGCCAGAGGATGGGGGAATTCACCATGCCGAAGTTCATCAGGAAGGAGTTCAGGTAGCCGTAGGCATCTCCCCGGAAGATGATGGAGAAGATGTAGTAGGCGTTGCCCGCGATGGACGGCGCGTAGAACACCACCACGGCCACGGTCCGCAGCCAGCGGGGCAGCTCGTTGATGAACCACGCGAACAGGAAGGAAAGGATATAGCCCACGGGACCGGTGATCACCGCGATCACGAAGGTGTTCTTCACGGCTGTCAGGAAGACCTCATCCTGGAGCACCAGGTTGATGTAGTTCTGGAAGCCGATGAACCGCGGCGGCTGCAGGATATTGTAGTAGGTGAAGCTGTAGTAGATGGACGTGCAGATCGGCAGGATGAAGAAGGTGAAGAACAGCAGGGCGTAGGGCAGCAGGAAGACATAGCAGACCTTCATCTTCCCGGCTTTCTTCAGCCCGTAGCCGAAGTTCTCCCGCTTGATGGCGAGATAGCCCTTCTTCGTCTTGGTTTCAGTGGCTTGCATCCGGTTTTCCTCCTTTCCTTCCGATTATTGACCGCTGCCGGCGGGGTCGGTCGGGGTTTCCTCCGGAGCCGGGGTCCCCGATTTGGCCGCCAGCTCTTCCTCCGTGGTGGGCAGGCCAAACTCGAGGCGTTTGATCCGGATCTCCTCGTTGATGGTCTTGGTGTAGGTCAGCAGCGTCTCCCGGGCGTCTTCCTTGTTGTTGATGACGCGGCGGATGGCGTTGGTCATGTGACGGGTGGTGGAATAACCGCCGGCGATCTCGGGGAAGCCGCGGGTCCAGGCCATCTGGCCCTGCAGCACCTTCAGCTGCGCGTCGGACCAGCCCAGCCGCGGCATGGCGCGCTTGTTGGCGGTGTTGTAGCGGGCGGAGGAGCCCAGGATGCTCTCCATCTCCCGGCCGAAGTTGACCTGAGTCTCGGCGTCGGTCCACCACTGCAGGAAGGTCCAGGCGTTCTTCTTCATCTGCTCGTTGTCCGTGGCGACGATCATGCAACAGAGGCCCTGGGCGTGGACAGTGCGGTCGATGTGGTCCTCGGCCACCTCGCCGGTGTTGTAGACCCGGACCTCCTCGTCCTCCCGCAGGGTGCCCGGGAAGAAGGTGAAGTCCCACAGGCCGCGGATCTCCGGCGCGGAAACCGCCAGGGTGTTGTACATGGTGTAGTTCGCCACGCCAATAGGCATCTCGCCGGTACGGAAGCGGCTGACGAAGTCGTACACCACCGGGAGGCCGTAGTCATTGTACAGGGAGGTGTACAGCTTAAAGGCCGCCACGCCGGACTCCCGGTCGATCTCGGTGCGCATGGCGTTCGCGTCGTAGATCCGGCCGCCGTACTGGTAGATCAGGGAGTTCAGCACGGACATGTCGGGGTTGGTAATGTCCGGATAGGGCACGCCCACGGACAGGTTGTTGCCCTGAATGGTGGGCAGCAGGGCGATGATGCTGTCCCAGGTGCTCAGGTCTTCCGGCCCGATGCCGTATTCCGCCAGCACGTCCTTGCGGTAGAACACCACGGCGAAGTCCTGGGTCTCGGGGATGGCGTACACGTGCTTCTGGCCATCCTTGTGATGGATGTAGGTGAAGGGTTCCAGCGCGCTGCCGTAATAGTCGGCGATCACTTCGCTGTAATTCTTCACGGGGTATTTTCCTTCTTCGTCCGGGGTGAAGTTGGCCTTGACCCACTCCTCGTCGAACTGGTCCATGGCCTCCACCGCGTCCCGCATGGCGTAGTTCACGGGGAACCAGGAGCCCAGGGACAGGGCCACGTCCGGGCCGTTGCCCGCCACCACGGCGGTCAGCAGCGTGTCCGCCACCACCAGCTTGACGTTGACATGGACATCGGGATACTTCTCGGTGAAATCCTGGTCGATCATGGACTTCAGGACGGTGGACTGGTCGCGGCCGGTGGTGATCCACACCTCCAGCACTTCGTCGCCCGTGTACTTGTCGCCCAGGGCGTCATAGTCCACCGTGTAGGAGGCCACCAGGGAGGAGGCCTCGTGCCCGAGCCCGCTGAAGAAGCCCTGGCTGCCCATGCCGGCGGTGTAATCCTCGCCGCTGACGATGATCAGGTCGATGTCCAGCTTGGTCTCGGACATGTTCTGCATGGCCGTGCCCAGGCTGGTGATGTTGTCCTTGAAGTTGCCGAAGACCTGGGTGATGCGCTCCGTGTGGTTCACGAAGCCCTCCAGCTGCACGGCCAGGGTCTGGGCTACGGCCACGCGGTCGGACTTCTGTCCGGTGATGGCCACGGTGTCGTCCACCAGCTTGTACAGGCGCATGTACTCCAGTTCCATGGCGTCGATGACGTCGGGATAGACCTTCTCCAGCTGGTAATCGCGGAAGCGGTCCGGGTTGACGCCCGTCAGCACCAGGATCCTCCGGTAGATGCGGTTCAGCCGGTCCAGGGAATTCTTCATCTCCTGAAGGATGGGGCCCATCTCGCCCAGGGTGGCCTCCAAACGGATGACGTGCTCGCCCTTCTCCAGCCAAAAGCGGTACGGCGTGCCGCTCTCATCCTTCAGCGTCATCAGCTCCCAGGCGTTGTCATAGCCGAAGGTGATGGTGGCCACCTTGTCAAAGGGGATCTCGCCGTCGATGTACAGGGAACGGCAGGACAGGGCGCCGCGCTGATGGTTCTGCCGCGCCTTGACGGTGATGTTGTACCAGCCGTCCTCCGGCACCTCAAAGGACCACTCGATCCACTGGCCGGCGCTGTTCCAGGCGTCGCCGCCGATGTAGTTGAAGATCGTGTGGTAGACGTCGGAGGGCTCGGTGGCGGAGGAGGAGCGGTCGTAACGCGCATAGAGGGAAGGCGAGGAGGAGCGGCGTTTGGCGTCATCCGTCACCGTGCCCGTCCAGGTCCCGTCTCCGTTCTCGGTGCGGTTCAGCACCAGGCCCTCGCCCTGGATCGTGGTGTGCCAGGCCTTGTCGGACAGCACCACCCCGGCCTTGTCCGCGTGCGAGGCGGCATAGGTCTCGTAGGTCGGGTACTCCAGCACCGGCGTCAGGGTGATGGCGCGGATCTCCATGGGCTCGTTGACCGCCTCCAGGGCGATGACGTTCCGGCCCTGAACAAGGCGGATGGCGTACGGGTTCACCTCGTAGCCCATGGCGTCCTTGACGTACGCCGTCTGCCAGTCGTGGACCTCCACCTGGGCGGGACGGCGCTGGTTGCCCTGGTTGTCCAGGCGCTTGCTCTCGTTCATCTCGCCGTCGGTCCAGATGCGGTAGAAGGTCAGCGCCCGGGCGCCGTCAAAGGGGATGGCCAGGCCGGAGCCGTCATCCACGTAGAGGGCGCGTTCCAGTTCGACGCCGCGGCTTTCCGGCGCGCGGTATTCGATCAGGATGTTGTACAGGCCCTCTTCCGGCGCTTCCACTTCCCAGCCCACAAAGGAGCCGCTGGCGGTGTACAGCACGCCGTCCTCTTCCCAGACCGCCAGGGCCTCGGAGGCTTTGGCCAGCTCACCGGCGTCCGCCGCGGCTTCCACGGATCCCGCCGCGGTCCCGATCGGCACCTGCTTCTGCTCGCCGTCCACGGTCACCAGAGCAAATGCGGCCGCCACATCCACTTCGATGGGCTCCGACGCGCTTTCCGCGGAGATCGTCTTCAGGTATTCCCTGTAGAGAGGCAGTGCGCTGGCTTCGGTCTGCTCCTCCGCGAACTCCGCCTCTTTCTTCTCCAGGTCCTTGTACTTGTCCGCATAGTTGGCTGTCTGGGTCTTGTTGAGAAGGACCAGCAGCAAAACAAACGCGGCCAGAACAAGCAGCACGACCAAAGGACGGAACCAGCGTTTCGTCCTGATGGTGCTCCAAAATCCGGCGACCGCTTTGGCGTTGCTGCCCTGCTCGGCTTTTGTCATAGGCTTGCACCCCTGTCCCTGTGTTGTACCGGCGCACCGGCCGGCCATGAAAACAGACATCAACGAACCGGGAAACGTGTTTGACCGCCCCGATGGGGTTATAAAAACGCGGAGATACCAATCCGCGGATATTTTATCGGAAAACAACGGGGATGTCAACCGAAAAAGTTCAAGAAAAGTTTACAAATACGATGAATAGTCCGGAAAGCCGCCCCGGAACGTGAAAAATCAAAGCCGGACCTTTCACGCCGGTCCGGTTTCATGGCGGTGTCAGATTCGTTTTTCGCACCAGGGCGCGCAGCAGCAGGCTTCGCAGCGGGGGGCCGTGCGGGCGGTGCAGACGGCCCGGCCGTGGTCCACCATGCGGTGGCAGAAATCGTTGCTCTCCTCCGGCGGGATCAGCGGCTTCAGCGCCTTCTCCACCCTGGCCGGCTCCTTCTCCCGGGTAAGGCCCATGCGGTTGGCCAGGCGGATGCAGTGGGTGTCCGTGACGATGGCGGGCTCCCCGAACACATCCCCCATGATCAGGTTGGCGGACTTCCGGCCCACGCCGGGGAGGGCCAGGAGGGCGTCGAAGTCCCGGGGCACCTTGCCGCCGTGGCGGATCAGCAGGGTCTGCATGCAGGCGGAGATGTCCCGGGCCTTGCTGTTGCCCAGGCCGCAGGGGTGCACCACGGCCTCCAGCTCGTCCAGGGGCGCGGCGGCCAGGGCTTCCACCGTGGGCCAGCGCTCAAACAGGCCTTTGGTGACGATGTTCACCCGGGCGTCCGTGCACTGGGCCGCCAGCCGGACGCTCACCAGCAGCTTCCATGCCTCGTCATAGTCCAGGGTGCACTGCGTCGCCGGATATGCCGCCTTCAGGGCCTCCACGATGGCCAGTGCCCGCTCTTCAAGGGTCATCCCGCATCCCTCCCGTCAGAAGTTCGCGCCGTTCCAGCCCCAGTTGTCCACAAAGCGGTAGGTCACATAGATCCGGTCCCCGGGTATGCCCAGTTCCTCCTGCCAGATGCGGCAGATCTCCGTCGTCATCCGGTCGCAGGCCGCCGGGGCCGCCTCGCCGTACAGGGCCACGCTGACGAAGGCCGCCTTCTCCTGGCGCCGGCCGGCGAAGTACAGGTCGTAGTTGTCCTCAAAGCCCACCATGAGCCACTGTTCCGCCTTTCCCAGCGCCGCCACGGCCTGTCCCAGCCGGGTCTTGACCGCCTCCCGCTGTTCCGGGGAAACCGCGCAGGTCACCTTGCTGTCGATCATGGGCATATCCGGATCCTCCCTTGCCATGCTTTTCTCCATGATACCACATCCGGCGCCCGGTGAAAAGCCCCCGCGGGATACTGGACACAGCCCTCCCTTTGCGGTATAATGGAGCGGAGAGAAAGACGGCGCAAGCCGCAGAAAGGCGGATTCATATGATTCAGTGGAAAAACCTGGACACCCTGAGCGCGTACAAGGCCCTGCAAAACCTGAAGGACAAAGTGGACCTGACCGCTGTCATGGCGGGCGAGGAGGGCGCGCGCCGGGTGGCGGAATACACCGTGCCCATGGCAGCGGGCCTGACCTACAGCTATGCGGCCAAGGCCGTGGACGCGGACGTGCTGGCCGCCCTGTGCGAGCTGGCGAAGGAAGCCCAGCTGTCGGAGAAGTTTGAAGCCCTGTACAGCGGCGAGATGATCAACACCGGCGAGAAGCGCCTGGTGCTGCACCAGCTGACCCGGGGCCAGCTGGGCCAGGCCGTGACGGTGGACGGCGTGGACAAGCGCGCCTTCTACACCGCCCAGCAGGAAAAGGCCGCGGCCTTCGCCCGGAAGGTGCACAGCGGCGAGATCCGCAACGCCGCCGGCGAACAATTCACCACCGTGGTGCAGATCGGCATCGGCGGCAGCGACCTGGGCCCCCGGGCCATGTACCTGGCCCTGGAGAACTGGGCGAGGCAGCAGGGCCTGCTGAAGCTGGAGGCCCAGTTCATCAGCAATGTGGACCCGGACGACGCCGCCAGCGTGCTGAAGCGCATCGACGTGGCCCACGCCCTGTTCGTGCTGGTGTCGAAGTCCGGCACCACCCTGGAAACCCTGACCAACGAGTCCTTCGTGAAGGACGCCCTGCGGCAGGCGGGCCTGGATCCGGCGAAGCACATGGTGGCCGTCACCAGCGAGACCTCGCCCCTGGCCACCAGCAGCGACTACCTGGCCGCCTTCTTCATGGACGACTTCATCGGCGGCCGGTACTCCTCCACCTCCTGCGTGGGCGGCGTGGTGCTTTCCCTCGCCTTCGGGCCGGAGGTCTTCGGGCGCTTCCTGGACGGCGCCGCCGCGGAGGACAGGCTGTCCGCGGAGGCCGATCCCATGAAGAACCCCGCCATGCTGGACGCCCTCATCGGCGTGTATGAGCGGAACGTGCAGGGCTGGCCCGCCACCGCGGTGCTGCCCTACTCCCAGGCCCTGAGCCGCTTCCCGGCCCATCTGCAGCAGCTGGACATGGAGTCCAACGGCAAGTCCGTCAACCGCTTCGGCGAACCCGTCGACTATGTCACCGGCCCGGTGATCTTCGGCGAGCCCGGCACCAACGGCCAGCACAGCTTCTATCAGCTGCTGCATCAGGGCACGGACATCATCCCCCTGCAGTTCGTGGGCTTCCGCGGCAGCCAGGCCGGCATGGACGTGGTCATCCAGGGCAGCACCAGCCAGCAGAAGCTTTGCGCCAACGTGGCCGCCCAGATCATGGCCTTCGCCTGCGGCAAGAAGGACAGCAATCCCAACAAGAACTTCGCCGGCGGCCGGCCCTCCAGCATCATCGTGGGCGATCAGCTGACCCCCGAGGCTCTGGGCGCCCTGCTGGCCCACTTCGAGAACAAGGTCATGTTCCAGGGCTTCCTGTGGAACCTGAACAGCTTCGACCAGGAAGGCGTACAGCTGGGCAAGGTCCTGGCCAAGAAGGTCCTGGCCCGGGAGACCGACGGCGCCCTGAAGGCCTACAGCGATCTGCTGGGGATCTGAGCTTTTTCCCACACAAGCATGATCCATCCCTTCGCGGGCTTTCACGCCACCACGCACCCCGCCGCAAGAACCCCTCACCCGCTGCGGCGGGAGCTCCCCATTGCGATGGGGAGCCAGGGGATTAAAACTGCATTTCCAAAGCCCTTGCCTCCCCACCGCAGTGGGGAGGTGGCCCGCAGGCCGGAGGGGTCCCCGTGCGATGGGCTCTCGCGGCAGGGATTCGCCCCGCAGACCGGGCCGTCGGTCGGTATCCCCGCAGGCTAGGCCGATCGGCCGGTGGCCCGCAGGCCGGAGGGGTCCCCACAGCCGATCGACCGGCTGTCCGCAAGATGCGAAATTCCCTGTGGAATAGCTGTCAATTCGAACGGAGAAGAGGTTCGTTTCCAACGGCCAGGTCCCCAAATGGGGAACCGGCGCAGATCAGACCACGAGAAAAGGCCGCCAAAGCGGCCTTTTCACTTTGGAAAATTACATGACCACCGTGACCCGGCAGCCGTCGCTGAGGACGTCGTCCGTCAGCAGACCGCCCTCGATCTCCCGGCCGTTCACCAGCACCTTGCCGGCAAACCCTTCGCGGTGGGCGCTGTTGTCCACGGTGACGCGGAGGCGCTTGCCGCGGTAGGTCTTCTCCATTTCGAACCCGTCCCATTCCGCGGGGATAGCGGGGGTAATCCGCAGGCCGTCGGGGGTGGGGCGCAGGCCCAGGATGCCCTCCACCATGCCCACCATCACGGTGGACGCGGTGCCGGTGAGCCAGTGCACATGGGCCCGGCCGGGCTGGGGCGTCTCATGGCCTTCGATGAACTGGCTGTGGACGTAGGGCTCCACCTCGCGGATCTCGGCCCGGTCGTTGTAGGCGGCGGGGCAGCTCTCCTTGAAGTACTCGAAGGCGCGGCCGCCGTGGCCCATCAGGGCTTCGGCCAGGATCGCCCAGCCCTGGGGCTGGCAGAAGATGCCGCCGTTCTCCTTGGTGGTGGGGTTGAAGAGCTTCATGGCGGCGCCGTCGAAGTAGTGCTTCTTGTAGCAGGGGGCCATGAGCTCGATGCCGTTGGGGGTGTTCAGCTCGCGGTGGACACTCTCCATGGCCTTCTCGTTCTGCTCCGCCGTGCCGCCCCGGGAGATGACCGCCCAGCACTGGGGGTTCATCCACATGGAGGCCTCGGGATCGTGCTTGGAGCCGATGACCATGCCCTCCTGGCTGTAGCCCCGGAGGAACCGGTCGTCCTCCCAGAACCACTTGTTGATCTTCTCCAGCTGGTCCGCGGCGGTGGCCTTCAGCCAGGCGCGGTACTCGTCGTTCTCCGGGCGCTCCGGCAGCAGCTCGGCCAGCAGGTTCAGGGCATAGTAGAACTGGAAGGCCACGAAGGAGGTCTCGCCGTTGGCGCCCAGCTGCAGGCAGTCGTTCCAGTCGGCGTGGAGGCCGGCGGGCATGCCGTGGCCGCCCAGGTGGTGCATGGTGAAGTCGATGGCCCGTTTCAGGTGCTCGGCCACTGTGCCCTCGTCATAGTCGCAGAAGGGGATCACTTCGTCCATGAAGGCCTTGTCGCCGGTCTCGGCCACATACTTGTACACCGTGGGGAAGAGCCACATAGCGTCGTCGGCGCGGTACTTGGGGTGGCCGGTGGCCCGGACGTAGCTCTCCTGCTCGGGGGTGTCCTCATGGCCGGGGTTGTGGGTGAACTTCACCAGGGGCAGGCCCGCACCGTGATGGACCTGGGCGGAAAGCATGAACTTGATGCGCTCCTTGGCCATGGCGGGATCCAGGTGGATGATGCCCTGGATGTCCTGCACGGTGTCCCGGTAGCCGTAGCCGTTGCGCTCGCCGCAGTAGATCAGGGACGCCGCGCGGCTCCACACGAAGGTGGTGAAGCACTGGAAAGCGTTCCAGGTGTTGACCATGCTGTTGAAATCCGCGTCGGGGGTCTTCACCACCAGGTTCTGCAGTTCGCCGTGCCAGTAGTCCACCAGGGTCTTCAGCTCGGCGTCCACGACCTTTTCGGTGTCGGCATAGGCGTCGATCAGGGCCCGGGCGGCCTTCTCGCCCTTCTGGGCCAGCAGGAAGGCCACGGTCTTCTCCTCGCCGGGGGCCAGCTCCAGGACCGTATGAAGGGCGCCGCAGGGGTTGCCGTTGAAGTTCAGGGAGTCATCCAGCTTCCCGTTCAGCACGCCCTGAGGGCTGTTGAAGCGGCGGACGCCCAGGAAGCGCTCCCGGCGGCCCGTGTAGCTGGCCACCGGCGCCCCGGCCATGCCGAAGAACCGCTCCTGCCCGTTCTCGCCGTCCGCGTTCACGTTGCAGAACTGGTTGATGCGCTGGAGGATGTGGTCCTGACGGAACTCCGTCACGGTGATGAACTGGGTGTACTGCATGTTCACCAGGTCCTGGGTGTAGAAGGACTCGGTGGTGAGCTCGCAGTAGCCGAAGAGGCCGATCTTCCGCGGGGTGTCCCCGGTGTTCTTCACCTTCACGCGCCACACCTCGTGGTCGGCGTTCATGGGCACATAGTACAGGACCTTGCTCTCGATGCCTTTGTACGCGGACTCGATCTCGGTGTAGCTGGTGCCGTGGCGGGTGACGGTTTTGTACTCCTCCAGGGGCTTCTCCACCGGCCGCCAGGAGGCGGACCAGAAGTCGCCGTCGGCCTCGTCCCGGAGGTAGACATACCGGCCGGGCTCGTCAAACTGGTTGAACATGTAGCGCAGGATGCGGCCGGCCGCGCCGGACTTGACGAAGGAATAGCCGCCGGCGTTCTGGGTCACGATGGCGCCGTAGGCCGGGGAGCCCAGGTAGTTGGCCCAGGGCATGGGGGTGCGGGGATCCGTGATGACGTACTCGCGTCGGGCGTCGTCGAAATAGCCGAATTGCATGGCGGTTTTCTCCTTTTTCGTCTTTCGTTTCTTTGCTGTCTTGCGTTTTTGCGGTTGTCCGCTGCTTCATTGTATCATATCCGGCGGGCCGGGGCAATCGGTGTGAAAAAAGAATTTGCCGGTTTTTGTTGACAGGCCGTCCCGGCCGTGCTACCGTAAACCGGACAAACCGCAAAGAACGGGGAGGGAAAAGACATGTTCGGCAAAAAGCAAGAAGAGAAGCAGATCACGGACACCGTGGAGGAGCAGGCAAAGCAGATCTCCATGATCCACTTTCTGGACAGCCATCTGGTGAACACGGGACTGGCCCAGTGGGTGCTGTACTCCTTCGTGGCCACCTACAAGGACGGCCACTGCGAAATGCTGGAGCTCAAGGCGGAAGACCCGCTGCTGAAAGCCATTCTGAACAAACTGGTGTGAAAAGCGAAAAGCGCAGAGGAAAAGAGATCGGGTCCCGGCCCGTTGCGGCCGCCGACCTCTTCTTCGTTTGTCTCAGTTGAACCCGACAACCTTCCGGGCCACGGTGTAGCACGCGCTGACCACGCCCCGGCCGAAGCGGCCCGGCAGGTGCACGATGCGCCCCAGCAGCCCGTACCGCAGCTTTTTCCAGACCTTCGGGTTCTTCTCCCGGATGGCGTCCCACAGGTCCTGCTTCTTCCGCAGTTCCTCCTCCGTGCCGCCGCGGATCAGGAAGACCGAGGTGATGATGGTAAGGATCTCCAGATCGCCCAGAAGATAGTCGCGCTTCTGCGCCGGCTCCACCGCATAGGGATCGAAGGCGTCCACCATCAGCTTGTTCACCAGGATCTGCTGGTCGATGCGCTTCCGCAGCACCTTCTCCTGCACGGACTGGTCCTCCCGGCCGATGAAGTAGTGGTAGAAGCTCACGTCCAGGTAATACATGCGCTCCACCGCCCGCATGGGCACGTACACGTACAGGTTGTCCACGTAGAAGGTGTGCTTGGGCAGGTTCAGCCCGCATTCCCGCAGCAGGGCGGTGCGGTAGATCACCGAGTGCATGGCCAGGTACTGCCCCTTGCGGAAATGGCCGGTGTCCGCCCAGCCGAAAACCCTCCCCTTGGGCATGGCCTTGCCGATGCCCATCACGTGCTTGTGCTTCGCGTCCACCTTGTCGTAGACATAATTGCAGATCAGCAGGTCCAGGGGTTCTTCCGCGAAGCCTTTCAGGGTCTCCAGCACCTTGGGGTAGGCCTCGGCGTCCACCCAGTCGTCGGAGTCCACCACCTTGAAATAGAGCCCCGTGGCCTCCCGGATGCCGGTCATCACCGCGTCGCCGTGGCCGCCGTTTTCCTTGTGCACCGCCCGGACGATGCCGGGATAGCGCCGCTCATAGTCATCCGCGATCTCCGCGGTCCGGTCTTTGGAGCCGTCATCCACGATCAGGATCTCCACGTCGTCCCCGCCGGGCAGCAGGGATTCCACCGCGTGGGCCAGGTAGTCCTGCGAATTGTAGCTTGGGATCGCAACGCTCAGCAGTTTCATGCCGATTCCCTCTCTCCTCGTCAGTATGGTTTCGCTGCATCAGCATTGTATTTCCAACGGCTGCTTTTGTCAACTCGGGCCCTCCCCGGGACCGCCGAATTTCCCGCAAATCTGCGGCGCGGCGATTGACAGAACGCCCGCATCATGATAAACTGCATCTGTCGAAATGCGCATGAATCGGTCAGCCATGACCATTTTACAGGAGGACTTGACTATGCAGTGTGTCTGTGGCGCAACCCTTCGTGAAGGTGCAAAATTCTGTGGACACTGCGGCCGTCCGGTGGCCGCGGTCGCCGCGGAAACGGTGAAAGAAGCCGTCAGCGCGGCGGCGGCGCCGGCCGAAGCCGCCGTGAGTGCCGCTGCCTCCTACGCGACGGAAGCCATTGCCGGCGCGGCGGACAAGGCCCGGGAAGCCGCTTCGGGGATTGAGGTGGCCTCCTACGAGGCGGCCACCGGCGTGGAGAGGAGTTTCTCCGACGTCCTTTCCCCCGTGGCGGCTGCCGCGGAACCCGTCGCCGCACCCGGGCCCGAGCCCGTTCCCGCCCCGGTGAGCACCCCGAACCGCTATGCCTACCGCAGCGAGCCCGCTTCGGCCAGCTACCGCGCGCCCGCCCCCGCCCCCGCTCCCGAGCCCGTCAGGGCCGCCGAAGTCCCGGTGCTGGGCGGCAAGGCCAAAAAGGAAGCCGCGAAGCCCGTGAAAGAGAAGCCGGTAAAAGAAAAACCGGTGAAGAAAGCCCGCCCGGCCCCTGTTGAAGGCGAGCGCCCGGCCAAGGCCAAAAAGGCTCCCAAGCCCCCGAAGGAACGCGCGCCCAAAGCCCCGAAAGCCAAGGGCGGCTTCATGAGCCTCCTGCCCTGGATCCTGGTGATCCTGGGCGTCCTCGTGCTGGCCGCGGGCCTGGTCTTCATGTTCCTGGGCGGCGGCAGCGGCAGCTCCGCCACCAAGGAAGGCAAGATCCTCGAAGGCATGCCCGATGGCAGCTTCAGCAACGTGATAGATGCCCTCACAGGCGCCGGCCGGAATCTGGTCGGGGAAGCCGTGCCTGAGCTGGCGGAAGAGACGGCCGGCACCGGCAGCGGCGGCGGCATCCTGAAGACCCTGAGCCTGCCCTTTGTCATCGGCGGCGGCATACTGACGCTCGGCGGCGCGGCGCTGCTGGTGCTCAACATGCTGAAGAAGAAAAAGAAAGCGGCTCCCGCCTCTCAGGAAGAGGACGCCGTCCGCTTCTGATCGGCAACCCAATCACCGGGACGCCGGGGGCAGACGCACCCCGGCGTTTCCTTTCACCGCACCCGGAGGAGGAAGATTGATGGAACTGATATGCCCCAGCTGCGGCGCGCCGTACAACCCCGGCGACAACTTCTGTGATGTCTGCGGAAACGTATACCTGGTGACGGACACCTGCATCGCGCAGGTGTGGTGCCCCAACGGCTGCCGGGTCATGGACCCCGCCGCCCGGATCTGCGCGACCTGCGGCGCCAGGATCGTCCGCCACATCATGGCCGGAACGGCGGAACCGGAGCCGGCCGACACGCCCGCGCCGACCCCCGCCGAGACCAGGCCGGCCCCAGCCCCAGTAACCCCAGCGCCGAAACCCGCCCCGACCCCGGCGGTCCCTTACCGGGATACCGTCCGGAAGCCTGAGCCCGCCCCCACGCCGAAACCTGCCCCGGCCCCGGCGGTCCCTTATCGGGATACGGCCCGGAAACCTGAGCCCGCCCCCGCACCGAAACCCACCCCGGCCCCGGCGAAAGCGCCCGGGTCCCGCTACGGCGCGGCGCCGGCCGGAACGCCGGGCCCCCGCAGGCGCCGGGACGCCTCGCCCCTCACCAGCTACAGGGCTCCCGAGCCCCCGAAGCCGCCCAGGCCGGCCCACGCGGAGCCCGCCCCGCCATCCCGCTACGGCGCGCCCAAAGCGGCCGCTCCGGCCCCCGCCCATGAGACCGGCAAGCCCGTGCCGCCGAACCGCTACGCCCACGCCGAACCGAAGCCCGCGGAGGCTCCGGCTGTCTTTGTGCCGGTTTTCGCGCCGGATGACACCATTTCCGCCCGGCCGCCCTTTGAACCGCCGGTGGAGGTGCCCGAGCCTCCCGCCCCGGCCCCCGATGTGGTCTACTGCCCCAACGGGTGCACGAATGTGGACCCCAACGGCGTTTTCTGCGACACCTGCGGCGCGCGGCTGATGAAGCCCTTCCTGCCCTCCACGCCCCCGAAGCCGCCGGTGTCCCTCGATAAGGAGCCGCCCGCGCCGCCGGCGGAATTTGTGCTGGTGGATTCCTACATTCCGCCGGAACCGCCTGTGCCGGAGGAGCCCCCGGTGCCCGCCGAGCCCCCGCTTCAGCCGGAGCCCCCGGCCCCTCCCGCACCGTTTGAGCCCGTGTTCTTCCCGGAGCCCCCGGTGCCTGCCGAGCCCCCGCTTCAGCCGGAGCCCTCAGCGCCCCCCGCGCCGTTTGAGCCCGTGTTCTTCCCGGAGCCTCCGGCGCCTGCCGAGCCCCCGCTTCAGCCGGAGCCCGCGAATCCCGTGCCGCCGGAACCGGCTGATCCGCCCGCACCCGTCCCGGACGCCGCGCCCGCCAACCGGTCCGCCGGCAAGCTCCCCGATCTGCCGGATTTCATGCGCCCGCTGACCGACAGCGATATGAGAAAGTGAGGCTGCCCTATGTCGCTCTACACAGGCAAATTCACCGGCTATGACTACGATGTGGACATCTGCCTGGTCATCGACCGCACCGGCAGCATGCGGCCCATCATCAACACCGTGAAGAACAACGCCCTGAACCTGCACAAGGACATCACCGCCCGGATGCGGGCCAAGGGAAAGACCGTCAGCAGCCTGCGGGTGCGGGTGATCTGGTTCGGGGACTACCTGGCCGACGGCCCCAACGCCATGGCGGCCAGCGATTTCCTGGTGCTGCCGGAGCAGAACGCCATCCTGGAGCAGTGCGTGTCGGGCATCCAGGCGGTGGGCGGCGGGGACATCCCGGAGGACGGCCTGGAGGCCCTGGCCTTCGCCATTCGCTCCAAGTGGGGCAAGACCGCCGGCAAGAAGCGGCACATCATCTGCCTGTTCACCGACGCCCCGGCCCACGACCTGGGCTTCGGCGCCAAAGCGGAGGGATACCCGGCCTCCGCGCCCAAGAATTTCGACGAGCTCAGCGACATGTGGGGCTTCGCCCAGTACCCCGGCGAGATGGACAGCTACTCGAAGCGCCTGCTGCTCTTCGCCCCGGACGAGGGCTGGTGGCACCGGATCCGCACGGAGTGGGAGAACTGCATCCTCCGCCCCACCAGCCTGGACAGCGGCCTGGAGGACGTGGGCTACACCGAGATGCTGGACACCATCGCCAACTCCATCTGACGGCGCGGCGGACCGGCCCGGTTTGTTGATTGCGTATGAGCGATTTCGTCTATGACTACGAACTGCTGACGCCCTTCACCACGGAGGGCTCCGGCACCGCCCAGTGGTGCGCCGCCCGCCACGGCGGGGAGAAGTTCTTCATCAAGCAGTTCCTGACCCCCACCCTGCCCCCTGCCGGCGCGGACATGAACCGCCCCGTCAACCGGGCGAAGCGGGACGCCTGCATCGCCTTTTTCCGGCGGAAGCAGCGGCTGTACAATGCCCTGCGGGATGTCAACAACGGCACCCTGGTGTGTCCCAACAGCGTGGACGGCCTCTTCGTGTGGGAGGGCCACTACTGCTCCGTCTCCCTCTTCATCACCCCGGACGTGCCCCCAGACCGCATCTGCAAGCTGCCGGAACGGGTCCGGGTCATCCTCATGCGCACCCTGACCCTGGCCCTGAGCCTCATCCACGGCAGCGGCATCGTCCACAGCGACATCAAGCTGGACAACGTCATGGTCACGGTCAACGAGGCCCGGGCCTACAACCTGAAGCTCATCGACTTCGACAGCAGCTTCTTCGCGGATGAGCCTCCGGCCAACGTGGACGAGCTCCACGGGGATCTGGTCTATCTGGCCCCGGAGACCCTGCGCTTCATGATGGAGGAGCCCGTCCGGCTGACCCCGGCCATCGACATCTTCGCCCTGGGCCTGGTGCTGCACCAGATGTGGTGCGGCCGCCTGCCCGGCTACCCGGCGGAGGAAGCCCGGAGCGTGGGGGAAGCCCTGCTCCGGGGGCTCGACGTCCGGCTCAGCCCTGCCCTCCCCCGGGACCTGAAACTGCTGGTGAGCCTGATGCTGCAGGCCAACCCGGAGAAGCGCCCCAACATCCGGCAGGTTTACAGCGTGCTGGCCCGGCTGCTGGCCCAATACCCCTATCAGGGCGGCTGATCTTTTTTCACGGCGCCGGCAGGGATTTCCGATCCCGCGGAGAAAGAGAAAGACACGGCACCGCCGATGAAAAGCGAATAAGGAGGAAAAACACATGGCACAGTACGAATGCCCCTGCGGCTACGTTTATGACCCCGAGGTCGGCGATCCCGACAGCGGCATCGCCCCCGGCACGGCCTGGGAAGACGTCCCCGAGGACTGGGTCTGCCCCGTGTGCGGCCTGGGCAAGGACGAATTCACCCCTGTGGGCTGAAAAACCCCGGCGAAAGGCAGGCGTTCCCCCGGGATCGCCTGTCTTTTCCTTTGCCGCGCTTGACGTTGCCACGGCGAGGGATTATAATGGGGAACAGAAACCATCAGGAGGATACGGACATGAAGGATCTGACCGAGCTGCGGGCATCCCTGGACGCCATCGACGCGGATCTGGTCCGTCTTTTTGAGCAGCGCATGCAGGTGGCCGCGGAGGTGGCGGACTGCAAGCTGGCCCACGGACTGCCGGTGCGGGACCCGGCCCGGGAGGAACAGGTGCTGGCCGGCCGCCGGGCCCTGCTGCGGGACCCCGGGCTGTCGGAGGCCTGTGACGCCTTCTTCAGGCAGCTCATGGCTCTGAGCCGGGAGGCCCAGGCGCAACGGATGAAGGGAGCGCAGGAAAATGCTTGAACGGCACGTGTTTCTCATCGGCATGTCCGGCTGCGGCAAGAGCAGCCTGGGCCGCAAAGTGGCCGCCAACCTGAAGATCCCCTACGTGGACACGGACCGCCGCATCGCGGAGATCCTGGGCTGCAGCAGCACGGCGGACGTGTTTGAGCGCTACGGGGAGCAGGGCTTCCGCAACGCGGAGACCAACCTGCTGATCCAGCTGTCCCGGGAGGACCCGTGCCTGGTGTCCACCGGCGGCGGCACCGTGCTGCGGGAGGAGAACCGCGCCATCATGCGGAGCTTCGGCCTGATCGTGCTGGTGGACCGGCCCCTGGAGCAGATCCTGGGGGACATTAAGCTGGACGACCGCCGGCCGCTGCTGGCCACCAAGGGCCTCGACGAGGTGGAGCGGATATACCGCGAGCGCATCGGCATCTACCGGGAGAGCGCGGACGTGGTGCTGGACAACTCGAAGGGGTATTACGCCGGCGTGGCCGCCATGGAACGGCTGCTGCGGCTGCGGTTCAAATTCCCGTGAGGAAGGAGGGTCCCGGCATGAAGATCGGCAAGGCGGACGCCCTCACCTGGTTCCAATTCTTCGCGGAGCTTCCGGAAGAAGAAAACCTCACCGTGCGCCAGCAGGAGCTGGTGATGGCGGTGCTGCGGCAGATCGAAGTCGCGGCGGAGGCCCGGCGAAGCGCCCTGGCGGCGGAGATCCCCGGCCTGAAGAGCCTGAAGGGCCGCACCTGGTATGTGGGGGACGAGAAGAAGTTCCCCAAGGGCTGTGCCTCCTGCCTTTTCGGCAGCGGCCTGTCCGCCGTGCGCAAGACCAACCGGTGCAACCTGGCCTGCCCCTTCTGCTACGACTACGGCTGCCTGGACATGCAGGAGCCCGTGGGGGACGGGCTGTGGGAGATCGGCGGCACCCGGCTGACAGAGGAGGACATCGGCCTGGCCCTGTCCATCCAGCCCAAACCCACCGGCGTGGCCTACGTCTATCTGGAGCCTTTCATGGAGATCGGGGAATATTCCGGGGTCATCCGGCGTTTTCATGACGCGGGGGTTTACCAGCACATGTACACCAACGGCACCCTGTGCACCCCGGAAAACCTCCGGGCCCTGGGGGAAGCCGGCCTGGACGAGCTGCGCTTCAACCTGGGAGCGTCAAACTGCGCCGACGGCGTCATCGCCATGATGGCCGAGGCGAAGAAGTACATCCCCGCCGTGGGGGTGGAGACGCCCATGACCCCAACCCTCTTCGACGCTTTCATGGCCAGGAGAGAAAGCATCCTGGGGACGGGGATTGACTTCATCAATTTCGCGGAGCTGCACCTGAACGCCAACAACCTGGAGAATTACTGGGGCGAGAACCTGTACATGCACCGGCAGGGCTACCTGTCGCCGGTGTGGAGCCGGGAGCTGACCCTGCGGATGATGGCGGTGGCGGACCGGGAAAAATGGCCGGCGCTGGTGCACGACTGCTCCAACGCCACCAAGCTGGCCCGGGGGCTGAACCTGAAGGCCCACGAGGGCGGCTGGTTCGGCGCTTCCGGCTACGGCGCCGAGTTCGACGGCATCCCCTACGCGGCCTTCCTGCCCGTCCTGGCGGACCCGGACTTCGTTTTCACGGAGGAGGAGCCGCTGCCGGCCGGGTACAGGGTCGGAGAAGGGTATTGAGGAATCCGGAATTCAGAATTCGGATTTCGGAATTAATTCTGTGGGATCTGGGATTCTTTGATGTTGCCGGAGGAGAGAGGAAATGAAGGTTGTCAGAAAAATCCTAAAGGTGCTGGGGATCCTGACGGGGACGCTGGCGGGGCTGGCGGTTTGCGGGATCCTGGTGCTGACCTTCACGGAATACAAGCCCGCGGACGTGGAGGCCGTGACCCCGGTGAACAACGACACCGCCGCGGCGCGGTGGGCCCCCGGCGACACCCTGTCCATCGTCACCTGGAACTGCGGCTACGGCGCCCTGGGAGACAACGCGGACTTCTTCATGGACGGCGGCCAGGGCGTCCGCACCGCCGACAAGCCCCGGGTGGAAGAGAATATGAAGTCCATCACGGACCGGCTGGCGGCGCTCTCGCCGGACATCGCGATCCTGCAGGAGGTGGACGTATCCTCCACCCGCTCCCACCGCATCGACGAGACGCAGGTCACCGCCGAAGCCCTGGCGGGCCGCAGCTCCGCCTTCGCCACGAACTACAAGGTGCTGTACGTCCCCTACCCCATCCCCACCATCGGCCAGGTCCACAGCGGCATCCAGACCCTGTCCGCCGCCAAAGCCGCGGAGGCCTCCCGGATCCAGCTGCCCTGCCCCTTCTCCTGGCCCATCCGCCTGGCCAACCTGAAGCGCTGCCTGCTGGTGACCCGCTATGACCTGGAGGGCACCGATCAGCAGCTGGTGGTGGTCAACTTCCACCTGGAGGCCTACGACGACGGGGAGGGCAAGGCCGCCCAGACCGAAAAGCTGGTGAACTTCCTGAAGGCGGAGGCGGAACAGGGGCACTACGTCATCGCCGGCGGAGACTTCAACCAGTGCCTGGAGCGGGACGGGACCTCCTATCCATATGATCCCGAGCTGTGGACCCCCGGCACGCTGGACTGGGCCGCGTTCGACGCCGCGGGGCTCACGGTCCTGGCAGATCCCGCAACCCCCACCTGCCGCTCCCTGGACCGGCCCTATGACAGGGACGACCCGGACTTCATCCATTACGTCATCGACGGCTTTATCGTCTCGGCCAACGTGGAGGTCCAGGGCGTGGAGACCATCGACGCCGGCTTCACCGCCACGGACCACAACCCGGTGCGGATGACCTTCCGGCTGATCCCGAAAGACGGCGAGTGACCGCCGCGGAGAGGAGGAGCGGGCCATGACCTGGTTTCCCGATTCGGGCAAGGAGGAGCACTATGACCCGCTTTTCCTGGAGCCCGTGACCGACGACAGCGAGGACGACGATCAGGAGCGCTACGACGAGGACGCCCTGATCTACGAAGACGACGAACGGGACCTGACGGACTACCGGGACATCCGGGACCCGGAAGAGCGGGAGGAACGGCTGGAGCAGCGGGACCGGATGCGGATGGCGGCCTCCCTGCTGGACTACATTCTGGCTTTCCTGTGGCTTCTGGCGGCGGTGCTGCTGGTGGTGCTGATCGTGCAGCTGGTGAACTGGGTCAGCTCCGACCTGATCACCCGCTTCCCGGTGCTGGAGCAGCTGGGGATCGGAGGCGGATCATGACGGCCATCTCCTGGGAATTGTTTGAACGGCAGGTGGCGGCCTGCGCCCTGTGCCCCCTGTGCGGCGGGATCCGCCACAAGGTGCCCGGCCAGGGAGACCGGCAGGCGCCGCTGATGCTCATCGGGGAGGGGCCCGGCGAGGTGGAGGACGCCCAGGGCCTGGCCTTCGTGGGGCCGGCAGGCCAGCTGCTGACGAAGATGCTGGCCGCCATCGGCCTGCCCAGGGACCGGGTTTATATCTGCAACATCGTGAAGTGCCGGCCGCCGGGGAACCGGGTGCCGGAGGAGGCGGAGGTGCAGGCCTGCATGCTCCACCTCAGGATGCAGGTGGCCCTGGTGAAGCCGAAGGTGATCCTGCTGCTGGGCGCCACCGCCGCCCGGGCCACCCTGGGACCCGACACCCGCATCACCCGGGACCGGGGCGTCTGGCAGGAGCGCAAGGGCGTGTGGATGATGCCCACCTGGCACCCCAGCGCGCTGCTGCGCTTCCCCGAGAGAAAGCGGGACGCCTGGCAGGACATGCAGGCCCTGCGGGACAAGCTGACGGAGCTGAAGCTGTATCCGGATCTGTATTCAGGCGCCTGAAAGACATTTCAGACGCCTGACTGCGGTTTTGGAGCAGAATCTATGGACAGCAGCGGGGCCTTGGCTTATGCTGTATCCGTGCAAAACCCAACCGACAGAAATCCTGCAAGGGGGGAGACAAATGGGTGCATTTCTCGCACAGAACTGGCCTGCGATCCTCTGCATGCTGGTGGGCGTGGGGCTGCTGATCCTGGAGGCGTTCATGCCGGGCTTCGGCGTGGCGGGCTTCAGCGGCATCGTCCTGGAGATCGTGGCCACGGTGCTGGTCTGGAACCAGACCCAGAGCTTTATCAAGGCAGCGCTGACGCTGCTGGTGGGATTGGTGGTGGCCGCCACCGCCCTCACCTTGTCCCTGCGGTCGGCCGCGAAAGGCAGACTCAGCCAGAGCGACCTGATCCTGCGGGGATCCGAAACCGAGGAAGCCGGCTACCAGGCCTCGGAGGACATGAAGGTCTTCCTGGGCCGGGAGGGCGTCACCGTCACCGTGCTCCGGCCCACCGGCATGGCGGAGTTTGACGGCGTCAAGCTGAACGTCATCAGCGACGGCGAATTCATTGAGGCGGATACGCCGGTGCGCATCACCCGTGTGGACGGGAACCGCGTGCTGGTGCATCCCATGGTGTAAAAGGAGGTTCAACCATGGGCGAATATGGATTGTTCATTCTGATCGGAGCGATCATCGTCTTCCTGATCATCCTGCTCAACTTCATTCCCTTCGGCATGTGGATCCGGGCCATGGCCAGCGGCGTGCACATTTCCTTCCGGTCCCTCATCGGCATGAAGGTCCGGCGTATCAAGCCCGACCGGCTGGTGTACCCGCTGATCAAGGCCACGAAAGCCGGCCTGAACCTGAACATCACCCAGCTGGAGACCCACCTGCTGGCGGGCGGCAACGTGGACCGGGTCATCAACGCCCTCATCGCCGCCCAGCGGGCCAACATCCCCATGGCCTATGAGAAGGCCTGCGCCATCGACCTGGCCGGCCGCGACGTGTTCCAGGCCGTGCAGATGTCCGTCACCCCCAAGGTCATCGAGACCCCGGTGGTGGCCGCCATCGCCAAGGACGGCATCGAGCTGCGGGCCAAGGCCCGGGTCACCGTCCGCACCAACATCGAGCGCCTGGTGGGCGGCGCCGGCGAGGAGACCGTCATCGCCCGTGTCGGCGAGGGCATCGTCACCACCGTCGGCTCCGCGGAGACCCACAAGCAGGTGCTGGAGAACCCCGACCTCATCAGCCGCACCGTGCTGAACAAGGGCCTGGACGCGGGCACCGCCTACGAGATCCTGTCCATCGACATCGCCGATGTGGACGTGGGCCGCAACGTGGGCGCGCAGCTGCAGATGGACCAGGCGGAGGCCGACCGCCGCATCGCCCAGGCCAAGGCGGAGGAGCGCCGCGCCATGGCCGTCGCCCACGAGCAGGAGATGAAGGCCAGCGTCCAGGAGATGCGGGCCAAGGTGGTGGAGGCCGAGGCGGAAGTGCCCAAGGCCATGGCCGCCGCTCTGCGGGACGGCAAGCTGGGGGTCCTGGATTACTATCAGATGAAGAACACCATCGCGGACACGGACATGCGGGAGTCCATCGCCAAGGCCAGCGCGCCGGATGTCAAACCCGCGGATTAATCGCGGCGGCGCGCCCATGAGGAGGTGGAACCAATGCTGCAGGGAGTCCTCCCGTTCATACTGCTCGTCATTGTCACCAGCATCATGAGCTCGGTCAACGCTTCCAAAAAGAAGCAGGAGGCCCAGCGGCTCGCCAAAGCCAAGGAACGGATCGCCCAGGAAAAGGCCGGGAAGGAGCGGGCCGCCGACAAGACCGTCCGGCGCGAAGCCCCGCGGACGGACCGCAAGCCCCTGGCGCCGACGCTCCACGACCACAGCGGCATGTTCGACGGCAGTCTGTACGCCGACGACGGCACCGAGGGCCGTGATCCCGGCGACCTGACCATGCCCTCCGCCCGCTCGGAGACCGACATCAACGCCTCCCTGACCGGGAAGGCCGCGCCGGGGGCAAAGCGCCCCGCCATCCTGCCGGAATTCACCGGCGGAAACCTGGCCCGGGCCTTCGTCCTGCAGGAGATCCTGAAGCGCCCCGGCCAGCGCTGACCCTTTCCACAGCTCCCTTCGGGGAGCTTTTTTGCGCGACGGATGGACCCGCGGCGTGAAGTGTGGTATACTGCCCTTACGCGGCAAAAACCGGGAAGAAAGGAGAAAAACCGTGTACAACATCAGCTCGGAGGTTCACCTGCTGGCGGTGCTGATCTTTCTGGCGGTCAGCTTCTCCTTTGTGCTCTTCGCGGACTGGTGCCAGGACCGGGGCGGCCGGAGGGCGAAGGTGACCCGGATCCTGCTCTGGGTCATGCTGGCGGGGTATCTGGTCATCTACACCTGGCTGGCCTTCTTCATCCGGCCCGCCGCGGAGGAAAAGCGCCTGGAGCTGCGGCTCTTCTGGAGCTACCGGGAGGCCTTCGGGCCGGGACTGCAGGTGGACCGGCTGGGCCTGGCCCGCCAGATCCTGCTGAACTGGCTGGTGTACGTGCCCCTGGGTTATCTGCTGATCGCGCTGCTGCGCCGCATCCGCCATCCCCTGCTCTGGGCGGTGCTGGGGGGATTCGGCCTGAGCCTGCTGACGGAGGTCACCCAGTACGTCTTCCACCGGGGCCTGTGCGAGCTGGACGACCTGCTGGACAACACCCTGGGCTGCCTGATCGGAGCCGCGGCCATGCTGCTGGCCCGGCGGCTGACGCGGGCATGGCGGCGGAAGCGCGGAAACGGAGGGGACGGGATTGCCTGACCTGATCTGCGTCGGGATGGCGCTGGTGGATTCCGTCATCCGCGGCTTTGACCCCAAGCCCGTCTCCGCCTCCGGCTACCGGGCCGCCTCCGGCACCCTGAGTGTGGGCGGGGAGGCCGTCAACGAGGCCATCGCGGCGGCCCGGCTGGGGCTGGACACGGGGATCCTGTGCCGCCTGGGCCGGGACACAGCCGGGGAGCTGGCGGTGGGCGAGCTCCGGCGGGCCGGCGTCCGCACGGACCGGATCCTCCGGGACGGAACGACCCCCGTGACCACCATGTTTGTCCGGGAGGACGGCACCCGCCGGTCCATCACCAACGAGGCCCACCGACAGCCCTTTCATCCGGAGGAAAACCCGGCGCTGTTCACCGATGCCAAAGCGCTGACCCTGGGCTCCCTGTTCCGGACGCCCTTTGACGACCCCGGCACGGTCCTCGCCGTGGTCCGCGGCGCGAAACAGGCGGGGCTCCTCGTCTTCGCGGATACCAAGCTGCCCAATTTCCGTTTTCTCACGCTGGCGGACCTGCGGGAGAGCCTGCCCCTGATGGACTGGATCACGCCCAACGAGGACGAGGCGTTTTTCTTCTCCGGGAAGGATGACCCGGAAGAGGCGGCGGACGTCTTCCTGGATCATGGCGTGAAAAACGTCATCGTCAAGCTGGGAGCGAAGGGCTGCCTGCTGAAGAACGCCGGGGGCAGTCTCCGCCTGCCGGCGTATCCGGTGAACGCGGTGGACTCCACCGGCGCGGGGGACAACTTCCTGGCCGGTCTCGTGTCGGAGCTCCTCCGGGGCGCGCCGCCGGAGGCCGCCCTGCGCTTTGCCAATGCCTGCGGCGCCATCTGCTGCACCGCCGTGGGGGCCGGCACCGCCCTGGTCAGTCGGGAGCAGGTGCTGGGATGGATGGCCGGGCAGCCGGATCCCGCCTGAGCGCTCCGGGCCAGTCCAGAAGAAAAACAGCGGCGCGAATTGACAAGACCGCCCGGCCGTGATAGGATACGCGCAAGCCGCGGGCCCCCTGCGGCGCATCACGGATTCGAGGTGACTTTATGAGCCAGCCGCATGAGGCGATCAAAAAGGGCAGTGTCCTTTGGATCGCGATGACGGCCATCTTTATGGGAATGACCATCATCTCCAGCTCGTTCAGCATTCCGCTCTTTACGACCCGGGTTTATCTGTGCGACGTCTTTATCAATGTCGCGGCCATCCTGCTGGACCCGCTGGCGGCCTTCTTTGTGGGCGGCGTCGGCGCGTTCCTCGGGGATGTGTTCTTCTATCCCTCCGCCATGATGATCACGCTGCTGTCCCATGGTCTACAGGCCCTGATCGTCTCCTTTGTGTACAGGCATTTCTCCGCGAAAAAACGGGTGTACACCGGGACCTTCGCAATCGTCCTGGGGGAGATTGCCATGATCCTGGGATACACCCTGATCCGGGGCCTGATCTATAACCGGCCCGAGATCATCCTCGGCAAAATGGCCGGCGAATGCATCCAGGGCGCTTTCGGCGCGGTGGTCTCCGTCATCCTGCTCTATCCGATGCGGCTGGAGAACACCTTTCATGAGATGATGAGGAAGCAGTAACGAATCATAACGATCCTCAGCCGGGTTTCCGCATGGTCAGGGAAATCCGGTTTTTTGCTGCGTCCGCTTCCTGGACCCAGACGGTGACCACGTCGCCGACCCGCACCACCTCGGAGGGGTGCTTCACCCGGCGGGTGAACTGGCTGATGTGCACCAGGCCGTCCCGGTGGACGCCGATGTCCACGAAGGCGCCGAAATCCGTCACGTTGCGCACGGTGCCCTTCAGTTCCATGCCGGGCTTTAGGTCCTTCATCTCCAGCACATCCGCCCGGAGCATGGGGGGCGGCAGCTCGTCCCGGGGATCCCGGCCGGGCTTGTTCAGCTCCGCCACGATGTCCCGCAGGGTGGGCTCGCCCACGCTCAGCTCCGCCGCCAGCTTGCCGTAGCCGGCCTCCTCCGCCGCACTTTTCAGGGCGCCGCCGGCGGCGTCCTTCGCCGACATGCCGTACTTCGCCAGCAGGGCCCGGGCCGCCTCATAGCTCTCCGGGTGCACGCCGGTGTTCTCCAGCACATCCTTGCCGCCGGGGATCCGCAGGAAGCCCGCCGCCTGCTCGAAGGCCTTGGGCCCCAGGCGGGGCACTTTTTTGAGGCCGGCCCGGGTCTTGAAGGGGCCGTTCTCCTCCCGGTAGGCCACAATATTCCTGGCCACCGTGGCGTTGATGCCCGCCACATGGCTCAGCAGGGAGACGCTGGCGGTGTTCACATCCACGCCCACCGCGTTGACGCAGTCCTCCACCACCCCGTCCAGGGCCGTGTCCAGCTCCGCCTCCTTCAGGTCGTGCTGGTACTGCCCCACGCCGATGGCCTTGGGGTCGATCTTCACCAGCTCCGCCAGAGGATCCTGCAGCCGCCGGGCAATGGACACCGCGGAGCGCAGGTTTACGTCGAACTGCGGGAACTCCTCCGCCGCCAGCTTGGAGGCGGAATACACCGACGCCCCGGCCTCATTGACGATCATGTACTTCAGCCCGTCCCCCAGGCCCAGCTCCTTCATGACCTGCACGAAGAAGGCCTCCGTCTCCCGGCTGGCGGTGCCATTGCCGATGGCGGCGGCGGTGACCCGGTGCTTCAGGATCATGTTCTTCACGATGGTCTTCGCCGCGTCCGGCCGCTGATGCGGCAGCGGATACACCACGCCGGTGTCCAGCACCCGGCCGGTGGGGTCCACCACGGCAATCTTGCAGCCGTGGGCAATGCCCGGGTCCAGGCCGATGACCACCCGGTCCCGCACCGGCGGCTGCATCAGCAGGGGCCGCAGGTTCATGGCGAACACCCGAATGGCGGCCTCCTGGGCCCGGTCCGTGATCTCGTTCCGCAGCTCGTTGTCCAGGGAGGGGGCGATGAGCCGGTCGTAGGCGTCGTCGCAGGCCGCCCGCACCAGCTCGGAGGCCGGGGACCCGGTCTGGATCACCCAGCCCTGGCGGGTACCGGTTTTGGCGTGCTCCGGATCCACCTGCAGGGAGACCTTCAGCCAGCCCTCCTTCTCGCCGCGGTTCATGGCCAGCACCCGGTGGGAGGGCATGGTGCGCAGGGGCTCCTGGTAGTCGTAGTACATGCGGTAGACGCTGTCCTCGTCCTTGGCGGCCTCGGTCTTCACGTTGCATTCCCGCCAGTAGAGACGCTTCAGCCGGTCCCGGACCGCCGCGTCGTCGCTGACCCGCTCCGCGATGATGTCCATGGCCCCCTGCAGGGCGTCCTCCACCGTGGCGACGCCTTTTTCTTCGTCCAGGTAAGACGTCGCCAGCTTTTCGGGGGGATCCATCCGGGGCAGCTGCAGCAGCAGGGTGTCCGCCAGGGGCTCCAGGCCCTTCTCCCTGGCGATCATGGCCCGGGTGCGGCGCTTGGGGCGGTAGGGGCGGTAGATGTCCTCCAGCCGAGCCATGGTGGCGGCCGCGTCCAGCTCCGCCTGCAGCTCCTCCGTCCACTTGTCCAGCTTCTTCAGGCTGTCGCTGATCTCCTGCCGCCGGGCCTCCAGGTTCCGCAGCTGCTGAAGCCGCTCCGCCAGGTCCCGAAGCTTGGTGTCGTCCAGCTCCCCGTGCTGTTCCTTGCGGTACCGGGCGATGAAGGGCACCGTGGCCCCCTCGTCCAGCAGGGCGATGACCGCCTCCGTCTGCCAGGGCTGAATGCCCAGTTCCTTGGCCAGCTGTTCCGCGATGTTCATCCGATTCTCCTCCCGTACTTGCTCTCCCTGCCGTTCAGCCCGGCCAGGATGCCGCTGCCGAAGGCAAACATGAGATTGAAGCCGCCGCAGTCCCCGTCCACGTCCAGGACCTCCCCCGCGGCGAACAGCCCCGGAGCCAGCCTGGATTCCATGGTAAATGGATCGAAGTCCTCCGGCGAAATGCCCCCGGCCGTCACCTGGGCGCTGTCAAAGCCCTTCACTCCGGTGGGCTTCAGGCGGAAATCCAGCAGCGTCCGGGCCAGCCGCAGCAGTTCCCCGTCCTTCAGGCTGCCGGCCGTACGGTCCCGGAGGCTCAGCTCCGCCGCCTCCGCCAGCCGTTCCGCCAGCCGAGGCACCGCCCGGCCCGTCAGCAGGCGCTCCGCCGGGCTGTTCCGCCAGAGGTTCCGCCGGTGCTTCAGGTCGTTCAGCACGTCGTTTTCCCCGGTGCAGCCCGGCATGAAGTTCAGAGCCAGCTCCGCCTTCGGGGTGACCCACCGGGCGCACTGCATGGCGCAGACCCCGCTGAGGCCGTAGTCCGTGAACAGCACTTCCCCGCGCTCCTGCTTCGTCCGGCGGCCCCCCAGCAGCACCGTGACGCCCGCCCGGACCCGGATGCCGCTCAGGCCCCGGATCGGCGCAGTCTCGGTCACGATCTGCGTCAGGGCGGGCTTCGGCGGCACCAGCTTGTGCCCGAAAGCCTGCAGCAGGGCGTAGGCGCTGCCGTCGCTTCCCAGTTTGGGCTGGGCTTTGCCGCCGCCGCAGACAATGACCCGGTCACAGGGCACGGCTCCGTCCTCCGTCCGGACGGTCCAGCCGTCTTCTCCCTTTTCCAGGCCGGTGACCCGGGTGCCCGTGCGGATCTCCGCGCCCTTTTGCTCCAGGGTGAAGCGGAGGACATCCAGCACCGTCGCGGCCTGCAGGGTTGCGGGATAGACCCGGCCCTCGTCCTCCTCCAGGAGGGGCAGGCCGTGGCTGTTCCAGAAGCGCCGCTGCGCCTCCTCGCCGCACAGGTTTAGGACATACCGCACGATGTCCGTCTCGCCGTAGTACCGGAGCGCGCCTGTGTTCATCAGGTTGCAGCGCCCGTTCCCCGTGGCCAGAAGCTTCTTTCCCACCCGGTCCATGCGCTCCAGGACCGTCACCCGGTCGCCGCACTCCGCCGCCGCGATGGCCGCCGCCAGCCCCGCCGCTCCGCCGCCGATGACGGCCACGTGCTGTCGTTCGCTCATGGGGTCGCCTCCTCCGTGTGGTAGATGCGCTTCAGTTCCGGGGTCATGCCGCCGTCGGCCTCGTAGACGATCAGGGGCGGCTCCGGGTGCAGCATGGGCTTCGCGTCCTTCACCGCCTCGATGAGCGCCAGGTTCGCCGGCTTGTCCGCCCGGGGATACACCAGCCGGAAGCGCTTGGGGGTCAGCCGGGCCGCCTGCAGCAGGTCCATGACCTCCAGCATCCGGGGCGCCGGAAAGACCAGGCTTATTTTGCCTTTTCCCTTTAAGATGCGGAAGGCCGAAAGAAACCACGGCAGCAGCCCGTCCTCCTCCAGGTGCCGCGCCGTCTTTTTCTCTTCGGAAGGGTTGAGGAGCACCCGTCCGGGAAAACCGTAGGGCGGGTTGCACACCACCGCGTCCACGCGGCCCCGGCCGATTTCCGCTTCCACCTCCCGCACATCGGCACAGTGGATCCGCACCCGGTCCGACAGCCCGTTCAGCGCCATGGACCGGGCCGCCATCTCCGCGAAGTCCGGCTGAAGCTCAATGGCTTCGCAGTCCTTTCCCTTCCCGCGGCCGAACAGCAGCAGCGGCAAAATCCCCGTGCCCGTGCCGAAATCCGCGAAGGTCTCCGCCGGCCCGATCCGGGCGAAGTCCGCCAGCAGCACGCTGTCCATACCGTAGCGGAAGCCTTTTTTCTTCTGAAAGATCTTCAAACCGCCCAGCTGAAGGTCTTCCAGGGTCTCGCCTTCGCGCAGCGGGTCCGTCATGGCAGCACCTCCTCCGGCAGCCGGGCGTCCTCCTGCCGGACCCGGGCCCAGTCGAACTCCCGGGCCAGCTCAGCCAGGGAAACCGACGAGGGCCGGTCCCGCAGGCCGCAGGCGCAGGCCAGCATGCCAAAGAGGGCTTCCGGCGTGTACCGCTTTGACAGGGCAGAGATGTCCAGGTCGCCGTCCCGCTTGGCCAGACGGCGGCCCCGGGCGTCCGTCAGCAGGGGGATGTGGATGTACGACGGCGGCGCCTCCCCCAGGCACTCGTAGAGGAAGATCTGCCGCGGGGTGGCGGTGAGGATGTCCCGGCCCCGCACCACCTCCGTGACCCCGGAGGCGATGTCGTCCGCCACGCAGGCCAGCTGGTAGCCGAAGAGCCCGTCGGACCGCCGCAGCACAAAGTCGCCGCAGTCCCGGGCCAGGTTTTCCGTCACCGTGCCCTGGAGGCCGTCGGCGAAGGTCACCTCCCGGTCCGGCACCGCCAGGCGGATGGCGGGCCTTCGCCGCAGATACCCCGCCGTCCGTTCCATGGGCGTGAGGTTCCGGCAGGTGCCTGGGTAGACCGCCTGGGTGTCCCCCAGGTTCGGCGCGGCTTCCGGGTGCAGTTCCGCCCGGGTGCAGAAGCAGGGATAGGTGAGCCCCCGCGCTTCCAGCCTGTCCAGGACCTTCTCGTAGGCCGCCGTCCGCTCCCGCTGGAAGACCACCGGGCCGTCCCACTCAAACCCCAGCCAGGCCAGGTCCTCCAGGCACCGGGCGGTGTTGCGCTCCGGGCAGCGGGGCACGTCCACGTCCTCGACCCGCAGGAGGATCTTTCCGTTCTGCGACCGGGCCGACGCCCAGGCCAGCATGGCACAGAGGATGTTCCCCAGGTGCAGCCGGCCGCTGGGGGTGGGGGCGAACCGGCCGACGACGGCGCTCACAGCTTGTCCCTCAGGAACTGACCGGTGAAGGACGCCTCGTTCCGCGCCACATCCTCCGGCGTTCCGCAGGCCACAAGGGTCCCGCCGGCGTCCCCGCCCTCCGGGCCCAAGTCGATGATCCAGTCCGCCACCTTGATGACGTCCAGGTTGTGCTCAATGACCAGCACCGTGTTCCCGGCCTCCACCAGGCGCTGCAGTACGCTGATAAGCCGGGCCACGTCCGCGGCGTGCAGGCCCGTGGTGGGCTCGTCCAGCACATAGATGGTGCGGCCGGTGGCCTTGCGGCTCAGCTCCGTGGCCAGCTTCACCCGCTGGGCCTCGCCGCCGGAGAGGGTGGTGGCCGCCTGACCCAGCTTCATGTAGCCCAGGCCCACGTCCTCCAGGGTCTCCAGCTTCCGCCGGAGGGGCGCGTGGTGCTCAAAGAAGCGCACGCCCTCCTCCACGGTCATCTCCAGCACCTCATGGATGTTCTTCCCGCCCCAGGTGACCTCCAGGGTCTCCCGGTTGTAGCGCTTGCCCTTGCAGTCCTCGCAGGGCACGTAGATGTCCGGCAGGAAGTTCATCTCGATCCGCAGCACGCCGTCCCCCTGGCAGGCCTCGCAGCGGCCGCCCTTCACGTTGAAGCTGAAGCGGTTCTCCCGGTAGCCCCGGGCCTTCGCCTCCGGGGTCATGGCGAAGAGCTTGCGGATCTGGTCGAAGAGGCCGGTGTAGGTGGCGGGGTTGGACCGGGGCGTGCGGCCGATGGGGCTCTGGTCGATCATGATGATCTTGTCCAGGGCCTCGGCGCCCTCCATGTGCCGGAACTTGCCGGGCTTCGTTTTCGCGCGGTTCAGCTGGCGGGCCAGCTGCTTATAGATGATCTCGTTCACCAGGGAGCTCTTGCCGGAGCCCGACACGCCGGTGACGCAGCACATGACCCCCAGTGGCAGGGCCACGTCCAGGTCCTTCAGGTTGTTCTCCCGGGCGCCGTACACGCACAGCCAGCCGGTGGGCTCCTTGCGGCAAGCCGGCACCGGGATGGACAGCTCGCCGGAGAGATACTTCCCCGTGACGGAGCGCGGGCAGGCGATGATGTCCGCCACGCTGCCGGCCGCCACGATCTCGCCGCCGTGGATCCCCGCGCCGGGGCCCACGTCCACCAGCCAGTCCGCCGCCCGCATGGTGTCCTCGTCGTGCTCCACCACGATGACCGTGTTGCCCAGGTCCCGCATGCGCTTCAGGGTGGCGATGAGCTTGTGGTTGTCCCGCTGGTGCAGGCCGATGGAGGGCTCGTCCAGGACATACAGCACGCCCATGAGGGCGGAGCCGATCTGGGTGGCCAGGCGGATGCGCTGGGCCTCGCCGCCGGAGAGGGTCACGGCGGAGCGCCCCAGGGTGAGGTATCCCAGGCCCACGTCCGTAAGGAACCCCAGCCGGGCGTCGATCTCCCGCAGGATCGGCGCGGCGATCAGCTGCCCGGTGGCGCTGAGCTCGGCATGGCGGAAGAATTCCCGGCACTCCGTGACGGACAGGGCGCTGACCTCCGCCAGGTTCTTTCCGCCGACGGTCACCGCCAGGGCCTCGGGCTTCAGCCGGCGTCCGCCGCAGTCCGGGCAGATCTCGTCCGCCATGTACTCCTCATAGGCGCTCCTCATGGCCTCGGAGGTGGTCTCCCGGTAGCGGCGCTCCAGGGTGGGGATCACGCCCTCGAAGGGGGTGGCGTACTGTCCCACGCCGTTTGCGCTGTCATAGGTGATGGTGACCTTCTCCTCCCCCGTGCCGTAGAGGATGGCGTGCATGGCCTCTTCTGAGAACTGTTCCACAGGAGTGTCCATGGTAAAGCCGTACTTCTCGCCCATGGCACGGAAGTACTGGGCCGCGATGCCCCGGTCGTCCTCCGTGTTGAACCCCATGGCAGTCAGGGCCCCCTGCCGGAGAGAAAGGCTGCGGTCCGGGAACAGCGCGTCCACGGAGATTTTCCGCAGCACCCCCAGGCCGGAACAGGTGGGGCACGCGCCATAAGGGCTGTTGAAGGAGAAGGTCCGGGGCGCCAGCTCGCCGATGGAGATCCCGCAGTCCGGGCAGGCGTAGTTCATGGAGAACAGGAGCTCCAGCCCGTCAAAGAGGTCGATGATCACCAGCCCGCCGCTGCGGGTCGTGGCCGTCTCGATGGAATCCGCCAGCCGCTTCCGGAACAGTACGCTGGACCGGATGATGAGGCGATCCACCACCAGTTCGATGTTGTGCTTCTTCTTCTTGTCCAGGTCCGGGGTTTCATCGAGGTCAAAGACTTCGCCGTCCACCCGGGCCCGCACGAAGCCGGCCCGCCGGGCATCCTCCAGCAGCTTCGCGTGCTCCCCCTTGCGGCCCCGGACGATGGGCGAGAGCACCTGCGCCTTGGTTCCCTCGGGGTACTTCATCACTTCGTCCACCATCTGGTCCACGGTCTGCTGGCGGATCTCCCGCCCGCAGTTGGGGCAGTGGGGAACCCCCGCCCGGGCCCAGAGCAGACGCATGTAGTCGTGGATCTCCGTCACCGTGCCCACGGTGGAGCGGGGGTTGCGGCTGGTGGTCTTCTGGTCGATGGAGATGGCCGGGCTCAGGCCCTCGATGGCATCCACGTCCGGCTTGTCCATCTGCCCCAGAAACTGCCGGGCGTAGGAGGAGAGGCTCTCCACATACCGCCGCTGGCCCTCCGCATAGATCGTATCGAAAGCGAGGGAGCTCTTCCCGGACCCCGACAGGCCGGTGAACACCACCAGCTTGTCCCTGGGAACGGTCAGGTCCACGTTTTTCAGGTTGTGCATCCGCGCGCCGCGGATGATCAGGTCTTCGTTCATACATCCACCTCAGGGCGCATTTGTTCGCCTTTGATGCGAACATTCACAGCATACCACATTTTGGGGTGCGGCGCAATGAGAACATGGGTTATCATTTCCGAAAATAATGCGCCGATCTTATCCAATCTTTATCTCCAATCGACAACGAACGGCGAATGGGAAATGCCTATTTCTCATCCGTCCAATAAGAAAACTCCTGCCACCAAGCAGGAAGAAAAACCAAAACGAAGGCTTGGATTACCGATTAAGGGATTGAACAAGCTGCAAAACCAGCTTCTTGTCGTCCTCACAGAGTTTGTTCCATTGGCAAACAAGTTGATGTTGCTCTTGTGTAAGGCCTGTTTGATTTTCAATATCAAAGAATTGAGGCAATGATATTCCCATTCCCTTACAAATGGCTTCAAGAGTGCCAATAGAGGGTTCTGTATTCCGCTTGAACATGTTGCGAACGGTCGACCACGGGATACCCGCTTCTTTGGCTACTCTGTAAATCGTCCATCCGCGTTCATTTATAAGTTGCAGGAGGCGTCCTTTCACATCCATTATATCACCTCATGGCGATATAATACGCGCAAATTGTCTGATAGAAAATCTTTCTTATGGACTATACTTTATATGCGAAATGTGCTATATTATACGAAAGGTTGGAGAAAGGAGGTTAATTATCTATCCACGCAATCATCACAAATGATTTGGTTGAGTTGAGTGTAGGCAAGTGTTTTGACAAATCAGAAGGAGGCTATTTCATGCTAAACGATTGGTTTTGCTGTTCCTTGTCATAACTATGCTCCTGAGCGCTAAAGTAGTTCTATCTGAAAATTCAGGAATAATGTTCACTCCTTCTTTTACTACCGCTCTAAGAATAAAAAACTGGATGGATACCGGCGTAAATCGCGCAATAATGGCGATTACATTAGGCGCCAATGCTTCTTCAAGCGATGCTTTAAACCAAATAGACGTTTTATTCGCGTTTTTGCAGAATCCTGTTTACGTAGGGCGTGCAAAAGTCAATGCGAGCTATGACGTCTACATTGCTGCAACAATAACGGACACAGAAGAAGTCATGATTACTTATATTCCTGACTATAATATGGCTTCAGTTTTAACGATCCCATACTACAGCAGTATTGAGATGGGAGCCATTGACCTCGAAACAAGAGTAGGAAATGTATGCTCCACATACTACAGGATTTCAGAGCAAGATAGGTCAAGTGCGCGCCAATACATTGAAGTTCAGCTTGGCTTCGATTTTTCCGCATTGCCGGGTGCGCCAAGCAGGTAATCCCATAACTATTGAACAAATAAACCCCATTAGTAGTTTTCACAGAAAGGCAGGAATACAGACATGAAAAGGATTACTATACTAGTTGTGCTATTATGCCTCTGTATATCAACCACATATGCGGACAAATCAGGTGGTGCATCGTTCAGTTGTCCAACAACCAACCGTTATGCTTCTGTTTCACGTCAATATATGTACAGCGGCAATTATACAGCCTCAACGATCATAAATTCAGCCGACGAACGTCATATGATCTCAGCGTGCCTCCTTTGGGACGTGTTCATGCAGAATGACGGCGTCGTATTCACGGTAGATGACTTAATAGAATGTGTATACTATAACGATTCCATTATTTCAAGTGATGGTACATCATATGTCATCGTAAATGGTTTTTTCAGCGGGAAAACCATTTACGTATACTATTATCCCAAATCTGGAACTGCAACATATTCAATTAGTTATGTTGGATACGCTGACGGCTTCAACAGCACATATGTTCAATCTCAGCTTCAGAGTATGGGGCTAACAAGCGTAAAAAACGATTCTAGTCGCATCCAAGAATGGTTTGACATGTTAATACGTGAATCTGGTGCATGAGTTGTGAACTTCTATTAGTCAATTATGGCTTAATTCGATATGAACCTTAAAACCCAGTCATCCCTTTTGCAAAAACGGAGATGCCATTCTGACATCTCTGCTTTTGAGTTGTCCCATCACAAGATAATAACCAAAGTCGGCAGCAATCACTTCCTCCTCACCGCCCGGACCAGAAAGCTTCCGAAGCCCTGCCCGATGACGATCATGGCGATGGCGGTCATGGCGGCGATGCCCTCCAGCACACCGCCGGTGACGCTGCCCGAGCCCAGGCCCCGCATGCAGCGGTACAGGCCCAGGCCCGGGACGAAGGGCACGATGGACATCATCAGGTAGACCGTGGCGATCATGCGCTTGCGCCGGGCCAGGATCAGCGCCGCCACGGAGCCACTGACCGAGCCCAAAAAGATGGCCAGGTTGCCGCCGCCGCCCAGGTGCAGGATCAGGGTGTAGATCAGGTAAGCCGCCATGCCCACGGCGCTGGCCGGGAGCCAGGAGCGGGCCGGGGCGGAGACCATCATGGCAAAGCCCAGGGTCCCCAGCAGGGCGGACGCGGCCGCCAGCAGGATCCGCGTGATCCGGGGCAGCTCCCGGGCGGCCAGGGCCGCTGTTTCCGCCGCGGGGAGCCGCACCAGGGCGGAGGCCACCAGCGCGCCGGCGGCGATGACGCAGGCCGTCAGCACCGCCTGCAGGCCGTGGCTCAGGCCGGCAACCATGTCCCCCCGCATGGTGTCCTGCACCGCGTTGGTCATGGCGAGGCCCGGCACCAGGGGCATCAGGGCGCCGGCCACCGCCGCCTCCAGCAGCAGAGGCCGGTACAGCGTTCCGGCCAGCATGGGCACCAGGGTGGAGAGGATGCCCCCCGCCAGCACCGCGGTCAGCTGCCGCATCCCGATCCGGCCCAGCAGAAGGCAGAAGGCCTGAACCACCGCGGCCGTGAGACCCGCCGTCAGGAATTCCGGCAGCACGCCGCCGAACATCAGCGAGAAGCCGGCGGCACACAGAGCGGCCGCCGCGGGGAGCCAGCGCTCCGCGAGGGTGCGGGGAATCTTCCGGATCTCCTCCAGGACCCGCAGCGCCTCCCGGGGGCCGAGGGCGCCGGCCTCCACCTGCCGGGATACCGCGTTGACCCGGTCCACCCGGTCCAGGTTGGTATCCCCGGCCCGAAGGCGGCGCACGGCGGTCTCCGCGCTGCCGTCCGCCAGGCGGTAGCTGACAAACAGCCCGCTGGGCACGGCAAAGCTCTCCACTTCCTTCAGCCCGAAGGCCCGGCCCATCCGGGTCACGGTCTCCTCCACGCGGAAAATCTCCCCGCCGCTCTCCACGATCAGCTGGCCCGCCAGCTGCAGCGGCTCCATGCAAAAGCGCTCTTCCTCCAGGGTCATTTTTCGTCTTGCCTCCGGTTTGATGGGCTTTTCGGTTGGTATTTCATCCGATGATTTCGGGTTGAGAAGGGCTTCGCTGCCACAGGGCATTGCGCCGGGTGTGCCCTCTCCGCCGCCGGGGGCGGCACCTCTCCCAGAGGGAGAGGCAAGAGGTCCCGCCGCGCCGCTTCTGTCACGGCAGAGGAAAAGCCCCGGCTCCCCCTCTGGGGGAGCTGGCGCCGCAGCGCCTGAGAGGGCTCCACAGACTGACCATGCTTGCCTACGATCCAAGCCGATCACGCCGCCAAGTGTGCCCTCTCCGCCGCCGGGGGCGGCACCTCTCCCAGAGGGAGAGGCAGGGATATCCCGCCACAACGCTCCTGCCACGGAAGAAGCAAAGCCCCTCGCTCCCCCTCTGGGGGAGCTGGCGCCGCAGCGCCTGAGAGGGCTCCTGCCGCAAACCCCCGCACATCGGCCATTATAGCAAATGCGAAAACCGTGTCAAGGACGGAGCCCGAACAAAAAGGACAGGCGGAAAACCTGTCCCCGAATCATAACAAATCTCAGAACCAGCATCAATAGAATCCCTTGTCGCTGTCCGCTTTCCAGGTTTCATACATCTCGAGATAGTGTTCCCTGATGAAAGCCTGGATCTTTCGCACTTCCAGGTCTGTCAGCACGCCTTTCTTCTGGACCACCGTACTGCCGTCCGCGCGCACGAAAAACTTGGCGGAACCACCTTCCGACAGCCTGGAATCACTGGCATGGACGTGCATGCATTCGATGATGCAGAAAGACGTATAGTAGAGGTAGTACCCGTATACCTTGAAGGGGAAATACTTAGGCATACTCTGCCTCCATATACTTCGCGTCCCGTTTCCAGATGCTGGCCACCAGCGCCTGCTCGATCTCATCCATGTTTGTGCTCACGATCAAACCATCCTGATCAAGCACCGCGGCCGCACCGTCCCCCTTCAGGTTGACCACGCGGATGAATGAACCGTCGCGGGTGAAGGCGTATCCCCGGATAATCATGTCCGCCTGATCCGCGATCTGCTTTTTCATTTCATCAGACATCCGAAACCGCGACTCCTTTCAGACCCTTCAGGTATTCCTCGGGATTCATATACAGCATTTCCAGGATGTACGGCATGTCGATGTAATCCTCGTATCGGCCCTTGACCCGGCCCAGACAGTCCACCACCAGATAGCCGTCCTTCCATTCCTTGACCGTCAGGTAGCGCTCAAGATCCTTTCCATGCAGGAAGGAGATGACTTTGCCGTTGAAGGCGAATCTGGTATAAGCCCCCGCTTTGGACAGGGTGGCAATGGATGCGTCCACGCAAAATCTCCTCCCTTCGTCACAATCGTTATCTGAGACGCGCTCATCCGGTGTCATCATACCACACAAGCCCACCCGCGTCAAATCCCGGAACCACAGAAAAATCGCCCCCGAAGGGGCGATGGGGTTGCGATTGATCAGGCCCAGGGATTCTCGGTGCAGTAGGGCAGGGCGGCGGGCTGGTTCCAGCCGATGTCCTTCACGCCCAGGAACTTGAAGACCTCGAACAGGATCTTCGCGCAGTGAGCGAAGGCCACGGCGCCGTGATGCGGATAGCGCTTCTGCACCAGCACGTGGCGGTAGAAGCGGCCCATCTCCTTGATGGCGAAGATGCCGATGCCGCCGAAGGAGCGGGTGCCGACCGGCAGGACCTCGCCCTCGGCGATGTAGGAGCGCAGGTTGCCCTCGGAGTCACACTGCAGGCGGTAGAAGGTGATTTCGCCGGGGGCGATGTCGCCTTCCAGGGTGCCGCGGGTGAAGTCCGGATCGGAACCGGCCGGCTCCAGCAGGCGGTGCTGGATCAGCTGATACTTGATGGCGCGGCTGTCGCACATCTTGCACTCCGGCGTGTTGCCGCAGTGGAAGCCCATGAAGGTGTCCGTCAGCTTGTAGTCGAACTTGCCGGCGATCTCCTCGTCATAAATGTACTGGGGCACGGAGTTGTTGATGTCCAGCAGGGTTACGGCGTCGCCGGTGACACAGGCGCCGATGTACTCGCTCAGGGCGCCGTAGATGTCCACTTCGCAGGACACCGGGATGCCGCGGGAGGCCAGACGGCTGTTGACATAGCAGGGCTCGAAGCCGAACTGGGAGGGGAAGGCGGGCCAGCACTTGTCAGCGAAGGCCACATACTTCCGGGCGCCCTTGTGCTTCTCGGCCCAGTCCAGCAGGGTCAGCTCAAACTGCGCCATGCGGACCAGCATGTCCTCATAATAGCGGCCCTCGCCCATCTCCTTGCGCATGTCGGCGCAGACTTCGGGGATGCGGGGATCGTCCGCGTGCTCCTTGTAGGACACCAGCAGATCCAGCTCGGAGTTCTCCTCGATCTCCACGCCCAGCTCATAGAGGCCCTTGATGGGGGCGTTGCAGGCGAAGAAGTCCTGGGGCCGGGGACCGAAGGTGATGATCTTGAGGTTCTTCACGCCGATGACCGCGCGGGCGATCGGCACGAAGTCGGCGATCATCTTGGTGATGTCACAGGCGGTGCCCACGGGATACTCCGGGATATAGCCCTGGAGGTGCCGCATGCCCAGGTTGTAGGAGCAGTTCAGCATGCCGCAGTAGGCATCGCCGCGGCCGTTGATCATGTCGCCGTCGCCCTCGGCCGCCGCCGCGAACATCACGGGGCCGTCGAAATACTTGGCGATCAGGGTTTCGGGGGTCTCCGGGCCGAAGTTGCCCAGGAACACCACGGCAGCGTTGCACTCGGCAGCCTTCAGGGCCTCCACGGCCTTCAGCATGTCCGCTTCGTTCTCCACGGTCACCTTGATCTCGGTGACGGGCAGGTTCTTCTCCGCGCACAGCTTGGCGATGGCGCCGCGGCGCATCTCACTCAGCTGGATCGGGAAACAGTCGCGGGACACGGCCACCAGACCGATCTTGACCTCGGGGATATTGACCATCATAGCAAACTCCTCCTTTGTACGTTTGTGTATCATACGGGTTCCTGCCTTATAGTGTAACACGGTTTATTTTGCGCGTCAATCACGAATTTTCACGGGTTTTGGTCAGGATTGCGCGGCCCCGCCGCCCGGAGGGCCTCGATAGCCGTGATCCGCTGGCTCAGGGTGGGGTGGGAGTAGGTGAGCTTCACCAGCAGGGGATCCGGGGCCAGGTCGCCGAAGTCCTCGCGGTAGAGCCGCTTCAGGGCGGAGATCAGGTCGTCCCCGTAACCCTCCGCCACGGCGCTGGCATCCGCCCGGTACTCCGCCCGGCGGGAGCAGGCGTTCTGCACCAGCCCCCACAGCGGCGAGATCAGCGCCATCCACACCGACATGATCAGCAGCAGCGCGAAGCCGTAGTTCACCTCTCCGAACCCGAAGGCGGTGAAGATCGAGAGCGTCCGGACCGTCAGCCAGGCCAGCACCGCGATCAGCAGCATCATGCCGCTGTTCAGCAGCTGGTTTTTCAGCGTATCCCTGTGGAGGCCGTGGCCCAGCTCATGGGCGAAGACCGCGCAGATCTGGTCCGGGGTCATGTTCTCCAGGATGGTGTCGTAGAGCACGATGGTCTTCATCTTGCCGAAGCCGGTGAAGTAGGCGTTGGACTTGGTGGTGCGGCGGGAGGCGTCCATCACCTGGATCTCCCGGACCCTGAAGCCGTGCTTTGTCAGCAGGGCTGTCAGCTTCTCCCGCAGCTCGCCCTCCGGCAGGGGCTTGAACTTGTTGAAGATCCTGCTGAAGACGGGGAACAGGAAGGTGATGAGCAGGACCAGCAGGATCAGCAGTCCGGCGAAGAGCAGGATCATGCCGTCCCCCAGCCAGCGGTGCACCCCCATCAGGATGCCGCCGATCATCAGCGTCAGAAGAAGGCCCAGCAGGAACTGCTTTACCTGGTCCGCGATGAAGGTCTTTTTGCTGGACCGGTTGAAGCCGTACTTCTCCTCGATCTTCATGGTGTCGTACCAGTCGAAGGGCAGCTGCACAAAGCCCGCCGCCGCGCTCAGCAGCAGCACCGCCAGCATCTGCAGGTACACGTTCGGCGGGAACAGCTTCGCGAAGGCCGCGTAGGCGCACAGCGCCATCAGCAGAAACTCCGCCAGGAAGCCCGCCGTCTTCGACCAGAAGGCCAGCGATGTTTTCTCTTCCTTGTACGCCTTCCACTTCGCGAAGGTCTCCGCGTCGTACACATCCGCCACGTTGGCGGGCATGGGATTCTTCACCGAGCGCCTCTCCAGCCCGAGCTCCAGCATCTCCCAAAGGTAAATCACCAGCATGGCCGCCAGGACAATCAGCCACCAGTCCATCGCGCATTCCTCCTTGTATACAGTCCGCGCCCATTATACCACGGACCGGAAAAAAGACAACAGGGCTTGACAAATACCCCCTGGGGGTGTATGATGCACATGAACGGATACCCCCCAGGGGTGTTCGGAAAGGGGAAGAAGAAATGAGCGAGCACGACGCCTGCCCCGCCTGTGGGACGAGGAAGAAAAAGCGCTCCCCCGAGGAGCAGAAGGAACTGCTGAAGCGGCTCCGGATGGCGGAGGGGCAGATCCGGGGCATCCAGGCCATGGTGGAGAACGACGCTTACTGCCCGGACATCCTGATCCAGGTCTCCGCCGTCACCAGCGCCCTGAACAGCTTCAACCGGGAGCTGCTGGCCTGCCACATCCGCGGCTGCGTGTCGGAGGACATCCGGGCGGGCCGGGAGGACGCCGTGGACGAACTGGTCCGGATGCTGCAGAAGCTGATGAAATAGAGGAGCGCGCGATGGAACAGTACTGTGTCACCGGCATGAGCTGCGCGGCCTGCCAGGCGCGGGTGGAAAAAGCCGTGGCCAAGGTGCCCGGAGTCACCGGGGTCTCCGTGAGCCTTCTGACCAACTCCATGGGGGTAGAGGGCACGGCGGCGCCGGCAGAGGTCATCCGGGCGGTAGAAGCCGCGGGCTACGGCGCCAGCGTGAAGGGCGCGGCGGCGGGCAGCGACCGGCACCGGGCGGAGGAGGAGACCCTGGCGGACCGGGAGACCCCGGTGCTGAAGCGGCGGCTGATCCTGTCCCTGGGCTTTCTGGCGGCCCTGATGTACATCACCATGGGCCACAACATGCTGGGCTGGCCCCTGCCGGCGTACTTCACCCACAACCACCTGGGCCTGGCCCTGACCCAGCTGCTGCTGGCGGGCGCCGTGATGATCATCAACCGGAAGTTCTTCACCAGTGGCTTCGGGGCGCTGCTGCACCGGGCGCCCAACATGGACACCCTGGTGGCCCTGGGGTCCTCCGTATCCTTCGGCTGGAGCGTTTTCGTCCTCTACCGGATGTGCGGGATGATCACCGGCGGCGCGGAGAACATGGCGCTGATGGAGCTCTATCACAACCAGCTGTACTTCGAGTCCGCCGCCATGATCCCGGCCCTGATCACCGTGGGCAAGATGCTGGAAGCCCGCTCGAAGGGAAAGACCACCGACGCCCTGAAGAGCCTGATGAAGCTGGCCCCCAAGACGGCCGTCGTCCTTCATGACGGGATCGAAGAAGAAAAACCGGTGGAGGAGGTTCGGGCCGGGGACCTTTTCGCCGTGCGGCCCGGGGAGAGCGTGCCGGTGGACGGCGTGGTGCTGGAAGGCGCCAGCGCCGTGAACGAGGCCGCCCTCACCGGCGAGTCCGTCCCGGTGGACAAGGCCCCGGGGGACCGGGTCTCCGCCGCCACCGTGAACCAGTCCGGCTACCTGAAGTGCCGGGCCACCCGCGTCGGCGAGGACACCACCCTGGCGCAGATCATCCGCATGGTGTCCGACGCCGCCGCCACGAAGGCCCCCATCGCCCGCATCGCGGACAAGGTCTCCGGCGTGTTCGTCCCGGCGGTGATGGCCGTCGCGCTGATCACCGTCCTGGGCTGGCTGCTGGCGGGGGCCTCCACGGGCGACGCCCTGGCCCGGGGGATCTCCGTGCTTGTGATCTCCTGCCCCTGCGCCCTGGGCCTGGCCACCCCCGTGGCCATCATGGTGGGCAACGGCCTCGGCGCGAAGAACGGCATCCTCTTCAAAACCGGCGAAGCCCTCGAAACCGCCGGCCGGGCGGAGATCATCGCCTTGGACAAGACCGGCACCATCACCACCGGAGAGCCGCGGGTCACGGACCTGGCGCCGGCGGAGGGCGTTTCGGAGCAGGACCTGCTGGCCTTGGCGGCCGCCCTGGAGCGGCACAGCGAACACCCCCTGGCCCGGGCCGTCGCCGCGGAAGCTGCCGCCCGGGGCCTGGCCCCCGCGGAGGTCACGGACTTCGCCGCCCTGCCCGGGAACGGCCTCACCGCCCTGCTGGAGGGCCGCCGGCTCACCGGGGGCAGCGGGACCTACATCCGGAGCCGCGTGCAGGTCCCGGAGGCGCTCTCCGCCAAAGCCGACGCCCTGGCCGGGGAGGGAAAAACGCCCCTGTTCTTCGCCCGGGATGACCGGCTGCTGGGGGTCATCGCCGTGGCGGACACGGTGAAGCCCGACTCGGCGGAGGCCATCGCGCAGCTGAAGCGCCTGGGCCTGCGCACCGTAATGCTCACCGGGGACAACGCCCGCACAGCGAAGGCCATCGGCGCCCTGGCCGGGGTGGACGAGGTCATCGCCGGGGTGCTGCCCGACGGCAAGGAGCAGGTCATCCGCGGCCTGCAGCGGCACGGCCGGGTGGCCATGGTGGGGGACGGCATCAACGACGCCCCGGCCCTGACCCGGGCGGACATCGGCATCGCCATCGGCGCCGGCACGGACGTGGCCATCGACTCGGCAGACGTGGTGCTGATGAACAGCAGCCTCATGGACGCCGCCGCCGCGGTGCGCCTCTCCCGGGCCACCCTGCGGAACATCCACGAGAACCTCTTCTGGGCCTTCTTCTACAACCTGGTCTGCATCCCCCTGGCGGCAGGCCTGTTCGGCTGGAAGATGAGCCCCATGATCGGCGCGGCAGCCATGAGCCTGTCCAGCTTCACCGTGTGCATGAACGCCCTGCGCCTCAACCTGTTCAGACTCCGCGACGCCTCCCGCGACCGGCCGCCGCGGAAAATGAAAGCGAACGGCACGCTTCCTGCCCTGCCGGACCCTGTTGAAACCGAGAAAGCGAGGAATGAAACCATGGAGAAAACCGTGAAGATCGACGGCATGATGTGCGGCCACTGCGAGGCCACCGTCAAGAAGGCCCTGGAAGCCCTGCCCTTCGTGGCCGAAGCCAAGCCCAGCCACGAGACCAACACCGCCGTGCTGACCCTCTCCGGCGACTTCGACGAAGCCGCGGTGAAGGCCGCGGTAGAGGCGAAGGATTACAGCTATAAGGGGCTGGCGTAAAGGATTCTTTACGGAAAAGGGGCTGTCTCCTTGATCCTGGAGCAGCCCCTTTTTCCGTTGGCTGAAAAAGAGACAAAGTAATGATTCTAAATCATGTTCAATCCATATGGCCTTTTTGATAACTCTATGTCAATCCTACGTATTGTTCTTCACGAACAGTTTTCCTTCTCACGAATTTGATACATAGATATACAGAGCTTTCATAATATGTCTTCATCCATATCTTCATCTGTTGGCTTTGGCGTATTTGTTGGTCTCGGTGTCGGCTTCGGAACAGCATCGCTATAACCGACAATCCCCGTATTGTAAGAACCGCGAGAAAGCAAGTTGCCAATTTCATTCAATTCATCGTTGTCCAATACTTTGCTGTAACTTATGTAATTGATCAATATCTGATCATGCATCCATTTTATCTTTTCGTCTTTGGAAAGGTAGGACGGGATCCTGTCAGAATCAAGTGTCGTAACCGATGTACCCATTTCATAACCATAGTCTTTCCAGCTGAAATACAGGAAATAATCAACGGTATAACCACCACTTGTCTGCGCTGTGTAGTGTAAAACAATGTCCGGTTCATGTTCATCCGACAATTTGCCAACTCCCGCTTCCCGAAGTACCAGCGATTAAGGTCTTAATAAGCTCCTTTTCAACATGTCCGCACAATGAAGTACCCTGGATTCATAGAACAAATCGCGCCTAATTTCCTTTATCTCATTCGTCTGTTCCAGTTCTGCATAGATCGCATCAGCCTGAGCAAACTTGCCCTCAGTCCGCAGTTCATCGGCCTTTTCTCGATTTTGCGAAGGCTCGATCATTTTCGTGTAAGCAAAGTAACCACCAACTGCCAATGCCAACAAGACAATGACTACAATCCAAGCTTTCCCACCCCGTGAACCCATCACTATACCTCCTCTATATCCATATGGTTATTATATTCGCATTATACCCATTTGGGGTGTATTGTCAATATATCCATTTGATTATCTTGGAGGAAGCTTTTATGCCCTGCTATCGCCGAATCCGTGATCTGCGTGAGGATCATGACCTCACGCAGGCTCAGGTCGCGGCCTATCTTGGCATGAAACAACCGCAATATTTCAGATATGAACAGGGTTATCGGGATATCCCGACAGATATACTGATCCGGCTAGCCGACTTGTATGAGACTTCTACAGATTACATCTTGGGGCGGACAGATACTCAGAAGAATCATGAATGAACAGAATGACTTCGGGCTTTGAAAAGGGCTTGCCTCCCGTATTTCCGGGAAACAAGCCCTTTTCTTCCGATGCGTTCCGCACCGGGCACAGAAAAACCGGGGAGGCTGCCACGAGACAGTCTCCCCTTTTCCGGTTGCGGGTTTCTTACTTCACCCGCAGCTTCCAGCCGATGACGATCAGGTTCTTGTCCTTGATGATGGGGTTCCACTTCAGCAGCTGTTCCACGGTGGTGTGATAGCGCTCCGCCAGGCGGATCAGGGTGTCGCCCTTCTTCACGGTCGTGTAGGTCTTGCCGCCGACGACTTCTTCCAGGACCTCGTCGTTCAGTTCTTCGGGCATGTTGATGTTCGTCATGGTTTTATTCCTTCCTCCGCGTTGCGGTTTTTATTCTGTCGGTCCCCTCATCGGGTTCCGCCTGTTGATACGACGATTTTTCCGGCGTGGCTGTTCCCGCGGCGAAAAAATCTGTTTTTCTATTCTCCCGCGAAGAACCGCACCGTTGGACCGGTGGGGCTGTGCTCCAGAATGGCGGTCCAGTCGGCGGTGTTCATCCAGGCCAGCCGCTTGCTGTCGGTGCGGACCTGCGGCTTCCAGGCGCCGTCCCGCAGGGTGTTCACCACGGAGACACTGCAGGCCTCCCCGGCCTCGTCCAGGCCGGACAGGGTGTACACAGCCCGGCAGACCAGCGCCCCGGAGGGCGTGACCCGCTGGGTGTCGCAGGCCCCGGGCTGCACCGCGCCTTTGAAGATCTCCGAATCGCACCAGCCGGTGAAATACACGTCCCGGACGGTCTCCTCCCCCTCCTTCCGGTCCTTCGCGCCGGTGATGACCACCCGCACGCTGAACCGGGCGCGCTTCCCCCGCAGGAAAGCCAGGGCCTCCTCGGCGATGGCGTCCATCTGGTCGGGACTGCCGCCGTGGTCCATGTCCCGGACCAGGTGCAGGCAGCTCTGGCCGGGGCGGTAGGCGGCGCTGGCCCGGACGGAATAGGTGTAGTTCACCACCCGGTCCGCGGTGCCGTGGAGGATCATCACCGGCCCGGCGTACTTTTCCAGCAGCAGGTAAATATCCATGGCCGCGGCTTCCTCGTGGTAGGCCCGGCCCAGGCGGGTGAGGCCCTCGATGATCTCCGGGGGATCGGCGGGATCGTACTTCGCGCCGCCCAGGATGCCCCGGCGGGCGTGGTCCGGGATGCACAGCGCCGGGAAGACCATCACCAGCCCCTCGATGGGCACCGGGGACACGCCGGCGGTGATGCCCGCCACCGCGCCGCCCTGGCTGTAGCCCATCAGGGAGATGCGGGCCGGATCCACGGCGGGATGCGCCGCCACATGCGCGATGACCTTCAACAGGTCCTCCCGCTCCGTCAGCAGGGACATGGCCGTGGTGTCGCCGTCGCTTCTGCAGGCCGGCGGGGTGGCGTCCCGGCTGCCGCCGCAGAAGCTGAAGGTGAAGGCCGCCCAGCCCGCCGCGGCGAATTTCCGGCACACCGGCTCCTGATCCGCCAGACAGCCGGTATAGCCGTGGCACACGATGACGGCGGGGTTTTTCCCGCTCCCGTCCGGCAGGTAGGCCATGCCTTTGATGGTGAGCCCGTCCCGGGTGCAGGTGAAGGGGGTGATTGTCATACCGTCAGCTCCTTTCCGGGTTCTCTTCCGGGTGAAAATATGCGTAGACCGCCCGGGCCGCGGCGGCGGTCATGCCCTCCGCGGCCGCCAGCTCCTCCGGCGAGGCGGCTTTCACGGCCTTCAGGCTGCCGAAGCGCTTCAGCAGGGCCTTGCGGCGCTTGGGACCGATGCCGTCGATATCATCCAGGGCCGAGTGGGTAAAGGCTTTGTCCCGCAGGCCGCGGTGGTGGGTGATGGCGGTGCGGTGCGCCTCGTCCCGGACGCGCTGGATCAGCTGCAGCTCCGGCGTGCGGTGGTCCAGCAGGATGGGCTCCTCCCGGTCCGGGAGGTAGATCTCCTCCTGTTTCTTGGCCAGGCCGAACATGGCCACCTCCGCTCCCATGGCCTTCAGGGCGTCCAGGGCGAAGCGCAGCTGCTGCGGGCCGCCGTCGATGAGCACCAGATCCGGCAGGTCGGAGAACCTGCCCCCCGCCGCCGGAAGGCCCTTTTCTTCCCGCTCCTTTTTCTCCTGCAGCCCGTGGGCGAAGCGCCGGCCCAGGACCTCGTTCAGGGAGGCGAAGTCGTTGGCGCCCTCCACGGTTTTGATGCGGAACTGCCGGTACTCCTTCTTGGCCGGAACGCCGTCGATGAACACCACCATGGAGCCCACGGACAGGACCCCCTGGGTGTTGGAGATGTCGTAGCCCTCGATGCGCCGGGGATAGCGGTCCATGCCCAGGATCCGGCCCAGGTTGGCGGCGGCGCCGCTGGTGCGCTCCTCCCGCACCGCCGCCCGGGCGTTGCGCTTCTCCAGGGCGTCCCGGGCGTTCTTCTCCGCCAGCAGCACCAGGTCATGCTTCTCGCCGCGCTTTGGGGTGGAGAGCGTCACCGCGCTCCCCTTCTGCTGCCGCAGCCACTGCTCCAGCTGCTCCGCGGCGCCCTCCGGCAGGGCCTGCACCAGCACGTGCCGAGGGATCAGCGCGCCTTCGCCGTACACCTGGGTCAGGAAGCCCGCCAGCACCTCGCCGGGGTCCTCGCCGCCCTCCCGGGGCAGCAGGAAGTGGTCGCCCCCCAGCATCCGCCCGCCCCGGACGTAGATGATCTGCGCCATGGCGTCCAGGCCGTCCCGGGCCAGGGCGATGATGTCCTGTTCGCTGCGGTCCGTTCGGATGGCGATCTGCCGCTCCATCAGCCCCCGCACGTCCCGGATCTTGTCCCGGATGGCCGCCGCCTGCTCGTACTCCATCCGCTCCGCCGCGGTGTTCATCCGGGCCGTGAGCTTGTCGATCACCGGGCCGTAGTCCCCGTTGAGGAAGGACAGCACCCCGTCCATCATGTCCCAGTACTCCGCCTCGGTGCACTTCCCCGCGCAGGGGGCCAGGCACTTGCCGATATCGTGGTTGATGCAGGGCCGCTGGGGATTGGCCGGGGGCAGCTTTTTCGCGCAGGTCCGCAGGGGGAAGACGTCCCGCACCGCGTCGATGACCTGCCGCACCGCCGTGGCGCCGATGTAGGGCCCGAAGTACCGCGCGCCGTCCTTCTGCATCCGCCGGGCCAGGGTCAGCCGCGGAAAGGGCTCCCGCAGGTCCAGCCGCAGGTAGGGATAGTGCTTGTCGTCCTTCAGCAGGATGTTGTAGTAGGGCTTGTGCTCCTTGATGAGGTTGCACTCCAGGCACAGGGCCTCCAGGTTGCTCTCGCACAGCAGCACCTCAAAGTCCGCGATGCGGGCCACCATGGCGGCCACCTTGGGGGTGTGCTCCGTGTCGCGGAAATAGGACCGCACCCGGTTCTTCAGGTTCACGGCCTTGCCCACGTAAATGATGGTCCCGGCGGCGTCCTTCATCAGGTAGCAGCCCGGGCTCTCCGGGAGCATGGAAATCTTGAGTTCGAGGTTTTCACCCCAGTCGGTTCTGGACATTCAGAACTCCTTTGCCGTCAGATCAGGTCGATCAGGATCAGGTTGGGATCGGCAATGCTCCTCAGCTCGTCGGTGAACCCGCTTTTGCTGGCCAGCAGGTAGCAGATTTCCCGGCCTTTCGCCTGGACGAAGGCCGCTTTCATCCGCAGGCTGTGATACTCCTTCATCCCGACCTGCTTGCCGCGGTATTTACACTCGCCGACCACGATATGGCGATCATCCAGCGCCAGCACATCGATCTCGCTCTCAAACCATACGCCGTCCTCGCAAACAGGGCCCCACCAGGAGCCAACCGCCCTCGGCATGAAAGGCAGCCTCCCCTCCCGGGCATAGCGGTAGCAGCTGCTCCGGATCACGTCTTCGTAAACCGTCCCCAGGTATTCCTGGTACCGATCCGCGAGGATGAAGGCCGCGGCCTCATCCTGCAGGGCGTTGATCATCGACATGTTCGGCTCGACGAAGGTGTAATGAAACCGGAACAGCAGATCCGTGATCCGGTAGCGCTGGCTGCGCTTGTCAGCCGACACCGGATTCAGGACCGTATCGATCACGTTCAGTTCCGACAGTCTGTTCAGATAGGGTGAAAGCCCCCGGACGTCCAGCCCGCTCTGGGATGCGATCTGCGCGGTCGTTTTCCGGCCGCTGCCCAGGGCGCGCAGGATGCGCTCATAGGTGGTGGGGTCCCGAAGCTCCTGGAGCAGCATGTTGGGCGCTTCGCGCACCAGGCGGCCATCCGAGCGGAAAAAGAGAGCGGCCGTCGCTTCCCGGACGGAAGGATAAGCCTGAAAGAACCGCACATACTGCGCCACACCGCCCGTCATCGCATACACCTGCATCGCGTCTTCCGGGTCAGGAAACAGTTCCATGATCTGCGGAAAAGAGAAGGGCTTGACCTCCATGATCTCGTCAAACCGCCCGTACAGCGGGGATTCGTACTGCTGGATCTGATGCGCCATAAAGGAGCGGTTGGAACCGGTCAGGATCAGCTTGACGTCCCGAAGGCCGTGGTCAATGATCCATTGAAACTCCGCGATGGCGTCTTCCCGCTTCCTGCACAGGAAAGGAAACTCGTCGATGATGATGCAGAGGGGCTCCGGATGCGAGCGGGCCATGTCATCTATGGCATCATGAAAGGTTGTGGCGGCGGGCAGAAGTCGGTGGTCGGGAAACATGCGGGCCGCAACCGCCAGAAAATCCGTCAGACAGGTATGGTAGTCATAGCTCATACACTGGAAGTACAGAAAGGCCATCCCATTCCTGTGACGCTGCATAAACTCGGTCAGCAGGCAGGTCTTTCCCGCTCTTCGCCGTCCGTAAACCGCCATGGCCTTGGTTTCCGGCCGCTGACAAAACTGTGCCAGTTTCTGCAGTTCTTCTTCTCTGAAGTAAAACACGGCGGACACCTCCCCTCTGTATCCCCATTGTAACTCCCAAATCGTAATTTGTCAAATCATAATTTGTCTAATCTAAATTTGTCAAATTACGATTTGGCAGCTGCATGTCCGCGCCAAAGACTGCCCTTTACGGGAAGTGCCATCAGCTTCCCGGCCTCAAAGCCATGACGGCGCCGCTCAGTTTCTCCTTCAACAGACGGTATCGTGCCGCCTTCTCCGCCTTGGCGAAGTGCACCTCCCGGAACTGCTCCGGACAGTCCGTGTAGTCCAGGACGGTGTCGCCGAACTGCTCGCTGGTGAGGTCGAAGACCCGGTCTCCCACGACGTTGAAGCAGTGGAAATTCCCGTCCGGCAGGGGCACGCCGTACACCCGGCCGCCGTAGATGTCCTGCGCCAGAAAGGCCGTGATGGAGCACTGCCCCAGGGTGGGGTTGGCCGGGGACCAGTCCGCCCGCATCCGGGGCGCGCAGGTCTCGGCGCACCAGCAGGACATCAGCCGGTCGTAGAGCATCCGGGGATCCCGGAGATCCGCGTCCGCCGGGGAGAGGGGCGGGACGTCCGCCCATGCCCAGCCGTAGAAGTGGTAGGGCGGCACAGGCGAAAACCGCCGGAAGGTCCGGCCCTCCCGGGTGACGGTCTCGTCCCACATGGCCGCGGGCCGCACCCACAGGCCGTGGTTTCCGTACAGTGCCCGGTACACCACCATCTCCTCCAGGGTCTCGGAGTGCTTCGCCGTGTCCAGCACCTGGTACAGCCCGCCCTTGAAATGGCGGTAAAGGCCGGGTTCAACCATACGCTCATCTCCTCTCGCGTGATGACCGGAACGCCCTTTTGTCGCTGCCGCAGCGGTGGAGTCGGATGCCCCTCTGTCGCTGCGGCGACATCTCCCCGGCAAGCCGGGGAGAAGGGGTTGGCGGCGTTTGGGGTTTCGGGAGTGTGATACTCTTCCGTGTTAAGAAAGCTAAATGAAAACAAAGGGATTCCGAGGCCTGCGGGCCTCGGCCAGGGCTTTCCGATCGCCCTGGACCTTCGGGTGCATACCTTTGCTTGATTTGTAATTCATAACTGAGATTCGTGTGAAGCCGGATTGCCGCACGGGGATTCACTCCAGCCGTGCCCTCCTTCCTCCCCGGCTTGCCGGGGAGGGGGACCGCCGCTGCGGTGGTGGGGCATCCTCATGTCCGCCGCAGCGGTGGTGGGGCAATCTCCGCGACCGCCGCAGTTGTTCCAATTCCGAATTCCGAATTGGGACCGTCACAGCCGTGGTGGGGCACCCGCCACCCGTGAACAAACTGCGCCGCAGCCCCGGTCTCCCGGAGTTGCGGCGCAGCGCGGAAAGTCTGTTCTCATTCGTGGGCGCGGCTGAAGTCCTTGGCACAGCCCATGACCAGGAAGAGCCGCAGATAGTGCAGGGCCAGCGGGATCGCCAGGATCGCGATGGCAACCAGCGCGCCGGACATGCTGTTCGTGGAAGAACCGGCGACAATGAACAGCACGGCGTTCAGCGTGAACATGATGCCGTACACCACCACCAGGAAGATGCAGCGGCCGGGGAGCTTGTTGTAGAAGGGCAGCGCGATCAGGCGGCCCTGGGACAGCTCCTTGCGGGTGTGGGACATGACCTTCGACACGCTCAGGTGGTAGAGGAACTTTCCGATCAGCAGCATGAAGATCAGGACGATCATGGTGGGCACATAGGCCACGGCGAGGCCGCCCTGAGCGCCGAGATCGCCGAGGATGGCCTTGATGTCCACCGCCTCGCTGACGGCGGAGCCCGCCACGATCAGGCCGATCATGGCCAGGGTGCCGATCACGCACCAGAGCACGAAGCGGATGATGCCGAAGACGGTGTAGACGATGTGAGCGATCTGCACCGGCGTGGCGCCGTGCTTGGCCACCCGCAGCAGGAACGCGCCGATGCCGTTCATTGCCATGCTGAGCAGATGGGAGATGGCAATGACCATGAACAGGATGGCCACAAAGCCCGTCCCTCTGGTGAAGTCATCCCAGGGAATGTTCCTCAGCGCGTCTCTCAGCTCTTTGGAATCGATGCTGTTCAGCCCATTATGGACCGTCTCGGCCAGGCCGCTCAAACCGACAATGACCAGGATGATCAGCGCCAGTCCGATCAGGCCCGTGATGAGCTTCAAAATCGCCAGGAACACCGATTTCACCGTGTTGATGTATTCCCGCGCGTCCGGTTCGGACTCATAGCCCTCCTCGTATCCGCTGTCATAACCGCTGTTGTAGGTCTCGTCGTACCCGGGGTCCGTTCTGTACGTCATCAAAAAACCTCCCTCATTTGCTGTTTCAGCAGTTGACACCATTATACGGTATTTCCCTGCTTTGTCAAGCGCCGTAGACCGCGATGGCATTGGCCGTGGTGGCCGCCGTCGTTGCCTCAAAGGTCTCGCCCCGCAGTTCCGCGATCCGGGCGGCGACGTGCCGCACGTTGGTCGGCTCGTTGCGGGTGCCCCGGACGGGTTCCGGCGCCATGTAGGGGCTGTCGGTCTCGATGAGGATCCGGTCCCCGGGACACTTTGCCGCGACCTCGTGGAGTTTCCGGGCGTTTTTGAAGGTCACCGGGCCGGCGAAGGAGATCATGTAGCCCAGCCGCAGGTACTCCTGGGCGGTCTCCCAGCTGCCGGAAAAGCAGTGCATGATGCCGCCGGTGAGGTGGTCCCGGTGGGCTTTCAGCAGGGTCAGCATGTCGGGGTGGGCCTCCCGCACATGGAAGGTGCAGGGCAGGCCCAGCTGCCAGGCCAGCTCGATCTGGTCGGCGCAGACCCGCTGCTGGAACGCGTGGGGCGGGTTGTCGGGCCAGTGGTAGTCCAGGCCGATCTCCCCGATGGCCCGGACCACGCTCTCTTTGGACCAGGCCGCCAGCTGCGCCAGGTCTTCGTCGCCACGGTAGGGCGCGCAGTCCCCGGGGTGAAAGCCGATGGCCGCCACGGCGCCTTCATGGGCGGCGGCGTAATCCATGGCGATCCGGGAAGAGGCGAGATCCGTGCCGATGACGGCGAAGCGGGTGACCCCCGCCGCCAGCATCCTGGCGTGAAGGGCCTCCCGGTCCGCGTCAAACTGTTGGCCGTCGATGTGGCAGTGGGAATCGTAGAGTTCCGCGCTCATCCGAGGATCGCTCCGTCTTCCACGCCGTCCATGACCGTCACCAGCCGCAGGTTGCCGGCGGCGTCCAGGGCGGAGAGGATCATGCCCTCGCTCATCTCCCCGGCGATCTTCCGGGGGGCCAGGTTGGTCACCGCGGCCACCTGTCTGCCCACCAGGGTTTCGGGGTCATAGTACTTCGCGATGCCGCTGAAAATGGTGCGCTCGCCGTCGGCGCCGAAGGACAGGCGGAACTTCAGCAGCTTGCTGCTCTTGGGCACCTTCTCGCAGCTCAGCACCCGGGCCACCTGCATCTTGCACTTGGCGAAATCGTCGATGGAGATCTCCGCGGGGAACTCGTCCTCCGCTTTTTCCTCTTTTTTCTCCGCCTTCTTTTCGGGCTTCTTTTCCGGTTCTTTCGCGGCGGGAGCGTCCTCCGCGGCCAGGGCCTCCAGCTCCTTCTTCACGTCCAGGCGGGGGAAGAGGGCTTCGCCTTTTTTCACTTTCAGGCCCGTGGGCAGGCTGCCGAAGCCGGCAAGGGATTCCCAGGTTTTGAGGCTCTCGTCCGTCAGGCCCAGCTGCTCAAAGATCCGGGCCGGGGTGTTGGGCATGAAGGGGCCGATGAGCACGCTGACGAAGCGCACGCACTCCGCCAGGGTCAGCAGCACGTTCCCCAGCAGGCCCTTCTTCTCCGGATCGCGGCCCAGCACCCAGGGCTGGGTGAGGTCGATGTACTTGTTGCACTCGCCGATGACCTTCCAGATCTCCGTCAGGGCCTGGGAGAACTGCAGCTTGTCCATCTGCGCCTCCACCGCGGCGGGGAGCGCAGCGCAGTGGGCCCGCAGCTCAGCGCCCACGGGTTCCCCGACGGCGCTGTCCCAGGCGGGCATGGTGCCGTCGAAGTACTTCTCGATCATGGCCACGGTGCGGCTCACGAGGTTGCCCAGGTCGTTGGCCAGGTCCGCGTTCACCCGGATCAGGAAGGACTCGTTGGTGTAGTTGCCGTCCGAGCCGAAGGGCATCTCCCGCATGAGGTAATACCGCAGGGCGTCCACGCCGTAGCGGGCCACGATGGGACCGGGGTAGACCACGTTGCCCTTCGACTTGCTCATCCGGTCCGCGCCGAAGAGCAGCCAGCCGTGGCCGAACACCTGCTTGGGCAGAGGCAGGCCCAGGGCGTGAAGCATGATGGGCCAGTAGATGGTGTGGAAGCGCACGATCTCCTTGCCCACCAGGTGCACGTCCGCGGGCCAGAACTTGCGGAACAGCTCGTCGTGGTCCGTGCCGTAGCCCAGGGCGGTGATGTAGTTGCTCAGGGCGTCGATCCACACATACACCGTGTGACCGGGGTCAAAGTCCACCGGCACGCCCCACTTGACGCTGGTGCGGCTGACGCACAGGTCCTGCAGGCCGGGCTTCAGGAAGTTGTTGATCATCTCGTTGGCCCGGGAGGCGGGCTGGATGAACTCGGGGTGATCCTCGATGTATTGGATCATCCAGTCCTGGTACTTGCTCATGCGGAAGAAATAGCTCTCCTCCTTCATGGGCTGGCAGGGGCGGCCGCAGTCGGGGCAGACCTTGACGCCGTCCTTCTCCACCAGCTGGGTGGGGGTCCAGAAAGACTCGCAGGGCGTGCAGTACATGCCCTCGTACTCCGCCTTGTAGACGTCGCCCTGGTCGTAGAACCGGCGGAAGATCTTCTGCACGATCTTCATGTGCCGGTCTTCCGTAGTGCGGATAAAGTCGTCGTACTCGATGTTCATCAGCTTCCACAGGTCCTTCGTCTCCGCCACGATCTTGTCCACGTACTGGATGGGC